>JAILQN010000325.1 GCA_024699005.1 Clostridia bacterium
CGACACGGTATCTGAACCGAGCTTTGAGGCGAGCGCCCTCAGAGCGGGAGAATCCGTCCCCGTAGCGCAGGCGTACTGCGAAATCGCGTCCATCGATCTTACGAAATCGCTGTCGCCGAAGTTCAGAAACGCGAACTCCACCCTGCCGTCAACTGTATACGGATAGGACTGAAGCATAAAAGCGTCGCTGAGTTTTTCGGGAACGGCGGCGCGTATCAAATCGTTCCTGCCGTTATAACGCTCGCTGCAGAAAAGATAGCGCAGAAGAGTGCCCGTGCCGTAGTTGTTATAAGACGGGCCTTCATAGAAAAGACCTTCAGCGTCGAAACTGCGTATCTTATTGAAAACGCTGTTTCCGGAATACTCAAAGTATTCCGCGAGAGCCCTGTCGGCAAGATCCGTTATTCTTTTTCTTTCCTGTTCCGGAACAAAATCGGAAACGCAGAGGAATGCTGTCGCCGCTTCTCCGACGCATACCGCCCACCAGTTGTGCCCCATCGAATCGAGCGCATGTATACGGGTCTCCGGCAGGATCCAGTCGCGAAGAGCCGGCATAACTCCTTTTTCAAGGATACCGTCCGCGATGAGTCTTCTTTCGTCCTCATTAAAGTGATCGAAAATCAGATCATACACCGCCGCTGTCGCAAGAGACGTATTGGTGGAAACGATATCTGCGTGCCAGGGCACAGGAATGCGTTTATAATACGAATCGGAATGCCAGCGCTCGAACCTGATGAAGCTCAGGAGCATTTCCTTCATGCGTTCGGCGCAGCGGATATCGCCGTCCGCGAGATATTTGACTCCGAGGGTGCTGAAAAACCTGTTAGCCTGTCCGTTCAGCAGCCCGTAATCGGCATGCTGGGATACGGTGTTCCCTTTCGCTGCGGTTTCCGTCACAAGCTCCTCGCAGAGCGCTTTTTCCGCGGCCTCGCATACACGGGCGTAATAAGCGTTCCAATCGGAGCGTTTCCTTCTTTCGGCAAAATAAGCCTCGGCGTCAGCCTTTGAAAAATATAAATACGGATGAGTCATGGCGCTGCGCGTTATAAGTCTGAATGGTTGTTGCTGCAGATAAATAATTACACTTTGTATATTGCACATTGTACATTGTTTAAGCAGCTCCGTCAATCCCCTTATTGACTTGCCGGAGCGCGTGTTATATAATCGTTACGGTGATTTTATGCTCAACGATAACCTGACCGTTTACGGAAAAACAATCCCGAACAGAGTGGTCTTCAACCCGATGGAAGGCTGCGACGGAACGTTCGCAGGCGGCATCGGAGAACTGACGAAACGCAGATATCTTCGCTTTGCCGAAAGCGGCGCGGGAATTATATGGTTCGAAGCTACCGCCGTATCCTCCGAATGCAGGGCAAACCCGAGGCAGCTCTTCCTGACCCCGGAAACGGCGGACGGTTTCAAAAAACTGCTTGATGAGATAAGAGAACGCGCCCTTAAAACCGGCGGTCCGGTCCCGCTGCTCGTTCTTCAATCCACGAATTCCGGACGCTGGAGCAAACCCGACGGAGCGCCTCGCCCGATCGTCGCCTACAGGAACTCTCTCTGGGAAAAAGGCAGAGAGGGCCTTGAATATATAACGGCATCGGACGATTACTGCAAAGCCCTGAGCGATAAATACGAAAAAGCCGCGCGGCTTGCCTCCGACGCTGGATTTGACGGCATTGACGTGAAATGCTCCCACGGATATCTTCTGAATGAGTTCCTCAGCGCTTACGACCGTCCCGGAATATACGGCGGTTGTTTTGAAAACAGGACGCGGCTCTTTTTTGAGTGCGTCTACGCCGCTCTGGCGAACGCAGGTAAAGACACGTTCGTCACGACCAGACTCAACGCCTGCGACTGTTTCCCGCATCCTTTCGGTTTCGGCACGGACAAAAACGGGAATCCGGATCTGAGGGAGACCAAACAGATCATATCCCTTCTTGCCGGAAAAGGCATCGGGCTTATAAACCTGACTCTCGGCAACCCGTATTTGATCCCGCATATAAACAGCCCGTGCAGGAACGCTCCCGAACCGGAAGAAACGGGGCTGAGACGCATACGGGATATAACGGGCGAACTACAGAAAGCGTTTCCGGAAATCCCGTTTGTTATCCCCGGGCTCTCCTGCCTTGCGGAAAAAAGCGTCGATTACGCAGAAACGGCTCTTAAAGAGGGCGTATGTTCTCTCGCCGGCTGGGGCAGAATGACTCTGTGCTACCCCGATTTTTATAAAGACTGGCTGCGCTCCGGGAAGCCCGACAGATCAAAATGCTGTCTTGCCTGCGGAAAATGCACCGAACTTATGCGCGCGGGCACCGTCTCCGGCTGCCCGGCAAGGGATAAGGACGTTTATCTGCCTTTATACAGAAAAGAGGTAATGAAATGTACGCAGTGATAACAGGCGGCAGCAGGGGCATCGGTCTTGCCGTCGCCAAAAAACTTGCTGCGAACGGATATTTTTGTCTGATCGCGGCAAGGAACCGGACGCCGGAAGCGCTTGAACTGACAGCCTCGGGAAAAGCAGATTTTATTTCATGCGATATCTCGGACAAAGAGGACAGACTCAGACTCGCAGAAGAAATGAAAAAGCACGGCGGCGTCGATCTTCTGGTAAACTGCGCCGGAGTCGCGCCGAAGGTCAGACGCGATATGCTGGATATCACGGAAGAAGATTTTGATCAGGTCCTCGACATAAATCAGAAAGGTACGTTTTTCGTATCACAGGCCGCGGCAAGGGTAATGCGGGAAAAACAGAGCGGACGGATCGTTTTCATAAGTTCGATCTCTTCCTATACCGCCTCGGTGGAAAGAGCGGAATACTGCGTATCAAAGGCAAGCATATCGATGTACACGAAGCTATTTGCAGCCAGGCTCGCCGAATACGGCGTCAGCGTTTTTGAAGTTTCCCCAGGAATAATCGAAACGGATATGACAGCCGGCGTGAAGGATAAATACCTGGATCTGATCGGTTCCGGACTGACTCCGATAAAGCGTATGGGGCAGCCGGAAGACGTGGCGAACGCCGTTTTCGCCTGCGCGGGCGGCGGTCTCGATTTCTGCACCGGGGCCGTGATCCCCGCCGACGGCGGTTTCAGTGTAAGAAGATTATGAATGCCGCTGTAGCGGCAGTTCAGAGTTCTGAGTTCAGAGCAGTGTGTAACACAACTCAACTATGAACTTTGAACTATGAACTTTGAACTATGAACCATGAACTTTGAACGTAAAGCTTTTAACGTCCTAATCATCGGCAGCGGCGCGGCGGGGCTTGCCTGCGCCGACAGGCTCTCCGAACTCGGAGTACCGGATATCTGCGTTCTGACGGATGACGTCAGAGGCGGCACTTCGCGAAACGCCGGCAGCGACAAGCAAACCTACTACAAACCCGATTTCTGTTCCGAAAACGGCGACAGCGTAGTCAGAATGGCTGCCGACCTGTTTGCCGGCGGCGCCGTCAGCGGCAAAAAAGCCCTTACGGAAGCCTCGGAAAGCATCCGATGCTTTATGAGGCTTGTTGAAGCGGGAGTCCCGTTCCCGAAGGACGCTTACGGCAGATTTCCCGGCTACAGGACGGACCATGACAACACGGGACGCGCCACTTCGGCGGGACCGCTCACGTCGAAATACATGGCGGAAGCGCTCGAAAGAAAGGTCAGATCGCACGGTGTTCCTGTCCTCGGCGGACTCACGGCAGTAAAACTCTTAAAGGACAATGACCGGTGCGTCGGCGTCGTATGCGTCGACTCCGCGGGCGTATTCAGAGCGTTCTGCGCCAAAGCCGTCGTTCTTGCAACCGGGGCTCCTGCCGCGATATATAAAGACAGCGTTTTCCCGGTTGAACAGATCGGGGCGACCGGGATCGCCGTTGAAGCCGGAGCAAAGCTCTGCAATTTTCAGGAATGGCAGTACGGTATAGCCTCGCTGAAATTCAGATGGAACCTCTCCGGCAGCTATCAGCAGGTCATACCGCGCTACTTCTCGCGCTCGGAAGACGGAACCGAGAGAGAATTTCTGCTTGAAGCCGGCAGTCCGGACGATATATGTTCTCTTATCTTTCTGAAAGGCTATCAGTGGCCTTTCGACTGCAGAAAAACAAACGCTTCCTCAACGATCGATCTGCTTATCGCAGAGGAAAAACGGCAGGGCAATAAGGTCTTCATGGACTTTACAAGAGAACCTGACGGACTCGAACCGGGCAAGCTTTGCGGGGAAGCCCGCGGTTTCTGGGCAACTCACGGACTCACACGCTGCTCCCCCTTTGAAAGGCTTATGAAGCTTAATCCGAAGGCGATAAAAGTATATAAAGATCACGGCATAGATCTTGCTGCAGAGCCTCTGGAGATCGGCGTCTGCGCACAGCATAACAACGGCGGCATTTATACGGATACCGACGGCAGAACGAGCATTCCGGGACTTTACGCCGTGGGCGAGGCCGCGGGAAATTTCGGCATATACCGGCCGGGGGGTTCCGCGCTGAACGATACGCAGGTATCCGCTCTGCGGACAGCCGAAGCCTTAAGCCGTGTGATCAGCGATCTCCTGCCTCCCGAAGAGATATCATGCAAACCGGAAAGACCTGTGATTTCCGATACTCCCACTTTGCCGCACCTGAAAAGCTTTTACAGCAAGCGGATGTCGGACTTTGCCGGGATCAGGAGATCTGTCGGCAATCTCGAAACCCTCGCGGAAGAATTACGTATTCTGCTGAATGACTTCTGTTCAGTCGTCACGATCGGAGACTTCTCCGGGACCGCGGACTTCTTCAACTTCCGCTCCGCGGTGATCTCAGCCCTTGCGCTGTGCGTGACCGAGAAAGAGAGCGCTCTGAAAGCCGGCTCAAGGGGCGGATGCGTCTGTATCGGGGAAAACGGGGAGACATTACCCGAAAACGAGTTATACCGCAATTATCTGACTGTTACAGACGGCGACGGCGTAAGCTTTGTTCCGGTCGATCCGATCCCCACGGAAATACAGCTTTTCGAAGAACTGCTCAAAAATCAGGACGTTT
>JAILQN010000010.1 GCA_024699005.1 Clostridia bacterium
CCCTGAACGAAAAGGGCCGCGCAGCATCGGCTTTGACGGCATATTTCACACGATTTAAATATCAGATGACTGAAAAAGAGCCCCGGAATAGATCAACATCCGGGACTTTGTTCATTTTAACAGGTTTTTGGCTGTTTCAAATCGTGTGAAAGAAAGTGCAAATCGTGTGAAAAAAGCTTTGACGGTTTTTAAGACACAATTATTATATATTAATGCATTTGCCCTAATCAATAGCATCTTGATCCATGCCCGGAAGGATATCTTCCGCATTACGTCCAAAACGGCTAATACTTTTTGTGACGACGGTCTCAATATTCCTACACTTTATGTCGCTTATCATATGAAAAAGCTTCGGAAGTTTAGCAACGGATGAACCGCTTCCAACGTCAATATAAATATCCACAAGCTGCCATCCGGATGAACCCTTACTCCGTTCTGCTGATACATATCGGCGTAAAGCGTAGTGCTCAAAAGCGATCGAAACGGTGGGAGAAATCCTGAACAACAGAGGAACGTCTCCTCGCATCTTCCGAAATATTCTTGCCTTTGTTGCACCTGATTCAGATAGGGTTCCGGCTGTTACGGCATTTTGTATCTCTCGAAAACCGAAAGTGCCAACAAATTTTTAAAAAGCTTTTCCGCCCGTGTTTTTCACCGGGCGGCTTCAACTGTTTTTACCTTGCAGATCCTCAGGCATTTTCAGAAGCTTGTCGTAATTTATAAGGTTCTTGTTCCAGACTTTCAGCGCCGGAAGTGTTCCCGCTGCCGTCATCTTCCGCAGGGCAGGCTCCGGGAGTATCCCGGTCCTTGCGATCTGTTTCAGAATAAGAAACACCGACACGAACAAAAACACAACCCGTCATATGCGACGGGCTGCGTTTTTTATATCCGGCTCTTTAAATTATTATTTTCCTATGCGCTTTTGCGCTTTATACCGCTCACGGTCATATCTGCGTTCTGCGGCAAGTTTTTCATCGGCCTTCCGCTGCTCCTCATGACGCCGGTTGCGTTCCGAGCTGACGTCGTCATAGTCCGCGGTCAGGGAGTCAATATTCTGATAACCCTCGTACAGCGCGATCGTGCGCATTGCGGAAAGGTAGGGCGCTGCCACCTGGGAATAAAGATTCTGTCTGGATGCCGCTTCTTTCATTGCCCTGCGGCGTTTTTTTGCAAGTTCCCGCGTATCATCGGGGAGATTGTAAGCGGCTTCGGTTTCCTCCGGGTCAAAGTTTATTTCTCCGTCCGGATAAAAACGGCCGGCAAGCTTTCGGCTCCGCAGCAGTGAACGGGCATTGCGGATTTCCTGCCTGCGCCACTGTTTTTCCTCCTTTACGTCTGAAAGAGGCAGCGCGTCAGCCTGAGCGATGATTTCCTCGGCTGCGTCAAAGAAGTGCTGCGATCCTCCCGACGTTATTTTCCGGCACAGATCAAGCTGGGCCTTTCCGAATTCAGTCGTGAACCTGTTAAGCTCGCGCGTCACAAATTCGGAGATCTCTGTTTCCTCGTTGAATGCGCGCGCATCGGCAATTGCTTTTTTTGCCTGTCTTACCGCCTCGGCGCGCTCTGCCTTTTCTTCCGCAGTGACGGCCCGGATATGCCTTGCCGCGGATACGGTTTTCCTGTGCGGAATATCCTTTTTCAGCATGCCTTCATATTTGCGGGCTTTGAAAATTGCTTCGCAGCCCTCCAGATAGGTGCTTTCCTCACGCAGTTCGGAATCATGGTCCTCAACGAGCGTACGTATGCGTATTACCCGCAGCATGCTTTTCTGACCGGTTTCGGTGATGTCGTAGGCGAACCAGGGAAGCACGTCCACGGCAGCACCCACGATTGATATTTTCAGAAGGGTGTCCATCAGTGAATACAGCACGCAGCCGGGATTTCGCTCCTGCTCACTGATAGGCTTGGTTTCATCATAGTTGTTGTATACGTCAAGAACGGAGTAATCGTTGCCGTCAAAGCCTTTTTTTCTGTAAACCCAGGGAATGAAGAGTCCTGTAACTGCTCCGATAGCGCCGCCGGCATAGGACTGAATAAATCCGAAGGCCCCGTCGATGCGTTCGCCGATAAGGTACTGCTGGTTGTCGCGCATGTCGGATTCTATGGCGGAATCGATCACGTTGTAGGTGTCCACGAAGCGGTCAAGGGTATAGACGATAAACAGTCCGAGGCCTGCCGCGGGACTCTTGTAAAAGAGGAAATAGGAGACTATGAGAAACACCTGGATAATATTCTTGAATATCTTGATCTTCTTTTTACCAAACTTTGCGATGAACCAAGGAGACAGGAGCATTCCCCAGAAATTGGCGTTGTAGGATATGGTATTGAGAACGCCGTAGGTGGAGGGTTTCATGATGTGGGCGCGGTAAACCATCCATTCCCAAATGTTGCCCTTCGCGCCTTCGAGGAAGTCGTTCCAGCCGTCGGCGCACCGGATCCAGAAAATCTTGTTGCCCGCGACCGCCCTCATGGAAGATGCGAAGCCCATTTTTGTGATCCTTGATTTCGGCAGAACAAGCCTCTCCCTTGTGCCGAAGTAGGCGAGCAGAACAACGGGCATCAGCAGAAGCATCGGAGTGTATGCGCCGCGGTAGTACCTCATGTTGTACATGTTGCCGTTGTCACACAGAATATCAACCATAAAGGGATAATAAAGGTTGTTGACCGAGTAACCGAGCGAGTATATGATACTTGTCACCGTCATTATCTTCGTACGTTCCTGTGTGTTCGGGGTTATTACGTGAACCATATTTGTCACGCCCGTGCGTACCCAGCCTTGTACGTAACCTTGTATCTGCCCGATAACGAAT
>JAILQN010000039.1 GCA_024699005.1 Clostridia bacterium
CCACGCTGCGTAGCTTTTCCCTCTTCTTCGTGCTAGCTTAACTACCGATTGCCGTTTTCTCGCTTCCTGTGCTATACTGTTCATGAGAAGTCCTCCTTTGGTCTGGCTGGTTTTGTCTGGTAAACTAATCATACCATACCATCGTTTGGACTTCTCTTTTTCTTGGGTCACATCATTTTACTACATACAATTTATGGTACAGCGAGAAGTTTTATCAGCGGATTTGTGCCGCTGATTTTTATTTTGCGCGTCATCGATGGGTCTGTCTGAAAAATAAACACCAATTTTCATTTTTTCATTTCAAAAACCCGGTTTCCAACACCCGTTATAGGTAGAAGGAAAAAGTTCACAATCTTTTTTCCTTTCACCTGGGTAACATTTCGCGTTTTCGTGGGCTAGTTATTGGAGGGATAAATCGTGATTCAATAATATATTCCTCTTCAGACCGTGAAAAACGGCTTGAAACGTTGCCGTTATAGGTGAGGGGGGGAAAGAGAATTGAAAAATATATTCTTCTCCGGACCGTCCAAAATGGCATTTATCGTTGCCGTTATAGGTGAGGAGCAAATACGATCGAGCGGCTGAAAAGCCACTGCCTATCCCGATTTTGGGACAGGCAGCGCAAAAAGAGTCGAAAATATATTATTATTTCTTTTTTTCGTTTGGAAGCCCCGGGTTTACGTGACCCTTCCTTCATTATCCGAAATACGATCTCGAAACAAATTGAGAGTATCTTGATAACGCTTTACCTGTTCTGGCCGTTTTACCGCTTCATCCGCAATCTTTCTTTCAAGCCATTCTGTAGCTTTCGTTAATTGATCTGTCGGAATAACCCTGATTTGCCCAGAATAGATGGGGTCGTTTAGTACATCTTCACTCGTGTAATGCCGATCAGATAGATATTTATCGAGACTGTCTTTGTCAATTTGTTGTAAAAATGTTGTCAAAATGTTGTCAAAGCCCGAAATCAGCACAAATTTTGAAGAAATGAGCATAAGCAAGGTATGAAAAAAGCCCGATTTCTCGGGCTTTTTTGGTGGTAGCGGCGATCCGATTCGAACGGATGACAGGTCGGGTATGAACCGACTACTCTGGCCAACTGAGTTACACCGCCATGGTGTAGTTATTATAGCGGATGTATCCCACGGTGTCAAGCACTTTTTCCGGTCGCGCAGAACGATTCTTGCGGTTTTTTCGTTCTTTTTCCGATTTATAATTGACACGGCACGTCGTTGTCGGGTATGATAAATAATTGGAAATATGCACTGTGTTCAGTGTAAATAAAGGAGAACGCTCATGAAAAAGACGGGATGGATTCGCTTCCTTTGCCTCGGGATCTGCGTTATGATGGCGGTCGGTGCGATCGGCGCCGGAAAGCCCGCTGCGGTGCGCACGGACGCCGCCGAACAGGCTTTGAAGCTCCCCGAAGTCGAAAACATCGACGCGGTCGCTGCGCCGCGCGAAACGGACGGAACTGCCGGCGCGGAGGATGACTCCGGCGAGGATCCTTTCGATGCGGACGCGCCTGCCGCGGTTGATCCGGCAGACGGTGAAGAACCGGTCGATCCGGAAGAACCCGCCGATCAGGAGGAGCCGACCGAGCTGCCGGAGGCCATCGATCCGATCGACGAGACGACGGATGACGCTTTACGCGCATGGACCGGCGTTTATACCGGAAAACTGAAGAGCGGACACGACAGCACGACCACCGTGAGCTTCTCCGTGGATTTCAGCAACTTTTTCGGCGATAATACGGTCTATCATAAAGAGCTTGCAAGCTTTTCCGTATTAGGCGCGGCGCTGGCATACTATGACCCGAATTATCAAAATGCATATTTTACATTTGATCAAACGCAAACGGTGAACGGCACCTCGTACAAAAAGGTCGACGGTATGCAAATGCTTGAGATGTTCGGATTTGAGGACATCGTCGACTATTCGCTTGATACTGATACCGATTACAGCGACGACGACCTCTGCGAAGTGCTGATCGGTCACAGGACCGTGACCCAAGACGACGAAACAAAAATCATTATAGCAATCTGGGTACGCGGTACGGAAAACAAGTCGCTTGAAGAATGGAGCTCCAACTTCCACATGGGCGATCTCGTTCGCTTCTTTGATGAATACGACTCCGTCGCGAGTAAGAGTCCGCGCCAGAAGAATGACGACTGGACGCGCAAGACGAACCACCGCGGATTCGACGTCTGCGCGACGCGCCTTCTCAACTATCTGAAGACCTATTATCTGGACGAATATGTACAGCCCGAGCTGGATGCAAATCCGGAGGCTTCACTCACCTATTGGATCACCGGGCACTCGCGCGGCGCGGCGGTCGGAAACCTTATGGCGTCCTATCTGGTTGACGAGGGCAAGACGGTCTTTGCCTATACCTTTGCGACGCCTTCGAATACAGCAAACACCGAGGCGTCGGCGGAAAAATACGACTGCATCTTCAACCTTGTCAATGCCAACGACTTTGTTCCGATGCTGCCGATGCCCGAATGGGGCTTCACGCGATACGGACGTACGTGCAGCATCGATACAGATACTTCGGAGTATCAATCGTTAATCAAAACAGCAACAGGATTAACATACGCCGGCAAGTATTTGACCGCAAGCGACAGAGAGGAACTTATAGGAAAGTTTATTCCGTTTACAGAGGATCCGGATACGAATACGATTCTCGGCTGGCGAGATGTATATGTGTATCATTGCGGTCATGCGCATACGGGCGAAACGGTTGCGGATGATTATCAGGCAAAAACGATTGTCAGCGGTCAAAGCAACAGCGGATATGCAGACAGACTCCAAAAATATTCTTATACCTATAATAACGGAATCTGCGAAACGGCAGCATACCCTCTGCAAGTGCTTGTTGAATTGATGAGCGCTATCAATAATAAGAGTACTCTCAGTCTAGCAGCGTATTACACGATAACATATCTTGGTTCGCAAAAACTGGCGGAAAAATTTGACTACGGCAAGAATATGGTATGGAATTACAAAGACAAACTGGTCGAGGCGCACCTGATGGATACCTATTCGGTCATTCAGGCGCAGATCAACACGAACGACAATCCCGGAAACCTGTTCGTAACGCTGCCGTACTATGCGAACAATGGACGCCCGGTCCATACGCATACCTATACCTATGTGCCGTACGAGGGCCACGAGCCGACCTGCACCGAAGAAGGACTCGGATACCGCTACTGCCTGTGCAGCGAAACGGACGCGGATTTCTACGACGACTATCAGAAGAACGTTCCGATCCCCGCCCTCGGGCATGACTGGGGTGAGGCGGTCTACGGTGAATGGATTAAGACGGAAAACAGTTACAGCATAACGGCAAGCCGCAGCTGCCAACGCGAAGGCTGCAACGAATGCGAGACCGAAACAGCCATTGCTTCGGCTGCGGTCACCAAGGAGCCGACCTGCACGGAGAAGGGTAAAACGACCTACACCGCAGCGTTTGAAAACGATGCGTTCGAAACGCAGGTGCAGACGCTTGTTGACGTCGATGCTCTCGGACATGACTGGGGTGCACCGGTCTACACTTGGACCGAGACGGAGAACGGATATACCGTCAAGGCCGAACATTCCTGCCAACGCACAGGCTGCGGCACGACGGAGGATGAAACCGTGACTGCGGTTTATGCCGTCGTTACCGAACCGAGCGTTTCCGCAGACGGTCTCGGCCGCTATACCGCGACGTTTACGAATGCGGCGTTTTCAACGCAGACCTATGACTTCGTGCTGCCGCGCATCGTACCGAAGTTCAAGTCGCAGTCTCTGACGCTGTCCGGCGAGATCGGGATCAACTTCTTCATCGAGTTCCCCGAGGGAATCGAACCGGAAGGAAGCTATATGTTGTTCACCGTCGGCAACAGTACAACCGAGGAACGGGCGGACTTCAACAGCAGCTTTACGAACGCAAGCGGCAAGTACGGCT
>JAILQN010000062.1 GCA_024699005.1 Clostridia bacterium
GGTGTCCGGATGAACGGGTTTGCATCTTTTTGCGAGATCCTCGATCGTGAATCGCAGCCCTTCCGTTACCGCCGCAGTAAAGTCGGTGAACGCGTATTCGCGCATAGTCTCAACGCCCGGGTAGTCGCGGTCTTCGGAAATGAAATCGGCAATAAAGAGGATAGAATCGAACGGCGTCATACCAGCTCTGCCCGTCGTGTGCCACCTGACAGCGGAGATTATGTCCGAATCATCGACGCCGAGCTCACGCCGTATGAATTCGCTTCCCGCCATTGCGTGCCAGAGTTTGCGCGTTCTCAGTTCAAGCTCGGTAGCCTCCGGGAAATACAGCTTCATGTATTCCTTAAGCTCCGGCTTCGGAGTGTCCTTGAGAATATCGTGAAGTATCCCCGCGGTGTAATGCTTTGCCGCGTCGCGCGCGGAAAATCCGTAATGTTCCGCGAGTTTTTTTGCACAAGCCGCGACGTTCATCGAGTGTTCGAATCTGTAATCCGAAAGCCGCGAACGTATGGCTTCTATATAATATTTGTCGTCTTTCATTTATTCCGCTCCGTCCCGCGGGAGTCGATGAAGTATTTGACTTCGGGTGTGACGACGTCTTTGATATCCTCGCCGTTTTTTATCATTTCTCTTATATCGGTGGAGGACAGTTCGTCCGGACGCATCGGAGAGATGATTATCTTATCCCTGTATGCTGCGAGATATTTATCGGCGTAATCCGACATATCGTCATAGTCGTATTCTTCGTCGCGCATGAACGCGATTATACTGCACATGGACAGGATCGCCTTATAGCGGTACCATGTGTGGAACGTCATGAGCATATCGGACCCGATACACAGATAAAAATCGTCGTCGGGATACGATTCGCGCAAAGCCGTAAGAGTATCGACCGTATAGCTTTTCTTGCCTTCACGTCTGATCTCGATATCCGATATTTCAAACACCGGATCGCTGAACGTCAGTTCGCACATCCTCATTCTTTCCCCGGGGGAGAAAAATCTGCTGCCTTTTTTGTGCGGAGGGATGAGCGCGGGGATGATGAACACCTTATCAAGTGACGCAATACTTACAAACTCTCTCGCGATGCGCAGATGCCCGCGATGAGGCGGATCGAAGCTGCCGCCGAAAATACCTATTTTCATGTCTGTTTATAGCAGAGTATTACTGCCTGCGGAGTATCGGTGAAACTGACGGCATAACCTGCTTTCATAAGCGCGTCGCCGTTCAGCACGGTGATACTGTCGGGATCGTCATATGAATAGACGTTGTACGCGGTGTTTGTGTCGAGCCCGCTGAATCTGGCAACAAACATATCTTCTCCGGATCTTCTGTAAACAAGAACGACGCCGCTTTCTTCATCGCCGAACTGCGTCGCGCAATACGGAGCGTTGATAGAAAGATCGGTAAGTGGGAATTCATTTTTGAGCATCTCGCCGCGGACGTCGGAATAATTATTGTAATCGGGCATATCATACGCACCGAAATACGACAATTCAAGAGGCATTATCGTCGATCTTGCCTGATACCCGTCAGCCAGCTTGATGACGGAACCGCTGACCGGCAGCCAGAGCCCGAGTCCCGCCGTCTGCACCTGATAAGCTTCCATAAGATCGGGCACGTCGAAACACTGATAGTCGGAACGCCACGCGGGAACGCTGCGGGAGCACATCTCGATATCGAGCCTTCTGCCTCCGGACGCGCAGTTGTCTATCCTCAGTCCGGGGTTATCATCAACAAGAAAATCGAGATACTTGTAAAGATTGGTGACATAGTGGTTTTCGGTTAGACCGGTCACTCTGCCGTACAGCTTTCTGTCCCGAGCTTCCCAGAACACGTCGGTATCGGTGTTCATATCCTGGCGGTAGAAGCTCACTCCGTTTTCTTTTATCGAGGAACTGATAAACTCTTCCAGGTACGCGAGAGTTTCGTCGTCGGCGAGATTGATAAGGACGTCGCTCTTATCCTTCTTTTTGATAACGAAGCCGGGAGTAATCTGACCGCGGAGCCATAAATCTGTATCTTTCGCGATCCTTTCGGGCTCGTACCAAAGAGTGAGACCGATGCCTTTTTCTTTGCCGAATTCGGCGAACTCGATAATACCGTTCGGATACCTCGAGTCGACGGTGTATGTGCCGACGCTTTCGCTCCAATCGCCGTCGGTATACCAGCCGGCGTCCATCCAGAAATAATCTATCGTATCAAGAAAGTCGGCGGGTATGATACCGACGTTGTCGAGTATCTCCTGTGTCGTTCGGGTAGACGTGGGTCCGGCGAGCTCGAAGAAATCGGTCACACCGGAATTATCGGGCATAACGCTTTCAAGCATCCATTGCCTGAAGTTCGTATATCCCTTAAGCGGATTAGCGTTACCGTAAAATCCCAGAGATACGGAAGGCGTTCTTATCTCTTCTCCTGCCGAAAGGGAAGCGGCCAAAGAGGCTTGTTTGACCTGCGCGGAAAGAGTATGATTGATCAGATCGGGAGTGTACCTGCAGAGCCATTCGCCCGTCCAGCCGACGGCAAGCGTGCAGCCGGAAACGCCGTCGTTAAGGTTGAAATACGGAAGATACTTCTGAGATGAAGTGCCTCCGATGCAGTCGAACGAAACGGGATTGAAGTATATTTCACGCGAGAGAAGATCGAAGTCGGCGTTCGTGTGGTTGCTGCCGCGGTTATAGTAAATGACGCTGTCGTCGGTTACCGGTATAACGGAATTGATCGGACTGAATTCACTGACGATCGCACTGTTTTTATCCGAAACGTTTTTAAGTGAAAGAGTCCAGCTGCAGATAGCTTTTTGGGGATATAAAACGGCGTCGACTGTTACTTCAAATTCACCGTCAGTCAAAGTTACAACTGTATTCTCGCCGCCTCTCTCGGAATACTTATCGGTAGTACGGGAGCCGGTAAAAGTCCACTCGCTGAAATTTCGCCTGAGCGACTTTATACCGTAATTGAAGTCATAAGCGGGAAGACGCGATCTATCGGTCGATATCACGTTGTTTTCGTACCAATCGCGGCAGATTTTCTTTTCTTCTTCCGTTACCGATAATGCGGAAGAATCGATACTTTCAAAAACAACGTTATCATGCGATAAGAAATAATTGATGTCGAGAATATCCTTGTCGATCTCTGCGCCGCGCACAAACATTGAAATAAGAGAAGTAAACACAGCTACGAAGACGGTGAACAGAGAAAGCATCTTCCTGAACATTGACATTTAAACACCTCATTCTATTTTAGCGCAGAAATACAAGAAGCATAAGATAATTTAATTTAGTATTATAATATATAAATTAAAAAGTGTCAAGGATACAGATCGCCTTATAAACGCAGCCAAATAACTTTTTGCCTTCTTTTGTAAAATTTCAATTGATTTTGATCCCCCGCGGTGTTATTATATAAACACGCCGGTGTGATGGAATTGGCAGACGTGCTGGACTCAAAATCCAGTCCTGGCGACAGGGTGCGGGTTCGACCCCCGCCACCGGCACCACATCGGTACGCAGGCTATGATACAATAGCTTGCGTACCGTTTCATTTTACCTGTGCTGAAAAGCCTTACTCCAAGGGAAAAGCGAGACGGGTGGGTTCATTTCAGAATCCCGCCTGTCGCGCTTTTTGTGTTTTATGACATTATTATCGGATCGAGCGGATTCCCAAATTTGAACCCACCTCTATCTCTATACTTTTCAATTATTCATAGGAATAATTAAAAGGTATAAGTTGCCAGAGCTACAAGCCGGCTCGCAGTCAGCGGCCCTTGCGCCCGATAATTTCGTTTTTCCCGTATGGACCGATGGCGCGTAGTCCGTGGTACGGATCTGCTTATCACCGCAAACTGCGCAGTATCTTTCCTCTTTTCCCTGATTTGCGCAGTCGGCGGAGATCACGGTCTGCCACTCGCCCCAGTTATGATCGACCGTGCGCGGAATTTTATTCGTTTCCGTCTTACCGCACACGACGCAGGTTCTCTCGCTCGTCCCCTGCGCGGTACAGGTCGCGGGAGTTATAACCTTCCAGCTGCTGAAATCATGTCCCGTTGCCGGAACAGTCTCGCCCTTGACAAGCACCACTCCGCAGCCGGAACAGACCGTATCGCCGCTATATCCCGCCGTATCACAGCCGGGATTTTTCGCTCCGGAGATCCTTGTTCTGCCGGTGTGTCTCGACGGGTTATACGGGAGTTTTCTGTTTTCCACTTCTCCGCAGACCGTACATATACGCTGTTCGGTTCCCTGGGCCGCGCAGGTGGACTCCGAAAGCGTGGTCCACTCGCCCCAGGAATGCCCTGCAGGAGGCACCGGCGTGCCGGGATCAATCACCGCTTTGCAATACGGACATACCGTCCTGCCGGACGTCCCCGCCTCCGTACATGTCGGCGCGATATCCTGCGTAACGGGGGCCGCCATATGCTGTTCGGGGTCAGTCACCAGAGAAACAGTATCGGACTTTCCGCAGTTCTGGCATGTCCTTGTGAGCGAACCGCGCACTATGCATGTCGCGCCATGTTCCACTGTCCACTCGCCCCAGTCGTGCCCCGTCGGAGGTATGACCTCGCCCGCAGACACAAAAGTATGCTCGTTATTCTCGTCGAAGCACATACTGCAGTACGTATCGCCGGTATAACCCGCCACAGTACACGTCGCGGGTTTATCGTTTTTAACGTACAACCCTCCGTGGATATCCGGATTTACGCCGATACTGCGGTACTCGCATTTAAGGCACTGATTGCCGTTTGACAGGATATTCGTACAGCGCCGCATCTGCTCTCCGGGCAAACCGCAATTCCCGGGGTTGATCGTTACCCATTCCCCGAAACTATGCTTTCCGTCCGGGCAGTAAGAGACCGCCGCGAGAGCCTGACAGAAAAAAACTCCGATGACAAGGATCAGAGCTATAACGGTGATGACGGCTTTAAAACAGTGTTTCATAATAATGCACCTCTGTGATAAATACTGCTTTCGCTATTTTCTATCTGATAATAACATCTTAACACATATATGTAAAGAATATTACAAAAGGCTGTAAAAAACCGCGTTTTTCACAGCCTCTTTTTTCAATCTTTTACGTCAATATACTGCCGCGACAGATCAATCTGAGGACCATTCCCGGCGCTGTCAGGCTCCGGGGCCGCGGTAGGAGTAATTTAGCCTGCCGTAGGGCGCGCTCTCGCCGCGGGTATAGAACGAATAAACGTCCCCCTCAGTGTAATTATCCGCCCATTTGAACGTGAACTCTGCCGCATCTCCAGCAGAAATACCGAGAGCGTTTTTGGGCACCTTCAGCATA
>JAILQN010000066.1 GCA_024699005.1 Clostridia bacterium
CTGACAATCCCACTTCGTCGTTGCCGTACGGACGGCAGTAATGAAAAGAGTGTACCCATAAACATAACATGAGAACGTCAAGGACAAAAATGACCGACAAGAACCATATGATACTTTTTCTGATTATGCTTTTCATAATGAGATAGCTCCCCGTTTGTTCATAAGACTTATGTGAGTATCCTCAGACCGCCGCGGAAGAACAGAAGCCCCAGGGGGATAAGCAGGATCGTCGCACAGCATACGACGCCAAGGCTGCCGAAGATGATCGCGAGCGGAAGCTTTACGCAAAGCCAGATGATCGCCGCGAGCAAGGCGCCTGTTACGTGATATCCGACCCAGAACAAAACGGTCAGGACTGCCAGGCAAATTACCAATACTATTACATCCATTTCAGCAAACCTCCTTAAAACGTTTTTCTGAAAGCATTATAGCGGTTTACACCGTCCGTTAAAAGGGTCGCATCCGCAAAATAAGAGGGGCTATTTTATACTCTTCCGAAAAAACACAATAATAAAACCTTCCTATGAGCACATGCCCATAAGACGGTTTCATTGCAAACTTCGTATTGCTCATTGACGATTGATCAGAGCTTCTCCCTGCGCCATTACCGCCAGTCTGCCGTTGGTTTTAAGGTCGATCATATAAAGCTTATTGGCAGGGTCGAACAGGAACGCGGTGCGCCAGGCAAGGCCCGGATCGGAAATAACGCTGTAATTGCCGTGCTCGTAAACAAGCGCCGCGCCGCCCTCTATTCCGATAGACGGTTTGTCCGCTTTCATGGCGTCAAGGGCGAAGGCCCGCCAGCCGATGCTCTCGAAATGCGGAGTCACGGTAAAAGGCATGATCCCGACGCAGTCATAGTATTCGTATGCGTTGCCCTCGCCGTAAAAAAACGGAAAATCTCCGGTTATCCGCCGGGTCGGCTCGCCGCAGTCGTCGCGGCCGACGTCCGCCCAGCACATCGCGCCGGAGGAATAGCCCATCAGCACGGCGCCGCGGTCGAAGGCGGCTGTCAGCAGTTCGTTCACGCCCTTGTCCGCCCACTGAGTGGCGAGCTCGCGCAGGTTGCCGCCGGAGGCGTAGACGATATCCGCCCACTCTATCTTTTCGCGGATGGCGTCCGCGTCCTCACGCGAGACGTAGAGAGTATCCGTATTGCAGCCCTTGTTTTTCAGCCAGATCATCTCCTCCGCGGAATCGGCGGAGTCGTCCGGGGCGTCAAAATGGGCGGTCGGCAGGTACAGAGCGTTCGGGTTCTGCTTGCCGGTGTGGGCTATCGCACGCTTGGCAAGGGGCGAAAAACGGGTCTCTGTGCCGAAGCATCCGCCTATGGCGATGATCATTCCGTCGCCGCAGTGCCGCTGCGAGGCCTCCGTATAAGCTGCGATCTGCTCTTTGCTGTAATAAAACGAAACGGGACGGGGGATGCATCCCACAGCGTGCCCCAGAAGCAGGACGATAACCATAAGTAAAGTTGCGGCTGTTTCCATGTGTGCCTCCTTATAATGTGCAATGTGCAATGTGCAATTAGCAATGTGTAATGTGCAATTGCGCTGAACAATGCTACAGCGACGAACATTTCACCGCCCCGTATGCTCCCTCCTCGAGGGCGTCCGAATGGCAGAAGAAGTTCCTCGACAGTTACTTCCTCTGAGTTGGAACCTTTCCGGTGCGGCAGGAAGTTTGCTGTGATTCAACCCGGAACGCAATAGAACATTGCACATTGCACATTGCGAATTGCTAATTATTCTGTCGTCATGTTCTCCGAATGGAAGGATCCTCCAATCTGTATGCTCCCTCCTCGAGGGCGTCCGAATAGCAGGAGAAGTTCCTCGGCAGTTACTTCCTCTGAGTTGGAACCTTTCCGGTGCGGCAGGAAGTTTGCTGTGATTCATCCCGGAGCGCAATAGAACATTGCACATTGCACATTGCTGATTGCTAATTATTCTTTCGTCATGTTCTCCGAATGGAAGGATCCTCCAATCTGAAGGTACCTTTCCGGCGTGGTCGTCCAAAGTACGTCCTGCGGTACGGCTACGGTCTTTATCTCCGACGCGGTTTTCAGGAATCCCGCCAGAACTGCGTTCTGTTCATCGTTCAGAAGATCCGGCGCGACGGACACGAACGTCGGCGTGCCGGACTCAGCCAGCATCCTGAGCCAGACGTGGTTTTTCTCCCACGGGATATCGGCGGTCAGACCGGCGCAGTCCGCGTCCACGGCGTAGAATACGTTGTGCTGCGGCATACGGAATGCGAGGGTATTATATCCCATGCGGCGTGTGCGGTCATATTCCCTGCCGCTGGTGTCGTCGCCCGTGCGGTTGAGCTCCATGTATCCCGCGCCGAGGTGCCCCACGCAATTGCAGCCCAGGATCAGCGCTCTGCCCGCAGCCGCGGTATGGATCGTTCTGTAAAGCTCCGTGATGATCTCCGCAGTGGTGCGCGATCTGTCCCGGAAATGAATATAGTCCGCGCAGAACGAAAAGCCCATGCCGGGCCCCCAGCGGTTCGTGATATCGAAAGTCGTGAAGTCGTATTTTATAAGCCTGAAGCCCCAGTCGCAGATAAGATCGACGGTTTCGGCTATATATTTCAGCACTTCGGGATCCGTGGGATCGAGCGGCCGTTCGGCTCCCGGCTCCACGACCCGGAACATTTCCGGTTTCAGGTCGGGGTTATTGTCCAGAAGCGGCCTTATCCATATGCCCGGCAGCACGTTATGCGCCGCCATTTCAGCCGCGAGAGAGCGCATATCGCCGTAGTCCGCGTTGCCGGCGTTCCACGGTCCGCCGTTGAAGCCGTCCACGTGCAGGACCTGCCAGCCGTCGTCTATGACCATATACGGACGGACCTTATTGCCCGCCGTCAGCTTTTCAAGGTGAGCGCAGTTTGCGAGTATCTCTTCCCTTGAAGAATTACCGTAGGCGTAGTACCAGTTGTTGAAGCCGTATACGTTCTCCGGCGGAAAAACGGCTTTTCTGACCAGCAGCCGCAGGAAATCGCGCTGACGCAGAAACAGCTCCGTCGGGTCGCCCGCGTGATACTCCGCGGATACGATCTCACACAGAGTTAGTTCGCGTCCTCTGAGCTCCACCGGGTCGCCGCCGCATCTAAGATCGATATGCAGCTTCACGCCTCTCCTGTCGCATGAAAAAGAGCACATCGCGCCGGGGTTCGTCCTGACTCCGAACGCGCCGAGGATATCTCCGGACAGCGCGAAGAAGTACCACGGCATCACCCGGTCGAAGACGAAGCCGCGCCACTCAAGCTCACCGTAGCCCCGCTCCCAGGCGTCGCCGAGGAACCGCGGATCCTCCGGCATATCGTACCGATATTCAAGAGTGACGAACCGGAGGCCCGTACTATCCGCCGAAACGGCGACCCTGCCGCCCTTTACCGTCAGCGTTATATCGTTATAAACGACCCGCTCCGAGCCGGGCAGCTCTGATTTGCCCCGATCGGTCTCAAAAATCACCGAATCCGGCAAAAGATTCTGTATATCGGGAAAAACAGTCATAACATATCCCCCTGTTTCATTGAGCGCACATTCACTTCTCTGTTTCAGATTATACTGATTTTATTCCCCGATTTCAATTGAAATATGACCTTTTTTGTTTTAAAGAGCTTGTAATTCTGATCGATTCACGCTATCATAATCAGGAAAACACCGGTTGAATATTCATTTCCAAGAAAAGCATACCATATATTCGTATTGAGGAGGGCCATGAATGTCTGGACAGGAGAATAATACGGTAAAAAAGATCGCGATTGCGACGGTGGTGCTCGCCCTGGTCGCGGCGCTGGCAGCAGCCGCGTTCTGGTTTTTTGTGAAATATAAGAATCAGGATCGCAGCGACGGCTCGCCGGAACAGGACGTCTCGGGGCAGGGAACAAGCGCCGGAGGCGAAACCGCCGGAGCGGACGACGCCCGAACAGTCAAGCTTGATGAGTCAGACGTGATATATATCCCGTCGGCCGAAACACTTGAATACTCCGGATCCGATTATTTAATATATTACAGGGATCTTATCGAAGTGTTTACGATCGGCGAAGTGTCCCCCTCGCGGCAGAATAAGCTCGCGGCTCTCGTGAACGGCAAGGTCGTCGGCAAAACGTCCGGAGCGATCAACACCCTGCAGATCAAAACGACCGCTGCTGGGCTTGACGAGATAAAAAACAAAAGCGAGATATTGATGCGCGAGAAGGACGTTCTTTACGCAGGCTGCGAAATGCCTGTCAGGCTTGACGAAACGACCGCCGATCCCTGGTCTGCCGAGCCCTCCTCTCCGCAGAACAAGTCCTGGTGGGTGGAGGCGATCGGTGCGGAAAACGCCTGGAAAATAGCAGACAGCGATGCCTACAGATCGGTCCCGATGAAGACGATCGGAATAATCGACGAAGGCGTTGACGAATCGCATGAGGAATTATCGGGCAAGGTCTCGCGTCCGGCAGAATTTGAATCGAGTTCACCTGCCAATCACGGTACAGCGGTCGCCGGCTTCGCCGCGGCAAAAGGGAACAACGGCGCGGGGATCAGGGGCGTTTCCGACAGATCCGGACTGCAGTGCATTGATTTGAAAGTGAACGATCTTTTTACAGATATATTAAACACTTCCTCGGGCTTTATCGCGGCATATAATAAGCTTGTCAACTCCGGTGCAAACGTTATTAATTTATCTCAGGCTTATTGGATGTGTGATGAAACCTATTTCAAAAAGAATAAGTCTGCGGTATTAGAAGGTGAATCCGAAGATATAAAAAAAAGTATAAAGACTTATGATGAATACGTCCGCTACAGAAACAACGATTCTTTTGAATGGGGATTAAAATGTATATGTATCGCGGCTTCACTCCTTGTAAACAAACATACTCATCCCGATGAAGACTTTTTATTGGTTCAGGCCGCCGGTAACGGTTATAACAATGAAATGCAGGTGGGTTCCGACGTTAAATACTCGGGTATGTTTTGCGCGATTGATGAGTCCATCTGGAGCAGATTGCCCGCAGAGACGAGGAACGCACTGGCGGAATCGGAATACAATATCACATATGAAGCGATCGATGACCGGATCATCATTGTCGGCGGGATAAAAAATGAAAAAGCCGGCATAAATTACAAAATGTCTGAGTGCTGTTTCGGGGAGGCTGTGGACATATGCGCTCCGGCTGATGATCTGTTTGATCTGAATACCGTATCCGACGGTTCCTATTCGACGAAAAACGACAGAGGGACATCACTTGCTGCACCGCTCGTCTCAGGAGCGGCTGCGCTGATCTGGTCGCTGGCGCCGGAGCTCAGCGCGCCGGAGGTGAAGAACACTTTACTGCAAACAGCTGTCTCAACCGCCGTTTATAAATCCGACCCCTACTCCCCATACAATAAGCCGGTCCTGAACGTCGGCGAGGCTGCCAAAAAGGTCACCGGTCTTGATTTTGAAAGATACGGCGCCTATGCCGACGCGCTGAGAACCATCATAAACGATCACAGGCTGCCCGACGGCACCGAGGTCAAGGAAGAGTATATGGACGACAACACATTCGCCGTTTGTGATATCGATTCGGATAACAGGGACGAACTGATATACAGGATCGAAAACACTTTCATGGGAGGAAGAGTCTCACATATTTATGATTATGACAATGAACGAAAAACGCTTGTTCTGGAGGCGGAAGTCAACCCCTATACTTATTTCTTTACTAACGGTATCCTGAGAGAAGACACCAGCCATAATCAGACCCATTCGACATTCTGGCCGTATTCCGTTTCAAAATATGACCCGGACTCTGATATGTATATAGAAACCGATAACTACTACTTGGCGATCGACAAGGATATGGGAAGCGATTTTGACGAAACTGCAGATCTGGACGGAGACGGCAGGATCTTTACCGTTTCCGGCGGACGCAGCTTTATCGACAACAAGGATTACGAAGACAGCGTCGCCGCGCTTATGGGTACCGAGTACGAATATTTTCCCGTACCGTATCGGCGAATGACGGCGGAAAACATCGAAGACCTCGCGAAAAACGGTCCGCAGCATGACATTGACAGAAGCATGTCCCGGGGTTCCGGAACGGTGACCGGAACCGGTCTGAGGGTAAGGAAAGGCCCCGGAACAGAGTATGATATCTGCTGTGAGATCAAGAAAGGTACAAAGTTTGAAGTATACGATTTCTGTTCCGGAAATAAAACACTCGAAGGCTATGGCTGGACACTGATCGAGTATGAAGAAAACAAATTCGGCTGGGTCAACGACGCTTACGTCGATTACACCTTAGAATAAACGTCTTTGCCGGACCGCCGCATATAAAGATCCGGAAAGGACCTTATCTCCGTATCAGAAACATTACGCCGGCAAACGCACATAATCACATCCCCCGCTCAAAGCAGCGGGGGATGTGATCCTTTGTCAATTTCTTATTTGATCAAAACGTCCTGCCATCTGTCGGTGTTCAGGATCTCGGGACTGTCGCCCGTGAACACCTTCGCCGCGTCGGAGTCGCCCTTCAGAGTGTACTCGAACCATGCGATGACGTAGGGGACCTGATACCCGCCGTTTTTAAGCAGGCAGATATCCGCGTGGTCCGTACAGACCGAGCGCGCTGAAACTGCCGGGTATCCGCCGCTGAGATTATTCCAGTTTTCGGTCATGAATTCAAGCGGGGTGATCGTCTCCGCGTCGAATATGCCCGTGCCGGCGGTCATGAAGACCGGGCAGTCGATATCGGCGAAGTCTATGATCAGCGGCGCGTTGACCGCCGTGTTGACCGACAGCTCTATCGTGCAGAGCGATGCGAAGTCAAAGCCGTGATCCTTGTCGAAAACGGCGCAGTCGGCAGCGGCGTCGCCGCCCTGGGAGTGGCCGCAGATGCCGAGCTTTGATTCGTCTATCCTGCCGAAGAAGGGACTGTCCGGATCGGCGTCGATTTTAAGCAGGTATTCCGCCATGGCAAGCACGCTCTCGCCGGTCCGGACCATACGCACGTCGTTGCCGATGACGATATAGCCGTAGGAAGCGAGCGTCCTTAAAAAGCCGTTGTACCAGTTCGCCGTGGCGCCGGTACCGTTGGCGAAAACTATCGCCGGGAACTCGACGCCGGAATAGCCGTCCGGATAATACAGCTTATACCATGAAGAGCCCTTGCCGTCGTCGATATTCACGACGGTCTCGGCTATCTCATACCCGCCTTTTTGCGAATACCTCGTCTCCAGCTCCCCCGCATGGGTGAACAGCGGAGCGAAAAAGACGAAGACGGAAAGGATGAAGGATAATACTTTGTTCATTATTTCTGATTACAGTTCCAAGTTCCGAGTTCCAAGTCTTGTAAAGAAAAGGACAAATCTCCGATCCTTACGAACTTGGAACTTTGAACTTACTTCGCCATATCTCCTACTTCCAGCATGAACGCGCCGAGCTGCGAACCGTACTCGGGAGCGCCGTCCATGATCAGCTTGCTCTCGCGGGTGAATTCGAGCATGTCGGCGGTACCCATAAGGATGCCCAGGGCGCTGTCGAGCGAATCGAAACGCATGGTGAAGAACGGAAGCGCGCGCTTATAAACGCCTCTGCCAGCCTTAGATTTGCCCGCTTTCACGCGGATATAAGCGGAGACGGAGGGCTCGTTGTCCACCGCGTAAGCAAAGACCCTGTCGGGGCTCTTGGAGGTCCAGTCGTGGATCGCCTCGTGCCCGTTCTTGTTGAGGGTGGAGATGCCGCTTGTCAGAAGATAGAAGTAGCACTTTACCAGAAGACGCTTTGTGTCCTCGTCCTCGGGCGGCTCCGTCAGCCCCAGAAGGTTCGCCATCTTAAGAAGAGCCATCAGGAACGGCACGAAGAATTCCACGTGTTTGAGCGCGCCTTTCATTTTGGGCAGGGTCTTGGGACCGATCTTGCCCTTGAAAAAGGCGTTCATGGCTTCGACCGATTTGAACTCCAGCTCTACCGTGGGGTTGGGTTCGATCTTGGACGCGTGCACGACCCAGTCGTCGCAGTTGACCTGGAAGTGGGTGGCGTATTTGCCGCCCGGCGCATCCGGGTCAAGGGCGCTGACCTGATAGACGCAGTGCACCGCTTTGAACTTCTTTTTGATATCCGGGCAGTCGTTCGCAATAACCTTCAGAAGAGGCAGCGCGGCGTCCATGAATATCTTATTCGTTAAAAACTCTGTTTTGGAGGTCATAGAATTATCTCCCTTTGATTTAAAAACAATTACTCATCGAGAACAGCGGTGTAATAAAGTGCAATGTACTGTTTCAGTTGTTGATTATTTCTAAAACATAAAAATCAAAACCTTTTACATTGCACATTGCACATTGCTGATTACACATTAATCCGAACCGCAATCTCAACTGAGCAGAAGAAATCTCTTTGTCGGCGTCACGTCTCGTCGTCCCAGTCGTCGTCTTCCTCGAAGTCCATCTTCATGGTCTCGCGCACGGCGTTCATGATGCCGTTGGCGTCGATGCCGACTATGGACATGATATCCTCGTGCAGACCGATCGGAGCGAATTTGTCGGGATGACCGAGCCTCCTGAAAGCGCAGCCCTTGCCGGCTTCCGCCATGACCTCGGCGACAGCGGAGCCCAGGCCCCCGATGACGTTGTGATCCTCGACCGTGATGATACGGCGGGTCTCCATGACGGCTTTAAGGATAGCTTCCTTGTCGATAGGCTTGATGGTGTGCATATCGAGCACGCGGACCTTCAGGCCTTCGTTGGCGTCAAGAGCCTTTGCCGCTTCAAACGCCTGGAACACGCAGGAGCCGCAGGCGATAACGGTGATATCCGAGCCCTCGTGTACGGTGACCGCTTTGCCTACCCGGAAATCATATTCCTCGGTGCTCTTGTAAAGCACGCGGTCAAAACCGCGGTTGATCCTGATATAGAACGGGCCGGGGGTCTCGTAAGCCGCCATGACCGCGTTGTAGGTCTCTACGCCGTCAGCGGGGCAGATGACCGTCAGGTTGGGGATGGAACGCACGACCGCCAGGTCGCAGATCGCGTGGTGAGTCGAGCCCGCCTGACCGAAGGACGTGCCGGAATGGGTGGCAATGACCTTCGCGTTGACGTTCTGATAGGCAAGGTCTGTGTGCAGCTGATCCGCCGATCTGAAGGACGCGAACTGCGAGAAAGTGGAAAGGAAGGGAACGAGTCCCGCTCTTGCCATACCCGCGGCAACGCCGAACATATTCTGCTCCGCGATACCCACGTTGAAGAATCTGTCGGGGAACTTCTTCATAAAGTCGCCTATCTTTGTGGACTTCGCAAGGTCCGCGGTAAGGGCGACAACCTCGGGATGCTTTTCGCCCAGCTCAACCAGAGCCTGGCCGTAAATCTCGGCTGTTGAGAGTGAGGTCGAGTCAATAGCCGTATAAGTCAATCCGCCTGCCATAATTATTTGCCCTCCTTTTCAGCGCGGGCGACGCGCATCTCGTAGGTTTTCTGAAGGCTCGCCTTGG
>JAILQN010000140.1 GCA_024699005.1 Clostridia bacterium
GGCCTACCCCTCAGAAAAGAGAGAAAAATCGGTCGTCATTTCACGTTTTCCACCGGTTTTCATCGCTTCCTTTTGGTATATAAAGCGCTCCGTCCATGAGATTTGCCGACGCCATCTTTGAGAAATATAATGATTCTTCAATCTTCTTTCAATACTCCTCACGTAAAATGATACCATCATCATTACAGGAGGATTTTCCGAATGAAAAAAACAAGTAAGCTTCTTGCGCTTCTGCTGACTCTGACGTTCGTGGTCGGCTTATGTGCATGCGGCGGTAACACATCCGTTGATACGGGCAACGATACTTCAGGCGATACAGTAGGGACTGAGCAGTCAGAGAACTCAGGAACGACTGTCATTAGCTCCGACAGTGCGGATAAAGCTGACATTGAGACAGCGCTGAATCTGGCGAACATTAAGCCTGAGTGGACGTACTCCGAAAACTCCGACGCCTGGACAATGGCGATCGTTACGGCAGTCACAAACGCAGAACTGCCCGATTATCAAGGCGTTTCCGTCTGCGTTCCCGGCGCTTACGTAAAGGGAGTGGATACGGACGGCGACGGTGCGGCTGACGCTACCGACGGCACAGCCTCCGGCAATCTTGTCATTGACTACGATGCTCAGATCACCAGCACCAATGGTCAGATCTATACGGCTGCTACCGCTCCTGTGATCGTAAACACCGGCGCGGCGGGCTATTCCTCACAATCTAACCAAACGGCAGGTTCGACCTATGCAGCCGACGGTTACATAAACGTCGCATGCGGCAACAGAGGAAAACAGAGCACTCTCTCTGACGGCACGTATACCGGTGACGCTCCGTCCTGCCTTGTGGATCAGAAAAACGCCGTGCGATTCGTTAAGTTCAATATCCTGCTCGGCAATCTTCCCGGCAGTGTAGATTACTTTGTCTCCACCGGCGGCTCCGGCGGCGGCGCACATGCAACGATGCTGGCTGCTACATCCGATAACCCTGCGTTCTATGAATACGAGATTTCTCAGGGAGCTGTGGGTGTATACAAGAATTCTGACGGCAGCTATTCCACTACCGTGACCGTTGACGGCAATGAAGTTGCTCTTTCCGACGGTATGTGGGGCTGCATGGCTTATTCTGCTATCACTTCTCTTGCAGAAGCGGATATGGCTCTTGCCTTCGAATACTATCTCGATACGAACTACAGCTTCAATACGGATTTTCAGAAGCAGACGGCAGAGTACCTTGCCGCCGAGTATATGGAATATATCAACGGCAAGAACCTTTCTGTGAAGGAAACGGACGTTGGATTTGATCTGAACAGTGACGGAGACACCGACGATACCGTGGCGTTGACTATCGAGTATGACGCCGATGCACACAGCGACACAAACGGTTACTACGGCACCTATGTGGATCTCTATTTGTCCGAGTTTGAGCAGAGTCTCGGCGACTACATTGCCCGTCTTGCTTATGCGGAGGACTGGACTTGGTTCGACTCCGACGGAAATGCGCTCTCTGACAGCGAAGTCGCTTCGATGACAGACGCAGACAGAGCAGAATCATTTATATCGGGCGCTTATGCCAAGGGCAGCACCGGCAGCACTTCCGGCGGCATGGAAGGCGGCCCCGGAGGCATGGAAGGAGGTCCCGACGGTGATTCTACCGGCGGCCCGCCTGATATGAGCGGCGATTCCGCGGGCGGTCCTCCCGATATGAGCGGCGACAGTTCGAGCAGTGATAACGCAGGCGGTCCTCCCGATATGAACGGCGGCTCTACGGAGGAAGTCGGAACGCCGGACTCCGGCACGACGCAGTCTGCCAGCAGTAAGACAGACTCATCCAACTATTCTTCATTTGATGAAATGCTCGCGGCTTATCAGGCAGATATTGCCGAGATCGAAGCCGGTGACGCATACGGGAACAATATAGTAGAACTTTATGATCCTACGAGTTATATCGGTGCAGACGGCACAAATGATCCTACGTGGGCGCGTATTCTGATGGGGGCGTCCGAAGGCGACATTTCCATGTTCAACTCTCTCAATCTACAGATCGCGTGGCTGAGCGCAGGTACCGACGCAGAAATCGAATGGCAGTGGAACGGAGGCCATGTTCCTTCCGAGATCTTCGGCGATTCGCTGGCTCTGTACGTGGATACCATGTACGGTAAATACGTGGACGGTGCTGTTCAGGTAAGCAAGGCTGCAGCCACCGGTCAGACTGCCAATGGAACTGCAACCGAGGCAACCGGTACGGATCTGTCGAGCTGGGTCAGTTACGACAGCACAAACGGTATCACCATGACGCTGGCGGGAGCGGCCGATTACCGCACATCCGGTGCAAGCAAGGCGATCCCGGGTTTCGACGTCATGGACTACGGTCAGGAAGATTACGTATTCGGAAGCAGCACCTCCGACGCAAGACACTGGAACAAATATCTGTTAAAGGTGTTTGAAGAGAATTCTGATACGCTGTCGTCTCTGTTCAACGCCGGAAATTGATTACCTGGTGCGATAAAGCCTGTAAAGGCAGGCCTTATCGCACCTTTTATTTTTCTCGGCTTAATTTATTCACGTTTTCCACCGGTTTTCATCGCTTCCTTTGGGTATTTCAAGGGCTCCGTCCATGAGGTTTGCAGACGCAACTTTTGAGGAATAATCGAGGTGTGCGTAGATGTTCGCGGTAGTCGAAATATCGCTGTGTCCGAGCCAGTCCTGTATCTCTTTGAGCGCCGCTCCCTTTGACAGAAGCAGAGACGCGCAGGAGTGTCTCAGGTCGTGAAAACGAATCTCCCGAAGCCCGGCGGCTTTCACAATTTCTTTGAACTGCCTTGTGATAGTGTCCGGATGGATGATATTGCCGATCGGATCGACGAATATATATCCGATATAATCCTTGTTGTAGCACTCGCCGCAGACTTTTTTGTTTATCTCCTGCTGCGCCTTGAGTTCAAGGAGTTTTTCCCTGAAATCCGCGACAAGCGGAAGAGTTCGAATACTCGACTTCGTTTTCGCTCTCTCCTCGCCCTTGATCTTCTTTTTCCCTTTGACTCTCGTCTCGGTGAGGATGTGGTGGATCGATATCGTGTTCGCCTCGAAGTCGATCGCGTCCCAGCGCAGACCGAGGACTTCTCCGCGCCTCAGACCGTAGAAAGCGGTCATCTGGATAAGAAGTCCGTACTTGCTGTCCTTTGTCGCTTCAAAGAGCTTCTGAAGCTCGTCAGCCTTGTAATAGTCCGCGATATACTTTTCTCCTTTCGGACGGTCGACCTTGTCCGCGGGATTAGCGGGGATGAGATCGATCCTCACCGCATATTTGAGAGCGCGGTGAAGGATGTTGTGTTCGTTAATCACCGTCTTTGCCTTTACGCGCTTCAGCTCGTTTGTGTAGAAGGACTGAATGTGCCGCGGCTCGACGTCAGAGAGCTTCAGATCAAAACGTTCGAAATACGGTATTATCGTTTTCGTGACCGTCGTCACATAAGAGCTGTAGGTCGTATCAACGACCGTCTTTTCTATGATCTCGAGCCATGTTCTGAGATAATTGCAGAACGGCATATCTGCGCTTAGCTCGCCTGGAAGAGTGTCCTCTCGCGGAGGAACGAATTCGAGCTGTACCTTGCACAGCGCTTCCTTCGCCTTTTTCTTGCCATCCTTTTCGGTGATGCCGAGAGAAATCCATTTTTGCTTTCTCTTTCCGATA
>JAILQN010000181.1 GCA_024699005.1 Clostridia bacterium
GATGAACACACTGTCTTTAACGGACGATGAGGCTGTCAGTTCCGGCGTCAATATCAGATTGCTCAGGATGATCTGTCAGATCTGCGCGACGCTTATTACCGCTTCCTGCGTTGCGATGTGCGGTCAGGTGGGATGGGTCGGATTGCTCGTGCCGCATTTCTGCCGCATGTGGCTCGGAAGCAATAACGCATCTCTTATACCAGCGAGTATAGGTATCGGCGCAGCGTTCATGATGATCGTCGATACTCTGGCAAGAACCGTCTCGCCGAAGGAAATTCCTGTTTCTATCCTTATCGCCGTTATCGGCGCTCCGTTTTTTATTTATCTTCTGCGCAGAAACAGGGGGTGGAGTCTGTGACAGTTACCGTTGAAAACGGCAGTTTTTCTTACAGGAATTCCGCCCGTCAGATTCTTGACAATATTCATTTCAGCGTTTCCGACGGAGACGTCCTCGCCATACTCGGGCCCAACGGCGCAGGGAAAACTACGCTTCTGCGTTGTATTACAGGGCTTCTTCAGTGGCAGGGCGGTCAGACTCTTATAGACGGCGTTCCTATCTCAGAGATCCCGCAAAAAAAACTCTGGCGCAGGCTTTCGTACGTTCCCCAGGCTAAAACAAGCGTTTCGGGATATACGGTAGAGGAAATGGTCCTTTTGGGCAGATCTGCTTACGTGTCGCCGTTTTCTCTTCCTAAAGAGACGGATATGACGGCTGCGGATTCGGCTATAAAGAGAGCCGGGATCAACGGCATCCGAAAAAGATCCTGCAGCGAGATCAGCGGCGGCGAATATCAGATGACGCTGATTGCAAGAGCGCTCGCATCGGAACCGGAGGCGCTTATCCTGGATGAACCGGAATCGAGCCTTGATTTTAAAAACCAGCTTCTTGTGCTCGATACGATCACAAGACTGGCGAACGAAGGCATAGTCTGTATCTTCAATACCCACTATCCCGCACACGCGTTGAGGAAAGCGAATAAGGCTCTGATGCTTTCAAAAAGCGGCGGGTTTGTATTCGGTCCGGCAAAAGAGATAATCACCGAAACGAATATAAAAGAATACTTCGGCGTACGTTCCGTAATCGGCGAATTGTCCTGTGACGGTGAAGATATCGCTGACGTTATACCCATTTGCAGCTATGATGAATAATACCGGACTTATCAATAAACTGAATAAAGAGAAAAGGCTCTCTCACGACGACTGGGTGAGGCTGCTGTCGACCTCCGCAGCGTCAGACAGAGAATACGCCGCAGGGATGGCGAACGATATCACTCTTGGTATTTTCGGAAGGAAAATATATTTCAGAGGTATTATCGAGTTCTCGAACTACTGTAAAAATGACTGTTATTACTGCGGCATAAGAAGAGGAAATACCAGGGCGGTGCGTTACAGACTGTCGTCGGAGGATATACTGCTTTGCTGCCGTGAGGGATTCAGACTCGGATACAGAACGTTTGTTCTGCAGAGCGGCGAAGACGCGTACTGGAACGACGAACGGCTTTGCGAACTGATACGCAGTATAAAGAATGAGTATCCGGAATGCGCGGTTACTCTTTCGGTCGGCGAAAGATCAAGGGAGAGCTATGAAAGATTATTCCACGCTGGCGCGGACAGATATCTTTTAAGACATGAGACCGCGGATAAATCGCATTACTGCAAAATCCATCCGGCAGATATGTCTTTTGATAACAGAATAAGATGTCTTTATAATCTTAAAGGGATCGGTTTTCAGACCGGGTGCGGAATGATGATCGGTACTCCGTTCCAGACCTTCGATTCTATTGCCGATGATATGGAGTTCATGGCGGAGTTTGACCCTCATATGGTCGGGATCGGTCCGTTCCTTCCGCACTCCGATACTCCTTTTCGCGATCATGGCGCCGGGAACGTGGAGATGACTTTGTTTGTTTTAAGTCTTACAAGAATAATGCTGCCCAACGCTCTGATCCCTTCAACGACGGCATTGGGGACGGCTGAATCCGACGGCAGAATAAGGGGAGTGCTCGCGGGATGCAACGTGGTCATGCCGAATCTTTCCCCCGAAAACGTAAGAAAGAGTTATATGCTTTATGATAATAAGGTCGGTACCGATCTGACAGCCGAAGAAGGACTCAATATACTGAAAAAACAAATGCAGACGATCGGCCGGGAGGTCGTTACGGGAAGGGGAGATTATCATGCTTAAGCTTGCGATATACGGAAAGGGCGGTATAGGAAAATCCACGACTGTTTCCAATCTTACAGCCGCGCTCTGCGACAGGGGACTGCGGGTCATGCAGATCGGCTGCGATCCGAAAGCTGATTCCACGGGAAGTCTTACTCATCTCGATAAGGTCGATACCGTGCTTGAGCTTGTAAGGACAAGAGGAAACGATTTCTCTCTGGACGATATGGTACATATCGGCTATGGAGGCAGCATATGCGTTGAAGCGGGAGGACCAACGCCCGGTACAGGTTGCGCCGGTAGGGGGATAATTGCCGCACTTGAAAAGCTCAGAGAAAAGGGAGCCTATGAAAAATATGATCCCGATATCGTCTTTTACGACGTTCTGGGCGACGT
>JAILQN010000311.1 GCA_024699005.1 Clostridia bacterium
GGCTGTGATCATCGGCTCGATCGCCAGAGTCCTGCCCGGAAGAAGCCTTAGTCCCCTGCCGGCTGTGCCGTAGTTGGGGATCGCGGGATCCTCGTGCAGTTCCCTGCCCACGCCGTGGCCCGTGTAATCGCGCACCACGCCGTAGCCGAAGGATTCGCAGTAAGACTGCACCGCGTGACCGATATCTCCCAACCGGAAGCCGACCTTCGCCACCTTCAGCGCCTCAAAAAAGGACTGCTTCGTGACTTCGATCAGCCGCGCGGCTTCCTCGGAAACGTTCCCCACCGGGAAAGTGGCGGCGTTGTCGCCGTTGAAACCGTCCTTGACGGCGCCCAGATCGATGGAGACTATGTCCCCCTCTCTGAGTATGCGCCGCTTTGACGGTATCCCGTGGATAACTTCTTCGTTCACGGAGATGCATGCCGTCGCGGGGAATCCGTAAAGTCCAAGGAAATTCGGCTTTGCGCCCTGACTTTCTATGTATCTGCGCGCTATAGTGTCTATTTCCTTGGTGGATACCCCCGGTCTGACCGCCTCGCCTGCCAGCCTGAGCGCGTTCGCGGAGATCCTGCATGCTTCGCGCATAAGCTCGATCTCCCGCGGGGTTTTAAGCATTACAGCCATCGTTCTGTCCCGCTGCCGACTCAGCGAAGAGCCTGCAGCACAAGAGCCGAAGTCTGCTCTATGCTCTGCTCGCCGTCTACCGCCCTGACGATGCCGCGGCCGGCGTAGAACTCCTTGAGCGGTTCGGTCTGCTCGTGGTAGACGCGAAGACGCTCAAGGACGGTTTCGGGATTGTCGTCGCTGCGCATGATAAGTTCACCGCCGCAGACGTCGCAGATTCCCTCTTTCGCCGGGATTTTGTTCACGATATGGTAGGAACTGCTGCATTTGGAGCAAACCCTTCTGCCGCTCATTCTTGCCACTATCGCTTCGTCGGGAACGGAGATCTCGATGACCCTGTCGATACGGATATCCATCTTATCCAGCGCCTCCGCCTGCGGTATCGTCCGCGGGAACCCGTCCAGGATGAAGCCGCCTGCGCAGTCGGGCTGCGCGAGCCTCTCGCGGATAATGCCGATAACGACCTCATCCGGAACCAGCTCGCCGGCGTCTATGAAGCTCTTTGCCTGAAGCCCCATGGGCGTGCCCTCGGCCATCGCAGCTTTAAGGATGTTGCCGGTAGAGACCGTCGGGATGCCCAGCTCCCTGCTGATTATCTCGGCCTGTGTCCCTTTGCCCGCGCCCGGGGCGCCTAATAAGATAATATTCATAAGATCAATCAAGGAAGCTCTTGTAATGCCTCATCATCATCTGGCTCTCCAGCTGCTGTACCGTCTCAAGCGCGACACCGACGAGAATGATTATCGAGGTACCGCCCAGTGAAATGGACACGCCCGTCTCTTTGCCGAGGCCGTTGACGCAGATAAGTGTGGTTATCTGGGAGAACAGGATCGGGAAGATAGCGACGACGCTCAGGAGCAGGGCGCCCAGGAGTATCATCTTGTTGAGGATGTTCCTGATGTATTCCGAGGTAGGTCTGCCGGAGCGGATACCCGGGATAACGCCGCTGTTCTTGTTGAGGTTGTTCGCCATCTCTACGGGGTTGTACTGGATGGAAGCGTAGAAATACGCGAAGAAGATGATAAGAACGAAGTAAATGATTCCGTAAGCCCAGTGCTCCGTGGTGAAGACGTTGAAGAACTTCGACCAGAAGCTGCCCTCCGTGACCGACACGAACATCTGGATCGTGGACGGGATGGAGAGGATGGAGCTTGCGAAGATGACCGGCAGAACGCCCGACATATTGACCTTGATCGGTATGTTGGAGCTCTGGCCGCCGTACATCTTTCTGCCTACGACACGCTTCGTGTACTGGACCGGGATCCTGCGCTCTGCGTTGTCCATCCAGACGATGAACACGATGAGCAGCAGCATGCAGACCAGCGCAATGGGAGCGAGAGCGTAATAAACGCCGCCCATATCGAAGTAGCCGTAAAGCTGGGTCATGATGGCGGGGATCCTCGATACGATACCTGCGAACAGGATGATCGAGATGCCGTTGCCTATGCCCTTATCATTGACCTGCTCGCCCAGCCACATACACAGTGAAGCGCCGGCGGTGAGCATCGATACTATGACGATTCCCTGCCAGACGACGCCGAAGGTGCTGGTGGTCGGGGTGAGCGCGCCCTGAGAGCGCAGATAGACGAAGTACGCAATACCCTGAAGGATCGCCAGACCGATCGTGACGTAACGCGTGATGGTGGCGATCTTCTTCCTGCCTTCCTCGCCCTCTTTCGCAAGACGCTCGAGCACGGGGATCGCGACTGTCAGAAGCTCAATGATAATGGATGCGTTGATGTACGGAGTGATGGATAATGCGAATATCGTGCCGTAGTTGAAGGCGTTGCCCGAGATCATGTTTACGTAATCCAGGAACGTCGCCGTCGTAGCGGCCTGATTCAGCAGGCCCTCCTCCCCGATGCTGATGAACGGGATAGGCATGGCGCAGCCGATTCTGAAGATAAGTATGATCAATGCCGTGAACAGAAGTTTCTTCCGGAGCTCCGGGATCTTCCAGGCATTTCTGATTGTACTGAACATCTGTTTTGCACTCCTTTAGTCTTGTAATAAATCGGACGGGAGAATCAGATGATCTCCGCGGCGCCGCCCGCCGCCTCGATCTTCTCCTTAGCGCTCTTGGAAAATGCGTTAGCTTTGACGGTAAGCTTCTTGGTAACGTCGCCGTTGCCCAGAACCTTGACGCCGTCAAGAGCGTCCTTCACAAGACCGGAAGCCACGAGAGCCTCGATATCGACGACAGCGCCGTCCTCGAATCTCTCGCAGATGTCAGATGCGTTGACGATGGCGATCTCTTTGCGGAATATGTTGTTGAATCCGCGCTTGGGGATGCGCCTCTGAAGAGGCATCTGGCCGCCTTCAAAGCCCGGACGCGGACCGCTGCCGGCTCTGGCCTTCTGACCTTTATGCCCCTTGCCCGCCGTCTTGCCCTGGCCCGACGCGGGACCGCGGCCCACGCGCTTTACGGGTCTGTTGGCGCCTTCGGCGGGTGATAAATCATGTAATCTCATTGTAAAGCCCTGCCTTTCGTCATACATCCTCGACCTTGACAAGGTGGGAGAGTTTCCTGACCTTGCCCATGGTCGCGTCGTTGTCGGGCTGAGTGGACGAATCGCCGATCCTGCGCAGACCGAGAGCCTGAGCGGTGGCGAGCTGGTCCTTCTTGCTGCCTATGAGGCTCTTTACAAGCGTAACCTTTTTAGCCATTGCAGTGCCCCCCTCAGCTTAAGATTCCACGAACGGTCTTGCCCCTTACGGCGGCGACCTCGTCGACGTTGCGAAGCTGCTTCAGACCGTCGATGGTTGCCCTGACGACGTTGCACGGAGTGTTGGAACGAAGCTGCTTTGTACGGATATCCTTGATGCCGACAGTCT
>JAILQN010000163.1 GCA_024699005.1 Clostridia bacterium
TAATGATTGGCGTCGTTATTCACAACAAGTTCCACGTAAGACGGCAGACAGGACGCAAGCTCAGCCGCACGGGTATGAACGTACAGAGTTACGTCAAATTTTTCGGGATCGATCACTTCAAGAGCCTGTATCAGCGATTTGTCCACCCCGCCGCCCTCAAGAGCCCGGTTGATGATCAGTATGCGTTTTTTCATTTAGTTTTCTCTTTATACCGCGCAGCGATTTTATCAGTTTTTTCCGTCTGTAAAACCTTATAATGCCCGCAATATCCCCGGCGAAGACAAGAGTTGCTATCTCTTTCTGCTTATCGTTCAGGAACGGATTATCAGTAAAATCTTTAAGACACTCTTCCGGAACAAGGGACCGCCACGGATATTCCGACAGCACACGTCTCCGGTCATCGCCGTCTGTTCTGTTGTAAAACAGATCGTGAACGTAAAGCATCTGAGAAATATAGGACGCGTTCAGCCGGGATATAGAATCAGGCGTATAAATATCCCAGGATCTCAGACATTCGATCTCAAAGGGGTAAACGGAGTTCGTATTGAATCTGTCTATCGCGTCGAATGAAAAATGCCTGGTAGTGCTGCCGGGGAAAATGCGGTAAATATACAGCGGTTCGGGAAGCCGTACGACGGAATCGGAAGCTGACAAAGCGACCATGGAAAGCACGCGGTCCTCTGCGCAGCGAAGGGCTGCGAACCTGCCGTAATCCGGATGTTCACGGTCAAATACAGTCCGTTTTATACATTTGGTCCAGATGCTGTTGAGTCCGGTCCCGGAGAAAAACAGACTGTACAGTTCCTTTTTATCATCGCTTCCGAACTTGCGCTCCGCATCGTCCGTCAGCGGTACTTTTCTGCGCTTGCCGTCCGGCTCCTCGCGATAATAGGAATATATAAGCATATCCGGCGCGTCATACCTGTCGATCGCATCCGACAGGATACTCAGGCAGTCGGAAACAAGCAGATCATCCGCGTCAAGAAATACGCAGTAATCTCCGCGGGCGGCGGCGACGCCGTTAAGCCTCGCCAGAAGCGGACCGGAGTTCCGCTGATGAACAACCCGTATAAGATCATTTTTACCGGCAAATTCGTCACACCTGCGGGCGCATTCTTCGCCGGAACCGTCGTCCACAAGGATAAGCTCATGATCGGTATGATCCTGCGAAAACACCGTCCGGACGCAGTCCGGAAGATATTTCTCCGAATTATACACGGGTACTATCACGCTGAATCTCATGGCGCTCTCCTCAATCAAAACTCAACAGAGAATCCCATGCCAGGCGGAATCTTTCCCTGTCGGCGGAATAATCGGTGCCGCTGAGATTACATGCGATATTCATTCTGAGCTCTTCGCTGTGCGAAAGAGTAATGATCTTATCATACAGATCATCACTGCCGATATCCGCGAGCGACCCGGTTTTGCCGTCGCTGATAAGATCCATTCCTCCGACGGTAGCAGTGGATACGACAGGCCGCGAAAGGATCTGAGCTTCTTTGATCGCAAGACCGAAAGACTCCTCGCGCGAGGGCTGAACGTAAATATCGCAGGCGGAGATATACGGATACGGATTATCTTTCAGTCCTGTGATGATTATATTATCCGACAATCCTTTGTCAGCTATCTGTTTTTCAAGGTCTTTCCGCTCCGTACCGTCGCCCACAAAAAACCATACGAAATCAACGCCCTCTTCCTTCAGCCGCGCTGCGGCGCCTACCGCCAGATCAAAACCTTTGACCCTCGTGAATCTGCCGCAGGTGCAGAGAGTCAGTCTGCCGTCCCTGTTGACCGGGTATTCCGCGGCTGCGGTCCTGACCGCGTCGGGATCGACGTAATTACCTATAACGGTCACCTTATCTTCGATTCCGGAATAAGCCGACTTAAGCATATCCGCGCAGCCGGCGTTCATTGCGGCGATTCTGTCAAACAGCGGGAACACTTCTTTATGTATTTCGTGACCTTCATCCACGCTGCCGTGGAACAGCACGATCTTATGCCGGGCGTTTATATATTTTGCCACGAACTCCGCCGTTTCGCCCTGGATATATGATACCGCGACGTCATATTCACTGTCATCCGGGAAAAACCGGTTCCGTTCATAAAGCATACCGTTCTCAATAACGCGGCGGCGCAGTTTCTTCTCCGTTTCCTTCGCGTCTTTCCCGAAAAGTTTTGCGGTTCTGATCTTCAGCCCGAGAGAGATCGCTTCGGGCTTCCGGTAATAATCGTTTTCGTCGTCGTTCACGATTATCCTGTCAACGCGTCCGTCCGCCTGAGACAAAAGCTCAAGCCTGTTTTGCCTGACGTAAAGCGTCACGTCGAACTTATCATAGTCTATGAATCTCAGTGCGGAGATAAGCGACTTCTGGACCCCGCCGATATTCAGGCGGTGGATCACTATCAGCAGTTTCTTTTTCTGCGACGCACTCATAGCAGTTCCAGCCATTCCGACGTGATTCGCTCCACGGACAGTTTATCCCGCAAAGAGCAGGCCTTCTTTGATAAGCTTTCGGCAAATTCGGGATCATCGGCGATCTCTGCCATAGCGCGCGAAAGTGATCCGGGATCGTTCATCGGTACAATGATTCCGTTTTCCCTGTTTCTGATCACAGACCTCGCCCCGTAAGCCGGACAATCGGTGCAGACCACCGGCAGACCTATGGCCATAGCCTCCAGCATTGCGTTTGAAATACCCTCAAAATCGGAGGAATTTATATACATGCAGTCCCCGATTATCTCCCTGTGGATATCGGCGGTGAACGGAAGCAGACAGACCTTATCCGCAAGGTTCAGCTCTGAAATAAGCTTTTTGCATTCCCGCTCGACCCCGAGCCCTTCTTCATACAGAGCGTCGCCGTATACGGCGAAAGTGTATTCAGGATGACTTTCCGAAAACAGCGCAAAGGCGCGTATGGCAAG
>JAILQN010000164.1 GCA_024699005.1 Clostridia bacterium
ACGTATTATCAACGCGATAAAAGCCTTGTTTTCAAAAATCAATGATTTTTTCAGCGGGTTTTTCAGAGGATAACAAACTATATTCAGAGGATAACGAACGATAAAAGAGGGGCTGCTTTCCTGCAATCCCTCTTTCAATTATTCCGGAAAAATATACGGAGTCGTTGATTTCTTACGGTTTTTATCCTGGCACAAGAAAAATCGTCGGCTTTGTTATTGACATAAGTCAGATATTATAATATAATTGACATACGTCAGAAAGGAGATGCGGATATGCCGAGGCCTCAGAAATCACGCCGAATCTGTTGTTATCCGGATTACTGGAGCTTTGCGCCCGATCAGGACAAGGCAAACGATACGGTCACCATGTCGCTCGACGAGTTTGAAGCGATACGTCTGATCGACTATCAGGGAAAAACACAGGAGCAGTGCGCCGCTGAAATGAACGTGGCGAGAACGACTGTCACTTCCATATACGACGGCGCAAGGAAAAAGCTGGCGCAGGTTCTGGTCGACGGCAGCCGCATCGTCATTTCAGGCGGAAACTATACGCTTGATAACACGGTCTGTGCGGAGATCGCAAGGAAAGGAAACGGTATTATGAGAATCGCAGTGACTTATGAAAACGGGCAGATATTCCAGCACTTCGGCAAAACGGAGCAGTTCAAGCTCTATGACACGGCGGACGGAAAAGTGATCAACGCGCAGGTCGTCGGGACCAACGGCGCGGGACACGGCGCGCTTGCCGGATTTCTCAAAAACGCGCAGGCGGACGTATTGATCTGCGGCGGGATCGGCGGCGGCGCCCAAATGGCTTTGCGGGAGGCGGGCATCACGCTCTACGGCGGCAATTCGGGCGACGCCGATGAGGCGGTCAAGGCTTTTCTTGCACAGACGCTTGTGCAGAACGAAAACCCCACCTGCGACCACCACGGTCATGCGCACGGCGAAGACCATTCCTGCGGCAGCCACGGCAAAGACCGTTCCTGCGGCAGCCACGGCTGCGGTAAACGCTGATGAAATACGATCATGCTGAAAGGGCCGTCTCGCTTTTCACGCAGGGGTACAATTGCGCACAGTCAATCTTCGTTGCTTTTTCTGACGTGACAGGCATGGAAGAGGCGCTTGCGGCAAGGCTTTCATCCTCATTCGGCGGCGGTATGGGGCGTCTGCGGGAGGTCTGCGGAACCTGTTCCGCCATGTTCATGGCGGCAGGCATACTCTACGGAGAGGGAACCCAAAGCGATCACACCGTAAAAACAGAGCATTACAAGCGTATCCAATATCTTGCGGAGGAATTCCGCAAGCGTCATGAGACGATCGTCTGCCGCGACCTGCTGAAAGGGCTGGCCGTCACGAGCACGCCGACGCCCGAAATACGGACGGAACAATACTACAAGGTGCGCCCCTGCGTCAAATTCGTCAGGACGGCTGCGGAGATCCTTGACCGCTATCTTGAGGAGCATCCGCCGGGAGGGATCGGCGTATGAAGATCGTCACCCTTGTAGAAAACTCCTGCGGCGCTGAAAACTGTATCGCAGAGCATGGGCTCAGCATTTATATCGAAACCGAAAAGCACCGTCTCCTGCTTGATACGGGACAGACGGATGCGGTTGTCAGAAACGCCGAAGCGCTCGGCATCGATCTGCGGGCGGTCGATACGGTCATCCTCAGCCACGGGCATTATGACCACACGGGCGGCGTCCTGCCGTTTTCAAGGCTGAACAGCACCGCACAGATCATTATGCAGCGCTCAGCCGTAGAGCCGCATTATAACGGCGAGCGCTATATCGGTATCGATACGGCTATTCTGCGTCTGCCGAACGTTCGGCTGACGGACGGCGATCTGAAAATAGACGACGAGCTGTTTCTGTTCGGCAACGTCACGGGCAGGCGTTGTTATCCGCAGGGAAACGGAAAGCTGTCCCGCCTGAAAAACGGCGAAAAGGTCTGCGACGATTTCCGCCACGAGCAATACCTTGTCATTACGCAAAACGGTAAACGCTGGCTGCTGTCGGGCTGCGCGCATAACGGCATCCTCAATATCCTCGACAGGTACCGCGAGCTGTTCGACAGCCATCCCGACTACGTCCTCACGGGATTTCACATGATGAAGCGCGAGGGCGAGTATACCGCGGAAGAAAAAGCCGTCATCATTCAAACAGCACAGGAGCTTTCACGGCTTGATACGGTGTTTTACAGCGGCCACTGCACAGGCGCTCCTGCATTTGCGCTGATGAAGGAGATCATGGGGGATAAGCTCATTGCCCTGCACAGCGGCGAAACAGTCGTTTAACATAAAAGGCAGTGAGCGATACGGCTGCGACAGCCGGCTGAAAACGACAACAGGAACGTATACAAACGGTGCTCCCGGAGAAATCCTTTCCCTGTTCCGTTATTTTTGACCACTTATCTGACCACAATTGGAAAAATAACGGATAGAGTATATGGAATTATTTGCGTTGCATTTGAACAATTCACATAATAGATGTTCAGAAACAGAGCGGTTTTCAGCAAAAAAAAGTCCCGATACATTTTTGGGAGCAGGGCGCCGGGAGTTCGAGTCTCCCCACTCCGACCAAAAAGATCTTATAGACCGCTGGTTTATGAGGTCTTTTTTTATTTCTGTGTGCTTTTTTTTGCCGTGTGAATTTACTTGCCAAACTTGATATTCAAATCTTCGTTTAATGTCAGCGCAACGCCTTTTTTAATAATACCGTCGCCGATCTTAAAGGTAAACTCGTCAGGGATGATCTCACTGGACAGCTCATACAGCATGATTTCCACCAACCCGGCAAGAACACAGTTTGCCACGTCGTTTTTTACGTCGTTGCCGGTTTTGTAATCCAAACCGATATCCTCCGCAAAACGTTCTTTGATGTATTCCCGATAGTTTACGGCAAACTCTCCGCCGCGCTGTTCCAGAACCAATGGGACCAGATACTTTCGATTCTCCCGGAACATCTTCCGCATTTCTATCATGACCTGCTGAAAGTCGCCCTTATCCCGGTTCCTGCTCTCAATTGTGGAAACCAGCAGATTCATCATCCGCGTTTTGATCTCTGCCAGAACATCATCGACCCATTCATAGTAAAAATAGAATGTGGACTTGTGGATACCGGCTTTTTCGATGATTTTCTTTACCGTTATCCGCTCATTCTTTATCATCAAATCCCAGTAAGCATCTTCGATTTTGGCCTTCGTGCGCTCTCTGGCTTCTTTATATTGACTCATGAAAGCAGCTCCTTCATTGTGATATTGTTTATTTTATCACAAAATCCGACTCTGTGTCTATATTTGACCAGTGCTTTTTTCTGTTATCGCGGTAAAATATAAACAGAATCTGTGAAAGGAGGAAAACGCCATGTTCGACGAAAAGGTTGCAAGCGCCGCTTGCGGAACGACAGATCCGACTCCTGCGCCTGCCTGCGGAACTGCAGATCCGACGCCGGCGCCTGCTTGCGGGACGAAAGATCCGGACCCCGCACCTGCTTGCGGAACAAAAGATCCGGCCCCCGCACCTGCTTGCGGAACAAAAGATCCGGAAGCAAAGTAAAAAAGCAAGGCGTCAATTCCGGATGAGTTGACGCCTTCGTCTTTTTCAAGAGGCGTTTTTTAGTATGAAGAGTTATTTTGCGATCCAATGGCACATCACTGATATCTGCGACCAGCGATGCAGGCATTGCTATATTTTTTCCGAGGGACACCCTGCGCTCGTCACAATGTCCTTCAAGGATATGGTTCATGTCACAAATCAGATTATCGACTTCTGCGACAGAATCAACAGAACACCGTATGTTTATCTTACGGGCGGCGATCCGATCCTTCACTCGGACTTCTGGAGATTACTTGAATACTTTCATAAAAAAAGGTTACGTTTCTGCATCATGGGGAATCCCTTCCACCTGACTGCGGACGTCTGCAAAAGAATGCATGACCTCGGCTGCGTCAAATATCAGGTCTCCCTTGACGGTTTGGAAAAAACGCATGATATGTTCCGCAAACCGGGCAGCTTCAAAGCGACGCTTGAGGCAATCCAGCGCATTAAAGCGGCAGGAATGTGGGCGGCGGTCATGTCCACCGTTTCCAAAACAAATCACAAAGAGATCCCTGCCCTGATAGATTTGGTCGACGAACTCGGCGTTGACGTATATGCGGTTGGACGTTATTGCCCGACAAGCATTGAAAAGGCGTAT
>JAILQN010000165.1 GCA_024699005.1 Clostridia bacterium
GTAGTTCATGAAGAAGTGTTCCGCGGACATCGCCGCATCGCCGAGCCAACCGTTTTTTTCGCGGTGCGGGCAGTCTGTGGGAAAGTAGAAAAAGTTGGACAGATCAGAGTTTACCGTCATGCCGTACAGTTTATTCGCGACAGGATCCGAACATTCGAATCCGCCGATCCTGGTGAGAGCAGAATGCGCTGGAAGGAACGTGAGCAGATCCTCTGTCGCCTGTTCTTTGTCTATACCCGTAACAAGACAGTATCTCGCCCCGTGATAGGTGAACGAGGGCTCGTATATCTCTTCTACGTCACCGGAGAGAATATACACGTCGTGCTGTGAAAATCCGTCCGGGTAGAAGTTGATATTTCCGTAATAGAGCCTGCCCTCATCGTCAAGTGTCTCCGCGAACTGCAGTTCCACACGCTGTCCTGCACGGCCGGAAATCCTTAGTCTGAAAATTCCTGCCGTATTTATGCCGAAATCATATATATAACCCATTGTTTCGGTGTGCTTTTCAAATACGTTAAATCCGGCGGCAAGACGGTGCGGGTTATAGACAAGGCTGCGCTCACCCTCCGATATTTTTACAGGACGGATCTCTTCGCCGGTCTTAAGTATCGGATCGGTGTCGCAGAAAGTTTTTTTGCCTTTCGGAGCGGAGCATAGAATTGCTTTTGTCCAGTCCGAATCGTCAAAACCGATCGAAAGAACTCCGTCTGTGCGGTTTCTTGCGTCGTATCTCTCACCGCAGCGAAGATCGTCGAAATATATAGGGGAGTCATGGCAAAGTTCGCTGCCGTCCGCCTCGATAACGACGTCGCCGGAAGCCGTCTTTGCCTCGAGAGCAAAAGCTACGCGGGGCGAAGCCCGGAATGATTCTTTGTCAAAGTCCCATACGGCTCCGCCCGGCGCATTGACCATACCGTTGCCCAGGAGGAATACCAGCACGTTTTCGCCGGCTTGTATTATGTCGGTGATATCGTATGAATCATAGAACACCAGTTCGTCCGGATTTGAGATATACGGCGCGAGAAGACCCTTGGTTATCTCAGTACCGTTAAGGAAAGCCCTGTAAAAACCGGGAGAACCGACAGTAAGGGTCGCATTATCGGTATGTGAATCAAAAACAAAGGATTTTCTGATATAAGGCGCAGGGACATTTTTCTCAAAAGAATTATACTGCTCGTCAGCGCAGATGAATTTGTCGGATAATATCATTTTTTTGCCTTTCAATAAATCATTTAGTATTACGAAACGGTTACAGGTATGGGCGACCTTGCGTGGTCGCCCGTTGCATGTATAACCGAAATATAATTGAAGAATGTGGTTATTGCCCGATGCTGTCGACGTAATCGCTGACCATGCTGTTTCTGCGTTCTGAAAGCTCGTAATACATCTGAGCGCGTTTTTTGCGGGTGATCGGCCAGAAGAGCTTGGGGACGATGCCAAGGGCGCCGGTTATCGTCGGCATGATCGCGCAGAGAATGAACTCCCAGCGCTTTGTCTTTTCGGTCTGTGTTCCGATCTTTTTCCCCTGAACGTAGCCGATATTCTTCATGATGATCTGGGATATCGAACCTTTGACAACGCCCTGCAGTTTCAGAACGAGGCTCTTTGCGACTCCGGTGGTCGCCTCCATCCTGTAGCCGCTTCTCCACTCGCAGTAGTCCATTGCTTCGTTCCACAGATCGGCGTTTATAACTTTGTTCACGCCGAACAGAAGCTTGTTGAAGAACTCCCGGAAACCGTAGACAATAAGCATCGGTTTGAGCCGTTTATAATTATTATTGATATAGCCGGTCAGGAAGAACATCAGGCAGAGCATATCGCCGTACATATCCGCACCGACCCACAGAAATTTTGAAGAAAAGCGTTTGCGCAGAGGCGCGACGAACGCATATGAGATGCTTCCCACCGGTCCTGATATGCCGCTGACAAGCGCCAGCACGGTGTTGATCATTGTATTAGAACCGAAAACGTCGATCCAGTAGTTTCGCTCATCCGTGCCTATCGCGAAATTGCCGAAGAAGTCTGACAGCGCCATCAGCAAAACGGGGTAGTTTTTGACAATTGCCAGGAATCCCTGTTTGATATCCGGCCGC
>JAILQN010000093.1 GCA_024699005.1 Clostridia bacterium
TGCCGGGGGATGAAACGCATACCGTTTGTCTGGACGGTCGGTGCGGTGTTTACGGTTTAACGCGGGACGCAAATCTTGACGCCGTACTCAAATCTCTTTCCTTACCGTACGCGGTGGCGCCGCGAAACGTGATGATGCCGCTGGTCGCATTCGCGTTCCTCTCGCCGCTGAATTCATTCCTGAAGAAAGCGCAATACGAACCGAAAACCGTGCTGATGCTGTGCGGCAAGACCGGCTCCAAAAAGAGTACGCTGGCGGCGCTGATCTGTTCCTTCTTCGGGCGGTTTTCAACAACGGAGCTCCCGCTTTCGTTCCGTGATACGGCGAACAGTATCATCCGCCAGAGCTTCGCGTTCCGCTTTCTTTTTGTTTCCCTTTTCGGCGGGAATGCCTGTAGAGCGAAGAACGCTCTTTTTCTTTCCGTTTGCGTCTGTATAGCTCATGGAGACGTACCAGACGAGTATATCGAATTTGACCAGCTCGTCGTGTAGATATCGAGCGACCTCACGGTTCGTATCGGGTTCGCTCTTTATGATCGTAAGCCCCCGCACAAAGTGAACGTAAAGCCGGTCGATGATGCGCGAGAATGCCGCCGGTTTCGCCGCCCTTTTCGCTTTTCATATACCCGAGGCTTCCGTCCTTCACGGCGTACGGCGCGGGGAAAAGCAGGTCGTTTAATTCCATCGCGCAGCCCCCCGGGTATGGTGATTATTTTTGTAACTTCTGTAACCGCTCATCCGGTTACAATAGTTACAGGTTTTGCGGACATACCCTCTGCCCGCCGTTTTGTTTTTCATCTCGATTATTCCCCGGTTATGACGAGATCGCGCGTCTGTACACTGAAACACACGACGAACGGTATTACGAATGGATCTTGTATTACCACGAAGGACGTATGACGCAGCGCTGTCTGATGGCGATGCGGCAGAACCGTCTTTCGGATGGGTTGGAGGATCTGAAGCTCGCTTACGCCGCCGGGTTATTTGACGCGCTCAAAAAGTATGATCCGGATTACGGCACCCCGTTTATGTCCTTCAAGAAGAAGTATATCAAAGGCAGATTGAACGAGGCGCTCAGCGTTCTCCTTCCGGCCTGCACGCTGCATAGCGTGAACGAATACCGGCACATGAAAACGGTGATGGCGATCTATGCCGAGGAAAAGGAAAAAGGCGACGCCTCCGAAGCGGCGTTTGCACGCGCTATGGAAAGAGCCGCCGAAAAGCTCGGTCTGAGCATCAAGACCGTAGCGGAGATCTGTATCGTCGCCACACGAAACGCCGAAAGTACGCCGCTGATCGAAACATACGAGACCGGTAATGGTGAGGAAGAGGTCACGGAGATCGTTACGCCGCGTACAGGGCCGACCACGCCGGAAGAGCTTTTCTTTGCCGATCTGCGCGGCAACGCCGTCTTCTCAGCATATGAAGACTTACCGATCCGGCAGCGCATGGTCACATCGGATTTTTGCGGCTTCTGCGACGGCTGTTACGGCGTGCAGGTGCTTACCGAAGATAAGAACGGCGAGCCGTTGCTGAAAGAACGAAAAGCTCTGATGTTGACGCAGATTGCCGCCAGAAACCACCTTAGCGACGCCGATACAGTAAAAAAGATACTGAATAAAGCGATCGCAGCCATGCGGGAATATCTGCATGGCACCGATTATTTTACGGATACGGATTATGATCGGATCGGCGCGCATAACAACGGTTGTTATGAGAAATACCGTATCCATCAAGAGAAACAAAAGGAGAACGCTCAAATACAAACGAAGAAAACGAAGAAGAAACAACTGCCGCCTGCGGTATAAACGAAGTCCCACCCGTAAAGGTGCTCTGCACGCCTTTGCCGGTGGGACGTTTTTTGTTTAATAGGAAACTTCTCCGTTTCCCATTAAAAAAAAGATTTTAACGCCCGCCGATTTTGCCCTGCGGGCAACGGCGATGGCGGAATCGAAAGCGGAATTTCTGCGCCGCATGGCGCTGAGGCGCAGCCGCTTTCTTGTGTCAATGATTCTTTCCGAGTCTTTTTGCCGTGTCGATCAACACCTGCAGGTCTTCCGCATCCAGGGTTTTCGCCAAAGAATACAGCTCGTTTACAAGCTGAGGGTCGTGGATTTCCGGCGAGAAGAACTCTTGCAGCGTAACGCCGAGATACTCACAAATGTAGAACAGCTCCGGCACCGAGGGAAACGCTTTCCCGGAGGAAATGCCTTGAATATATCCCTTGCTGTGTCCCAAATCCAAGCTCATTTTATATTCAGACACGCCTTTCTTAAGGCGCAGCTCGGAGATCCTTGTTCTGATAAAACTGCTGTCCATGGATGATCACCTCTTACGGTTTTATTGCATACCGCTGAAAGAGGTAATAATCCCATTGTAAAGACCGATTTAACTTGAAATGTACTTATTGTAGAAGTATAATCATATCACAAACTGCTTTTATCAGAAGAAGAACAAGGGGCATAATTTGATATGATTTGTACTTTTTTCGGACACCGCGATACGCCGGATACCGTCAGACATCTTCTTCGGGAGGTTTTGCTTGATCTGATTGAGCATCATGGTGTAAAACAGTTTTATGTTGGGAATCAGGGAAACTTTGACGCAATGGCACTGCGGTTGTTGAAGGGATTTGAAAAACCGTATTCCATTACATATGACGTTGTTTTGGCTTACTTACCGAGAAAGACGGATCCGTTTTTTGAGACGTATTACACCATCTTACCGGAGGGGATCGAATCCGTCCCGCGCCGTTTTGCGATAGATTACCGTAACAAATGGATGGTCGAACATAGCGATATTGTGATCACCTATGTTGAACGACCTTTTGGTGGCGCAGCAAAATATAAGGCGCTTGCAGCAAAGAAAGAAAAAACAGTTGTTGAGCTGTCTCAATCGTAACGGAAAACGGCGAAAAAAAATCAGATCGCTGTTTTTCGTGCCTCGGATCGATGAAAGGAACAATCGTCAAAACCTTTGGCAAGGTGAAGCCGAAGGAGAAAGCCAAATAAATGATGAAGGAACTCTGAGTCCAAAGATGCAGGGTATGAGAGTCAGGACAAGTATCTGTACTTGGAAGAAAACAGACAAATCAGTTTTATGTATTCAGATAAAGACACAGTCCCAGGAATCCGTATTCCGGGGACCGCGTGTAGTCATTTGATTGGATTTCAGAAACTGAACAGATTTTTGAACCAGTTTATGATCATCCGGAACCATTCAATAATTGTTTGAAACACAGAGGTTTTGCCGGATGCGCTGCCGCCGTTATTCTCCGACTGGCTTCCGCCGTTATTTCCGGACTGATTTCCGCCGGGGCCACCGTTGTTGCTTCCGGACGTATTTGTCGTGGCGGCTGCCGTGGCGGCGGAAGAAGAACCGTTATACAGGGTATAGCTGCTGTTGGCGGAAAGAGCAGAAGAAGAGAATAAAACGTAGCTCGCTGCGCGTACAGCCGTACCGGTATACAGTGTGTTGCCGCTCTGATCCTTGATTGTGATCGTTTTGCCGGCTGTTACCAGATTGGTTCTGCCGCTGAAAGTCACATAGGGCGTTGCGGCCTTGTAGCTCTGCTGCATCATGGCGTGCCCCACCGCCAGCACCGTGGCGCCGCCGAAGGTGCATCCCATTTCGGTGTCGATCGGGTCGCCGTCACCCTGGCTGGGGGCGTAGACCTCCAGCGTGCCGCCTGCAAGATTTACGCTGCCGTTGGAATCCAGCGCGTCGCCGTTCGTGACGTTCACGTACACGTAACCGCCGTACTGGTTGTAGCTGAAATCC
>JAILQN010000145.1 GCA_024699005.1 Clostridia bacterium
GACGAGGGAAATGCAGATCCGTCGATGATCACATTTGTCTATAAGACCGGTTTTGAAGACAAGAAAAAGGGTGACGATTACAAGCCTCCGAGGAGGAATTCCAAGTCTAAAAAATTGTCGTCACAACCTACCGACGACAGCAGCAAATTGTCACAACAAGCTACTGACGTTGCACGTGGAGACGGTATGCTGCTTGTACCACTAAAAGAAGGACTGTATTTCAGTGCCTTATGAACCGAAGAATGCGGATTATTTGAAGCAAGGTTGAAGGCGATGAGCAAATCGAGTTCTGCGGAGAAGAATAAATGGATTATAAAATTGAGAATTTGACAAAGGAAGAAGCCATATATATCGGCAAAAAGATCAATGATATCGTGCCGCGCGAAGTGGACGCGGACGAAGAAGAATTCGTTCTCAAAGTCGAAAATGAAAACGGTGAGATCATCGGCGGATGTGTTGCCGAAGCATACGAATATCACTGGTCGAGAGTTTTGCTTGAAGATCTTTGGGTGGATGAACGCTATCGTCATCAGGGGATCGGCTCTATGATCATCCGCGAGGTCGAGCGAATTGCGAGAGAGAAGGGCTGTCGGGTCGTGACGCTCGGCACCGCCAGCTATATGGCCAGACCGTTCTATGAAAAACACGGCTACACGGTTTTTACAACGCTGAAAAAGGCAAACGGTTATATCAGTTATTCATTAGTCAAATACCTTGACAGGGACGCTCCTGACTATGTGCCGACAAACAACAGCGGTACGCGGTACAAGGTGTCTTTCGGCAATGAGGACGACGCGGATGCTATACAAGACGGCCTTGACAAATACGACGAAGCCTACGAGCCGAAATACGAAAACGTTCGTTTTTATAAGAAACTTGTGGATAAAGACGGCAAGTTTGCAGCAGGCGTGATCGCGAACGTGAACAAAGGATATGAGGGCATTGTCACAGCATTGTTTGTTGAAGAGCCGTTGAGGCATCAAGGCCTGGGCACATATCTTTTGCGGGAAGCGGAAAAACTGGCAAAGGAAAACAACACGTTTGTTGTTTTGACAAGCGCAGGCGACTGGAATGTCGATTTCTTCAAAAAGAACGGCTATCTGCTCAGAGGTGAACTCAAAGACGTTCCAAAAGGACACAACTGTTACGAACTCTGCAAAAAGATATGAAGCGGCCTGTTTTATCAAATATGTTGATGACAAACCGATCGCGTTTGCGCAGTGCCGGCTGCGGCACGATTACGTAGAGGGTACAAGGAGCTCACCTGTCGGATACCTTGAAGGCATTTTTGTCGCCGAAGGATATCGGAAGAAGGGATACGCCGCGGAGCTGCTGTCAGAATGTGAAAAGTGGGCAAAAGAAAAAGGCTGTACCGAATTCGCCGGCGATTGCGAACTTGACAATATTGAGAGTTTAAGGTTTCATATGGCTCCGGGCTTTGATGAAGCCAATCGGATCATATGCTTCAGAAAGGGTTTGTAGATTTTATGAAGAATGAAATCATACTTTTTGAAACAGAGGACAGAAGTATTACGTTACCTGTACAGGTAGCTGCGGATACAGTATGGTTGAACCGGAACCAGCTGGCGGAGTTATTCGGCAGAGACGTCAAAACCATAGGAAAGCACATCGGCAATGCTTTGAAAGAAGAGCTTGAAGAGTCTGAGGCAGTCGCAAAATTTGCGACTACCACTCGACATGGCGCAATTGAAGGAAAAACACAGACTCATCTCACTGAATACTACAACCTTGATATGATCATTTCCGTGGGCTACCGCGTCAAGTCAAAGCGCGGCGTGGAATTTCGCCGCTGGGCAAACAAAGTATTGAAGCAATATGTCTTACAGGGATATGCGGTCAATCAAAAGCGTCTCAACGATCTCGGAAGTGTAGTAAAGCTGCTGAAAAGAACCGAAAACTCCTTGGACGCAAAACAGGTGCTTACTGTTGTTGAAAGATACAGTACGGCGCTGGAGCTTTTGGATTCTTACGATCATCAGACGCTGCGGCGTCCCAAGGGCAATCCTGCCGCGTACCGTCTGACATATGAAGAGTGCAGACAGGTAATTGACAGTATGCGCTTTGGAGAAGTGTCGGACCTTTTCGGCCTTGAAAGAGACGATTCCTTCAAAGGCAGCATCGGGAATATTTACCAGTCCTTCGCAGGGGAAGAGATCTATCCGAGCCTTGAGGAAAAAGCCGCGAATCTTCTCTACTTCGTGACCAAGAATCACAGTTTTGCAGACGGCAATAAAAGAATCGCCGCTGCGATGTTCCTTTATTTCCTTGATAAGAACGGCGTCCTGTTTGGTGATGGGGAAAAGCTTATCGACGATCATACGCTTGTGGCATTGACGATCATGATCGCCGAATCCCGACCTGAAGAAAAAGAAATCATGATAGATGTGATCATGAATTGCATTGCCTGATACGGAATAATCAAGGGTGATACAATCAAAATCCGGTCAAAAGCGTTTGCGGTTGATATCATCAGTTTTTGCGAGAACCTCGGGGAACGCAAAAGGACGGGCGCGATCCCCGGTCGGCTTCTCCGCGGCGGTACGGGCATCGGGGCAAATGTTCACGAAGCGAACTGCGCGGTGTAAACTGTGAAAAACACGAGCCGAAAGCGGTCCGGCGTGTAACGGAGGGCAGAGTATGTTCAGAGAAATGCAGAGAAAGAAACAGCAGCTTACGCGGGAAGAGTGTATCGCGATTCTTAAGAATGAGCCGCGCGGCGTGCTTTCCGTTATCGGGGACGACGATTATCCCTACGGTATGCCGATGAACCACTTCTATTGTGAAGCGGACGGTAAAATATACTTTCACGGCGGCAGGAAGGGCCACAAGACAGACGCGATGACGCGCCGTAACAAGGCGTCGTTCTGCGTGTACGATCAGGGCTTTCGCAGAGAGGGAGAATGGGCGCTCAACATCAGATCCGTCATAGTATTCGGACATATTGAGTTTATTGAGGATCGGGATAAGCTATACGGGATCGCGCGATCGCTCAGTTATAAGTTTACGACTGACGCGGAGTACATCGAACACGAGATCCAAACCTCCGGTCCCGGTACGCTGATGTTCGCGCTTGTGCCTGAACACATGACCGGCAAGATAGTCAGCGAGTCGTAGGGGCGCGGTATTTATGAGGATCAGGCATTCGACGGAGCGTGATTTGAATCGAATAATGGAGATATACTGCTTTGCCGGAAAAAACATGGCAGAACACGGTGATCCCAACCAATGGGGGCCGACCGACGCGCTGGCGGAGGAACACGGGATACGCTTCGTGATCGATCTTTCGGACAATGAGCAGAAATACGCCGCCTACACGCAGGCGCCGGATTTCGATTCCGCCTATTACGATTCGCTTTACCGCGAAGGCAACGTCCTTCTGCTCGCGCTGAACGCGAATTACCGTTCCGACGCCTTCGCAGCCGCCGTTTCCGACGCGCTGCTGACCATGACGGAGCACGAAGGTCCCTGCCTGATACACTGCGTCGAGGGCAAAGACAGAACGGGCTTCGTCTGCGCCCTTATCCTCGCTCTCGCCGGCGCGTCCGCGCGGGAGATCGTCGACGACTATATGATCACCTTTTACAATTATTACGGCATCACGGAAGAGGACGCTCCCGAGCGCTACGCGGCGGTGCGGGGCAACGTCGACGATTTTCTGTATTTCCTCAGCGGCACGCAAAGCGGAACGCCGTTCGAGTCCATGGACCTCAAGGCCGGCGGGGAGGAGTACCTGCGCAGAGGCGGCCTTGACGAAGAACAGATCGCGAAGA
>JAILQN010000170.1 GCA_024699005.1 Clostridia bacterium
CACCTGACCGGTTCCGGGCAGCGTGGTGGACCAGATCACGGTGTACATCCCGTCGCCGCTTTCAAAAACGGAAGCTTTGTTGTCGATATTGAATACCGCGCTGTTCACGGGCAGAGCGAAAATCGACTGGATGACCAGAAAAGCCGAGACGATGACGTTTAAAATCATATTGATGGTATACAAGGTAAAACCCCCTCCGGGAAGTATTGAGTATCGAGTCTTTTGCCTTGATATGATTTTAACAGAGAATCCGGGATTTGTAAATAATATCCCTGATGTTATACATTATCACGGAATACGTCTGCCTGCAGAAGCTGCGGTGACCGTATCATTCAAAATACGCGGCGAGAAACCCGTCGACCGTACCGTCGTACTCAGCTTCCGCCAGATAATAAAACCCCAGCTGATTGCCGGCGTTATAGGTGATCAGCGTTTTTCCGTCCAGATCGCACATGTCTATATCGGCGTTGCTGCTGATAAACCCGCTATGCAGCTCTTCGATCTTTTCCGGCGGCATATCGCAGATATACGGAGAGAGTCTGCGGTCTTTGTCGCCGGGCATGAGGATCGGGTTATAGTCGCCCATCTGCCAGGTCTCAAAATCGCGGGTGCGGTATATGTAATTCGTGTAGCGGCGTCCGGGCAGCTCCGTGACGGAGATCAGATAGTACCAGCCGTTGCTGTACCGCAGCCACGGCCCGCCCATGTAGCGGTCTTTTGAGAAGCCCTTTCCGTAATCCGTAAAGGTCCAGCGGATCATATCGGGAGACGTGGCGAAGAAACAGGTGAACAGGAACGGGCCGACGTGTTCCGCGGGGCTTCCGGCTTCCATGCAGAGCACGTATCCGTCCGGCCCTTTGGTCAGTGAGGAATTGAAATACTTCCAGCCGGGATTTGAGAGCAGGACTCTCTCCGACCAGTTTATCAGATCCCTGCTCTCAAATATCATGAACGTGTCGCCGCAGAACTCCGGTCTATCCGATCTGACGCCGATGACGTAAACCGTGCCGTCTTCCTGATAAAGTGAGTGGTAGTAGCAGTCTTCCGCAAACCGGGAAAGGATTTTGCCGGTTTCCCGGTCGCGTATGATCGCGGCGATCTGTGCTTCCCGGTCCAGCCCGCGGGACGGGTCGCTCAGTTCCAGTCGGTAGGACCTGCCGCGGAATACGAACGGCGAACTCTCGCCGTTGGGACTTACCGCGCCGAGTTTTCTGATTTTCGGGAACCCTTTCGTCATCCGGGACGAGGGATCGTAATTCAGTTCTTTTGTCATGTTTGTATGATCGCTATATAACCGAGAAGTCCGCCCCAGTGGTAGAAACTGCAGCTGTTTTCCACCCCGCAGCCGGAGCCGTCGATGCCGCTGTAGTTTTCGTGTACGTGTCCGTGCTCGCGCCATTCGCGAAGAAGTATATTACGGGATGACTCTGCAAGCAGCCGCATCTCGTTTTTCATGCCGGAGAACCGCAGAGCCTCGTATACCAGATAGTTCATCGGCGGCCAGATGCGCCCGCGCCAGTAGTCCTGATCCGCGAACGCCGGATCGCTGCGGGAGATCGACGGGAGCATATATTCTCCGCCCATCTCATCCGGATCCAGAATATACCGTTCGGATATAAGCTTACGCCTCTCTTCGGAAACGCGTTCCGAAAACAGGCTGTAGAGGTTGGTGGGGGAGACCCGGTGCGAAAACTCTCCGGTGACAGCGTCCCGGTTTTCGTAAATGCCGGTTCCATTGTTCCAGAGCGTTTCGAGCGCTGCCTCCGCCTCCGCGAGGCGGCTTTCCAGCACCGGTATCGCGTCCTCATTCCCGGCTATCCGTGCGAGCTCGGAAAGACAGCGGCAGTCCATGATATAAAGACCTGTCAGGCCGACGTCCGAAAGCAGCATGTGTCCGGTCTCACGGTCGAAGCGCGCGCCGTCGTACATGGGGGAATTGTCCAGACCGGATTCGTATTTCGCTCCCTGAAGATTGCCGATGTCCGTTGTCTCGCCGCCGGGTCCGTTACCGTAACCGGATCTGTCCGAGCCCCAGCAGAACGTGCCGTCAGGCAGTCTTCTGCGCTCCCAAAACCATGTGTTCCATCGGTAAAGGGCAGGAAATATCTCTTTTACGAACCAATCCTCGCGGAAACGTTCCCACAGCCGCAGCGCGACCAGCGAGCCGACGGGCGGCTGGGAGCGATCCCGGCTTTTGCCGCCGCTCGCAAGAGCGAAATTCGGCACGAAGCCGTCCTCCGTCATCTCGTTCGTGATGGCGAATGCGTTGAGATAAGCCAGCTCTTTGTTTGCGAGAGAACACATCAGCGCCGCGAGATACGTGTCCCATTCAAAGAGCACGTATCCGCCGTTGCCCTCGCTCCAGTGGCGGGTGACAGGCGTGATGATACGCTCGTTCGCCGGATCGAATACGGTGTTCCACGCGAGGGCGGCGCGCATCGCCCGGTACGCTTCGGCGTTTTCGCCGTAAGCCTCAGCTTCCGCCGTGACCGCCGCGTTTGCTTCGTCTATTATAGCGCGCGTTTCGTCAACTGACGCGGGAACGGTGGATACGGCTACCGGTTCGTCAAGAGTTACGCAGATACAGGGACAGATCCCCTGAGAATTGACGAAGGGATCGATTTTTCCGGTGGTGAATATTTCTGTTTGTTTTCCGTCGTCAAACGCTGCGCCGAGCCGTCCGTCTTTCAGAAAGACCGTGCCCGGACGCCCCCACAGGACCGAAGCCTCGATCACCAGCACGGGAGCGCGCTGCGAACTGCCCCGGGGCGTGACAAGCAGATACTCTTCGCCGTCTTTCGCCGTGCTCTCCACGGTTATCTCCGTTCCGCCGGCAGTGAAGGAAAGGCGGGTACAGGCGCCGTCCCAGCTGCGGTCGCCGGGACGGAGAGAATGATCGTCGGGTTTCAGATTCCGTATCACTCTTCCCTCGGAACAGCTCCTGAAGCACAGTCCTATGCAGAAGCCGTAAGGCAGCAGGACGTGGGAGGTCATGGACGAGGAGAACCATGTGTTCCAGCCCGTGTTTGTACGGGCTCTCAGTTCATCATACGTCATGGTTACTGGTAACGGGTTGCACTTATTGGACTTTCATGCCGAACAGGTTTCGGAAGAAATATATGATCTTATGGAAAAACCGGATGATCGCGCCGAGGGGACCGTCGTGCGTTCTGCCGCATACGCAGAGGTTTTCCGGCTGCCCGACAGGTTCGCGGCAGTAATCGCAGAGACCGTCGCCGTCGCCGTCCGTATGGCCGAGCGGGGGAGTCGGATCCTTCGTGATCGTGTCGCCGCAGCGCACGCATTTAAGGGTGGTGATGCCGCCCTGCGTGCATGTGGCCGGGGTGATGCGGATGCCGTAAACGTGGCCGGTCGGGTCTGTTTCATCCGTGCTGTATCCGTAGCGGCATCTGGTGCAGGCGTAGGTCGTGTAACCGCCTTCGGTGCAGGTGGGTTCGGTCACGGTGACCCGGAAAACGTGCGCGTCGGGTACGGGACTGAGAGTTTCCTCTTTCTCGGCGCCGCAGCCCTCTACGGCGCAGACGCTGAGCCTGTATCCCTCGTCGCTGCAGGTGGGCAGGGTCTCCTCCACTGTTTTCCAGATATGCACGTCGTCGTCGAACGTGGGGGAACCGGGATATTTTTCATGGAGCTTTTCCCAGAGCTTGCCCCACGTGGCGTTTCCGGCTATGCCGTCCGCGGACAGACCGTTCGCGTCCTGGAAAGCGAGCACGGCGTTTTTCGTGTTGTTCCCGAATATCCCGTCGGGATTGCCGCAGTCGAAGCCCAGATCGTTGAGAGCTCTCTGCAGCCATCTGACAACAAGACCGTCGGAGCCGACCCGCTGGAGCGCGCCGGGATACGGCAGATACGCGGGCCACGGAGCGGGCTCGTCCGAAAGGACGCCGAAGCCGAGGATCGCTTTGCTGCCGTAGGCGTTTTTCCTTCTCGTCACCATGTCCTGATGATTGCCCTCGATGGACGTGATTCCGTATTCGTCAGTCGATTCCACTATGCCGACGTGGCCGGAGTAGAATATCAGGTCGCCGGGCTCAGGCACGTAAGCGCCGCCGCGGAACCTGCCCCAGCTTCTGAACGTCGCTTCGCCCTCCGGCTGTACTCTTGCGAACTTCGGGATCGTATCCTGCGATATCCCCGCCTTGTTCGCGCACCAGCTGACGAACGCCGCGCACCAGGCG
>JAILQN010000200.1 GCA_024699005.1 Clostridia bacterium
ACAGCTATCTGGACCGCAAGACCGCGTCGCGTCTGATTTCAGTGCGCTTCGAACCGATTGTTGCCGGTCAGAGCTGCACACTCAGCGTTTCTGACTTCACCTGCGCCTTGCAGCAAGCGCCGGAGGATGATATTCTTTTCATCGAGAACGATCATTTCAAAGCGGGCGTCAACCTGAAATGGGGCGGCGGCCTCTCATGGTTTGAAGACAAAACGAACAGCAACTACGGAAACCTGCTGAACAATCATGACACCGGCCGTCTCGTGCAACAGTCATATTACGGACCGCAGGAGATCGAGGGGTATGAAAACGCCATGTATGTCGATACCGAATGGGGCTACAATCCCGTTCAGGGCGGCGACCAGTACGGCAACCACAGCAAGCTTGTTGCCGTCGAAAAAACCGAAGATGAGATCCGCATCGTCTGTCGTCCCCTCGATTGGGCACAGAACAATATGTTCACACAAACGTATTACACAAACGTGTATAAACTGACGGAAAACGGGCTTACCGTGAAAAATACGGTGGTTGATTTTCTTAATACGCCATGGGCAGACAGAGATCAGGAGCTTCCGGCTTTTTATACCGTCAGCGCACTCGGAAACTTCTGTTTCTATGACGGGGATAAGCCCTGGACAGGAGATGAATTGCGCGTTGAGCGGAATCTGCCGTTCTGGGCCGGACAGCCTGCATTTCAGCTTAAGGACGGAAACAATGAGAAGTGGTGCGCCTGGACGGACGACAGCGATTACGGCGTCGGGCTGTTTTCGCCGAAAGCGAAGTCTCTTCTCGCGGGGAGGTTCCTGTATGACGGATCCGCAGACCCGGGCTCCGACTCTACGAATTATGTGGCACCGATCGGCGTTTTCGGGCTTGAATTCGACGAACCGTACAGTTACCTCTACTACATGACGGCGGGTAGTGTCGAAGAAATAAGAAATACTTTCGGAGGTGGTGAAAATCTTATGAGCGGCGATTTCAGACGTGTTTTCCCCGATATGGGTGTTTGCGACCCGCACGTGCACATTTTTGACGGCAAGGCATATCTCTTTTCCAGCCACGATTACGGCCCGGGGCAGCCAATCTATCGCATGGACGACTGGCGCGTTTTTTCCTCCGATGATCTTGTCAACTGGGATCTTGAGTTCACGCTTCGCCCGGAGGACACCTTCCTCGGTGAAGATCATGAATGCTACGCCATCGACGCGGCGGAGAGAAACGGCAAGTATTATCTATATTTCTCCGATCAGCAGCGATGCACCGGCGTCGCAGTCAGTGAGAACGGCCCCGGAGGACCTTACGTCGATGCTCTCGGTGAGCCGCTTCTTCCGCAGGGGCTCGTCGATACTGCATGCTATGACCCGACGGTATTCATCGATGATGATGAAAACAAGACGCCGTATATTATGTTCGGCTATACTGTCGTCGGAAAGAAATATTATATCGCGCGGCTGAACGAGGATATGATCTCTCTGGCTGAGGAGCCGAAGGCGGTCGAGGTTATTGACGGCTGGGAGAATGACGCCTGCTGGATTACCAAATGGGGCGATACCTACTACCTTAATTCCCATGGTGGCGATTACGCGACGAGCAAGAACATATACGGACCTTATACATACCGCGGAAAGATCTGTGAGGATTGCTTTACCGACCACGGAACCTTCTTCACCTTCCATAATCAGACTTATTTTACTTACGCCGTCCCGGAAAACTACGGCAGCGGAGAGCCGCTCGATCCGTACTACAGAACGACGAAGTTTGTTTACGCTCACATGAAAGATAACGGCGACATAGTGACCGACGACTTTATTAAAAAGGTCGGCGTCGGTCAGTATGACGCGACGTGGGAGTCGATCAAGGGCGAGTGGTTCTTTGACGCAGCCGACGGTATCGTCAAAAAGGAAAACGCAGACGGCTTTGAGCTGCGCGGCATTAAGGACGGATCTTATCTGTCATTCCCGAATATACTTAATGTGCCTGCTGACGCTCTTCTAAAACTCCGCGTCGCCAACGGAAACGACCAATCCTGCACCGTGGAGATA
>JAILQN010000213.1 GCA_024699005.1 Clostridia bacterium
CATGATCAAAATTCTGGTCTGTGACGATGACCGCGATATCGCGGCGGCAGTGAAGATCTACCTCTCGGCGGAGGGCTATGACGTCGTCACCGCGTACAACGGAAACGAGGCCATAGCCGCGCTGAAGGACGATCCCGACATATCGCTCTGCCTTCTGGACATAATGATGCCCGGCAAGGACGGTATAGAGACACTGATCGAAATGCGCGGATTCTGCAACACGCCGGTCATCTTCCTGACGGCGAAAGGCGAGGATACCGACAAGATCCTGGGACTGAACCTCGGCGCGGACGATTACGTAACGAAGCCGTTCAACCCGTCGGAGCTTACAGCGCGGGTCCGCTCGCAGGTGCGCCGCTACACGACCCTGGGCGCCAGAGCCTCGGAACCGGACGTTTACACGAACGGCGGGCTGACGGTGGACGACCGATCCAAACGGGTGACGGCGGACGGCGCGGAGATATCGCTAACAAAGACCGAATATCAGATACTGCTCCTCTTTATGAAAAACCGTAACAAGACCTTCTCGCCGGCGGAGATATACGCCGCGGTGTGGAACATGCCTTCCGCCGGAGCGGAGAACACCGTAGCTGTGCATATCCGCCACCTGAGAGAGAAGATCGAGATCAACCCCGCCGAGCCGAGGTATATCAAGGTGCTGTGGGGGTATGGGTACATAATAGAATGAATAATGAATAATGAATGATTAATAATGAATAATTTTGGTTTTTGATTTTATATATGACGTTTTTGCTCCGCAAAAATGAACCTCAATTATTCACTGTTCATTATTCATCAGCGAAGCGGCTTCATTATTCATTCTCGCAAAAGAGGACAATACGATGAAAAATTCAAGATTTGCTCTCAAGATTATTGCCGCCGTGCTTGTCGTGATAACCGGGGCGGGGTGTCTTTTATCCGCGGCGGGCGTTCTATTCATGCTCGACAACGACCTTTTCGACAAGGAATACGACCGCAGCGCCGACGCCATAGAACGCATCCTGGACTCCAACGTGGAAAAGAACCTTGCCGCGGCGCTCGTCGGGGCGTACATAACCGATCTGGGCGGCAGCGTACAGAACTGGGCCGGTTCCATGACCGAATACGGCGATATGGAGATCCGCCTTACACGCCTGCCTTTCGACTACGATAATGCCGATACGGGTGAAGTCGTTTACGTCAGTTCCGAAAGCTTTGACGAGTCCAGAGCCGAAGGATCATTCGAGGCGCATATCAACGAGGAAATCGAATACTCCATCGGGTTCAGCGCGTTTACGTATCATCCTTATTCCTACCTGTCATATTATTACGGCGAAGAATCCGAATACGACGGTGAAGAGGCGCCGACAGAGGGAACCGCCGCAGAATACGCCGCAGAGACAACTACAGCTCTGCCCGAAGACGTGTCCGTAAGCGGACCGGCGTCCGCCGCCGCTGCGGAAACGGTTACGAACGCCCCGGAGAAAGCATCCGCCGCGCTTATGGAAAAAATGCCCTCATACCCGGTCGAGGAAATTTCCGCGGTCATCGGGGACGACGCGACCCACGCGGATGACGTCCCCACCGCCGCGGAATTCACGACCAGACTTGCCGCGCGTCCCGACGGCAGCGATGACATTAACAAAACCGACGTGATACGCGCAGACTACTATCTCTCGGACACACGCTCCGGGCTGTTCTCGCAGGCTGACACCATGGCGCGGATCATATATAACGTCAGACGCTTCGCGATACCCGCTTTTGCAGTATCCGCCGTGTGCCTGATAATATCCCTCGTACTGCTGGCGTTCGCCCTTCCGGCGGTAAGCATGAAGATAAACAAACTGCCCTTTATCATCAACGTGGGGGCAACCGGAGGAGCCGCCTTCGGCTGCGGGGCCGCGATAATGTTCGTGGTTCTGGACGGGATCCTGAACCGGGTGGACAGAAGGACGCTGCCGCTGCTCCTTGCCGGTCTTGCCGTCATTGCCCTTGCCGCGGGCGTGATGCTCTGCCTGGCTTTCTGCGACGTCGTGCGCAAGATCAAGACCCGGACTTTTATAAAGACCACGGTCTCGTATCGTATTCTGAAACTGATAAAGCGCTTTTACGACAGACTGGACGGGAATACACCCCTGCTGATCGTCGTCGCGGTCGCCGAAGCGGCGCTGACCTTAGCGGAAATCATCGTGCTCTGGCTCTCCGAGCCGCGCCGCGGTGAGTTCGTCGCCCTGTGCTTCATCGTCTACAAGCTGCTTGAGATCACGTTTATCTTCTGGCTGGCGATTCAGGCTACAGGGATAAGAAGCGGAGCGAAACGCGTAGCCGCCGGCGATTACTCCAAACCCATAGACACGTCGAAAATGCTGCCGGCGATGCGCGCCCACGCCCGGGATATCAACCGTATAAGGGACGGGCTCTCGACCGCGGTGGCGCAGAGCGTCAAGGCGGAACGCATGCGCGCCGAACTCATCACGAACGTCTCCCACGACCTCAAGACCCCGCTCACGTCCATAATAAACTACTCCGACCTGCTGTCGAAGAAGGAACTCGGAGATCCGGAAGCGGAGGAATACGTCGACGCGATATCGAGGCAGTCGGACAAGCTGAAAAAGCTCGTCACCGACCTTGTGGACGCCTCCAAAGCGTCCAGCGGAAACGTGGATATAAAACCCGAACGGGTCAGCGCGACCGTGCTCGTATCGCAGGCCGCCGGCGAATACGATGAGAAATTCAGGTCAAGGAATCTGACGCTCATAATAAACAAGCCGGAAGAAGAGGTCTATATGCTCGCCGACAGCCGCTATATCTGGCGCGTCACCGACAACCTGATGAGCAATATCGCCAAGTACGCGATGCCCTGCACGAGGGTCTATCTGGACGTCGGACAGAAAGGCGACAGAGTGAACATCACGTTCAAAAACGTCTCGGAGCAGCAGCTTAATATACCCGTGGACGAACTGACCGAGCGTTTTACCCGCGGCGACAGCTCCCGCTCCATGGAGGGCAGCGGCCTCGGTCTGTCCATAGCGGATAACCTGACCCGACTGATGGGCGGCAAGCTTACCCTTACGATAAACGGGGATCTGTTCACCGCGGACGTGGAGCTGCCGGGAGCCGCGGAGCAGCCGCAATGAAGCCTGCGCCGTCGATGAAATAAGAAACGAGGCCGTCCGGTAACACCGGGCGGCTTCACTTCAAGAAAAACATTGAAAAAACCGGAAGTTCCCTGTATAATGATACCGAAAGCGTCGTTACTGTATATAACCGATATCACCCGGAGGTAAGACGAAGATATGGACAAATTCAGATGGGCCTACGTGGGCTGCGGCAGTATAGCGAACAATACCGCAAGAAGCATCACGAGGGGGGATCACGCGATCGCCGCGGTTTATTCGAGGAACCTTGAAAAAGCCCGGGATTTCGCGGAAAGATACGGCGGAAAGGCCTTTGACAACTTCGGATCCCTTCTGGAAAACGGAGGCTTCGACGGCGTGTATATCGCCACTCCCCATTCCTCGCACGCCGATTACGCCGTTAGGGCAATGGACGCGGGGTTTCCGGTCCTTTGCGAGAAGCCCGTGGGCGTCAGCGTTCCGGAAGTCGACAGGATGCTTACGGCCGCCCGCGAAAACGACGTTTATTTCTGCGAGGCGATGTGGACCTGGTTCTCCGACGTCGCGCTGACCGTCGGGAAATGGATCAACGGAAAAAGGATAGGCGAAATCAGAAACGTACGGATGGAATACGCCTTCCCGGGCGTGATGGCAAGCAGAAACTCCCGCCTGCTTACCCCGGAGACTGCCGGAGGCGCACTGCTGGACATCGGCGTCTATCCGATAACCTATTGTTATCGCCTTTTCGGATATCCCGACAGCATCGTATGCAAAGGCAGGCTGAAAAACGGCATAGATATCGCAGAGATCATCCGACTCGGCTATAAGGGATTCGAATGCAGACTCGATATCTCGCTGACGCGGCTGGGCGAAAGCTGCAGAATCACCGGTACGGACGGAAAGATCAGCGTACCCGTTTTTCATATGGCGCAGCTCGTCTCGCTGAGGACAAAAATGAATCGTGAGAATTATACCGGAAGGACCGATTATCTTACCGAATTCACAAGAGCCGCGGAAGAGATAAGAGCCGGACGGAAGGAGTCCGCGTTCGTCCCACACTCGGCGACAAGGAACTGCATGAAGATCATGGACGAATGCCGGAAGCAGCTCGGTCTGGTATATCCGTTTGAAAAGGGACAGTCAGTCCCAAGTTCCAAGTTCCAAGTTCCAAGGTTTTGATTATTATATACCAATGAATTTACATATCAGAAGATTCAGCGAACTGAGCGCGGACGAACTCTACGGGATACTCCGGCTTCGCATCGCTGTTTTCGTCGTGGAACAGGAATGCACCTATATGGAGACCGACGGTCTCGATCAGGACGCGATCCACGTGTGGCTGGAAGACGAGGACGGCATACAGGCGTATCTGCGGGTTCTTGACAGAGGCGTGGAGAGCGAATACTGCGCCATCGGGCGCGTCGTCGCCGCGAAGCGGCGCCGGGGCCTCGGCAGTCTGATCATGAAAGAAGGCATAAGGGCGGCCCGGGAAGTATTCGGTGCGGACGCCGTTTATCTGGAAGCTCAGACCTACGCGCTGCCCTTCTATGAACGGCTCGGCTTCCGCCGTATCTCGGACGAATTCATTCTGGACGGGATACCGCACGTCAGGATGCTGCTGGAGACCGGTCCGGAAAACCGCTGAAACACCATCGGAAGAAACGGAGAAAAACATGCTCGACAATGGGAACGGAGCTCTTTTCAGCCCGGCGGAACCGTGGAGAAAAGAGAGAAAACTGAAAACGCATAAACTGAATCTTGATTATAACCGTCTTTACGAAGATCAGACCGCGGAAAGGCAGGCAG
>JAILQN010000254.1 GCA_024699005.1 Clostridia bacterium
TTTCTCTTCCGGCACGGTTAAACGATACGATGATACAATTCCCAGCGGCGGCTGTGCTGCCGGTTTTCAGACCGGTAACCGCAGAATGATAAAACGCATCGTTCGGATTCAACATTCTGTTGGTGTTATACCACGTCACGCCTTTTCCGTCGGCGAGATATACCTCGATCCGGTATTTCCCGCAAATCTTTCTGATTGTAGGAAAACCGAGCGCCGCTTTCGCGAGCATAAGCAAGTCCTCCGCCGTGGTGTACTGTCCGTCTGCGTCATAACCGTCGGGATTCAGAAGTCGGCTGCTCCTCATGCCGAGCTGTGCCGCCGTCTGATTCATCATCTCCACAAAACGCTGCACGGCGGCTTGATCTGAGACTCCCGGATATATTCTTCTTGCGACGTTGACCGCGATACAATAGGCGGCGTCGTTTCCGCTGGAGGACAACATCCCGGTAATCAGTGTCTTCAGCGAAGCGCCCCATCCTTTTTGCAGGTAACAGACGGAGGAATTGTAACCGATGAGATCAATTTCCTCTCCGACCTGAAACACCTGCTCCTCCGGGCAGTTTTGCAGCGCCGTTACCGCCGTCAACAGTTTCACAAGACTGGCGGGAGCCGTGAGCTTTGTACTGTTTTTGCGGAACAGGATACGGTCGGAGTCGGCGTCGTACAGCACCGCGCATTCCGCGTCCGGATTTGCAGTGATCGGTTCTTCTTCCGAAGTCCGTTCAACCGGGAACGTGTGATCCAGCCCGACGCTGTAGCGCAGTACCAGCCGCGCATCGTATGCGGTTATTTCAGCATCACCGTCCACATCCAATACCGAACGATCCGCCGGAAATTCCAGCCCTACTGCGGTGCGCAGCACGTATCTGGCGTCTGCAGCCGTGACGCTGCCGTCTCCGTCCGTGTCTCCGAACCGTTGCGCGGAAACACAGTAGGAAGTAACGGCGGTAAGCAGCAACACGATACACAGCAAAACGGATAAGAGTATTTTGTTGCGTTTCATTCCAGTTGTTTTCATTTCAGCAAGCCACGCAGGATTTCGTTCTGTTCCGGCGTCAGCTCCTTCATGCCGTCGACGTATCCGTTGCCGATAAAGGGCTGGTAAACTATTTCCGTCATTCGGCAGCCGTTGCGGAAACGGATCTCCAGCGTGATATCCTCCCTGACGCGGCCGTCCGGGTTTTCCTTATAGCTTTGCCACGCGTCGGAATACCATTCCGGCGTCGGCGCGCGTTCGTCCTTCGGCGGCTCCTCCGGCGTAAGCTGCTGCAGAACCGCGCAGACGGCGTTGATTGCGTCCGTATCGGACAGCATTCCCTCCGTCGTTACAAAGTTATTATCCTCCGCCAACGTCTTGATCGTATAGGAGATGCTTTCGATCCCTTCCGCAGACGGCACCGCGCCGAAGAACGCGCAGCTCTCCCGGAACGAACTGTAAGCGGGCCATTGCGACACGGCAAAAACGCTGCAGTTCCCGTCCTTTTCCGCGATCAGGACCGCGCTTCCGTTCGCCGTACCGTAATAGAAAACCTGCGCGCCAACTAAAGACGGTTCCGGGGAGGATACGGGGGCTTTGGTCTCCTGATTGGGGAAGCTCTCGACAACAGTTCCGACAGATGCTCCAAACGCGGAATCGGGAATGTTTTCCGAAATGCCGTACTGTGCAAGTTCCTCAACGCGCAGTTGTTCATACCGTATACCCTGAACGGACAGGTAGACCTGATGGATCTCCTCCTCGCCAAAGGCGTCGGTGTCGGGATCGTTTTTTGCTGCAAAAGGTACAACGCTGTATTGACCGACCGCCGCGGGTGGATCGGTTTGGCTTGTGTGGGGTTCCGCTTTCTGCGGATCGATGATTTTTATTACGCCGACGATCCCGAGAATAAAGAGAAAGCAGGCGCAAACGCCAACCAGCACAGATTGCTTCCTTTTTCTTGCTTTTACGTTTTCAGCTTTGATTTGAGCCATATTCTCCGTATCGGCAAGATACGCTTCATCAATACCGGAAACGGCGGTATATATAACAGTTCCGTTCATGAATATTCCTCCTTCAAATATTGTTTCAGTTTCCGCCGAACGCGCGTCAGGATCGTGCGGACGTGATTCGCCCGAATGCCGTATTCTTCTCCGATTTCAGCAAATTCCTCAAGGAAATAATAGCGGCGGATAAAAATACGCCTGTCCCGCGCGCTGAGCGTGCCCAAAAACAGATTCAGGTCTCTTTTCAGGATCTCTCCGTCCGACGGATAGTTTTCGGGCAGCAGCGTCGACAGCTCCGACGTCAGGATCGTATCCTTTGGCATTAGTATTTCGGGATCAACGGAGAACAGCTTTGCCATTTTCAGAATCATCCTGTATTCCGGCAGCCGTTTCCCCGTCTCCCATTTTGAAATCAGATCGCGCGATACAAATAACATATCCGCGAGCGCGGCTTGCGTGAAGCCGGCGTCGGAACGCAGCTTCATAATGATTTGACCGGTCTGCATTTAATAATCACCCCTGTCTGCAATCATATTGTATCCTGAATTTCCGAAATACCCGGGATTGACAAGAACATTTTTTATGGCCTGTAATAGCGTTCCGTCGCCGACGATAAAATTATCATATCGGCCCATCATTACGCCTTCGCCGCGGACAGTAAGAAAAAGCACGGCGCATAGGAAATACGCCCCCGCCCCAACGAACAGAAGACTGCCTTGCAAATACCGTTTGCCGTTAAGAAACACATAGAGCGCAAAAAATGCGATGTATATTGCGGCGTCTTCCTTGACCATAAGGACGAGCGCGGCGAATAACGCCATCATCCATAAGCGACGTGTTTCATACGCATAAAACAGCCACAACAGCAACGGCAGAAGAAAGCAGTTTTCATGGAAATCATAGTTCGTGCCACAGGCTACCGCCGGGTAACAGAGCAGGATCAGCGCCATAACCGCGGTACGGGTATAAGACAAGCCGAATTTGCGGCACAACAGCGCCAGCGGGATCACAGCGCTTGCCAGAATTGCCGCCTGCGCGAGCTGCAGCGTGATTGGTGAAGAAAAAACAAAATAGACCGGCAGCAGCACGTAAAGGATGGGCGAAAGATGTACCGCGAAATGTGAAAGCGTTCCGTCCCGTTCACATGTCGTCAGCGGTTGAAACGAGTTCTTCATATTATAAAACATGTGACTGAAGATCCCGAAATCATAATTCGGACAACGGAAAGACAAATAACGAAGCAATCCCGATCCGCCCACCACCACGAAAAAAATGAGTGCAGCTGTGGCGATCAGCAACACGCCTTTCTTTTTTGTAAACCGCTTTTTGAAACGCAGCCAGCCCCGTACATTGTAGTAATACAGAAGAATTGCCCATAAACAGCTTAAGAGTAATATGAAAAAGAAATCTTTTTTCTGCCCAATGGTCAGAAAAGTATATACACCCAGCGATATGGGCAAAATCAGGCGTTCCGGCAACGGATAACTGTTTCTTAAAAAGTGTTCAAACAGTACTAAAAACAGGATTTGCAGAGAGAAGACAAGAAAAAAGATCGGGAATTGCAGTTTTGCCGTATTCTCAAGCTCATAAAAAGGGTAAATCGCAAAGCTGAGCAAATCAGCGGTAAGACACCATTGTGTTTGTCAAGTAAAAAGTGCAATAAAAGGTCCCCGAAAAGTACAATAGTTGTGTCAGCACCGTTCTGTTTCATATAGGGAACCCATAATTGCATTTTTGGGGGCCCAAAGT
>JAILQN010000271.1 GCA_024699005.1 Clostridia bacterium
ATACCCTAAAGGCATATTGATTATACCGATCACGGAAAACGTGAGGTACGGCAGCTTGTAGTGGTACATCATCAGGTAGCACGACGCGGCAAAGGCGATGTATTCGAGCGTCTTTGAGCCGGCGTAGTTGGAGCCGACGCCTATGAATATGTCCTTGTATTCCTTGTAGGGAACGTAATTCCCCTCCGCGGGCACCGACCAGTGAGTTTTCACTTCATGAGCGAAGCCCTTGAGTTTGGACAGTTTGTCACCTGCCAAGCAAATCACTCCGTTTCTTCTGTATAATCAGAATAAAATATTTATATTATTCTACAGGAGTTTGTGGATAATTGCAATAGAAAAAACAAAAAATCTGCTATCTCTGAACAAAGATTATCCTGTTTATTACAGCAAACATACCCGCAAGATCCGACAATTCCTGAATTGCTTCAAAGCAACAATTCAGATCTCCCATTTTCCATTTTTCAAACGGTACAGACATTCCGATCTCAGGAGTATATATCCTGAATGCGGCAGACTTGCCTGTTTTGATCAGTGTTATATGCTTATGACCTCCGTCATGCAGCCATTTTTCCACGATCTGCAATTCAACGATCCTGTCTGCCGCACCATTAATGGTCAGATCTGCGCAATCGAAGTTTGTCTTGTGAAGAATATACATTCCTTTCACTCCGACAGAATAGGATGGCCACCATCCGTTTACTTTATTGCTGTCGACTTTGTTTATCAGCTTCAATCGCGGATAGTAGGCCTCCTGATAAGCCCTGTATTTCCGGAATGAATCAACCGCAACTTCATTGATATCAACTTTATATTCAGCCTTCATTGTTTCTAAGGCCTGACAAATCTGCTGATATCGCTGCCGATTATAAGCATTTTCATGTAACATGAAATACTCCCGGCATTCTTCATAACTTACGAAATACTCATATTTGGCCGCTTCTTCATTTGATTCTCTGTAGCTTTCGGGGCAGACGATAAACACATAATAACTGCCATATTCGCCGTTTTTTACTCCTATCGCGCCTCTTTTATGATAGCGATCATGCTGGTCAGGCATGGCAATAGCATCAATTTTATTTTCTATGAGAAGCGCCCGTCTGTCTCCGTCAGTCTCAATTATGACAGTGATGTCTGACTCGCCGAATCCGTGATCAATTTTAGATCGTTCTGCATGAACCACGGCATATGGCTGACCGGCTGCTTCTGTTTTACCGGTGAACAGAGACAAAAACTCTCGTTCTGTTACAAACGTCTCCATAAAGAGCAGATCCATATCACGTTCTGATACATTTCGGTATTTACAAACAGGGAATTCAGTCACAGATCTAACCTCCAAAACACTAATCACAACATCTACGTTTTTTGCTTTAGTTAATTCTCAAAACAGCATTATAATCGTCGATCCCGTAGTTCCCGACCGTGTTTTTCATGATATCGTAAAAGTCGAGCGTTTCGCCCTGCGCGCCTTTGAGCGTTTTTACGAACGGACGCAGGCGTTTGAAGATACGCAGCAGGGTGTCGCCGGCGGGAGTACCCTCCTTATACGGCTGGTTTCCCTCAAAAATGGCCCGCACCATGTCTACAGCAAAATCCACAAAGCGAATATCTTTTACTTCCTTGTCCGCATGTGTCAGGAGCAGACGCGCGAACCCGCCCAGGGTCAGCTTTGAAAGACGCCGCCCGAGGAAAGGAATGATCTTATCGAGCTTCGGCGACGGTTTGATGCCGAGCTTGCCCATGAAGCGCCGGGGATCGTTCTGCATGGCGCCGGCGTAGGAGCGGAGCATTTTATCAAACTGCACCTGTATATATTCCCTGCCGGTCAGGCCGTGCTTGTCCCAGTCGAACTCCGGGACCGGGATGCTCTCTATCTTCACGGTATCCGCGTCCTCAATGGTCACTCTGCGGATAAACGCGGGAGTGGCGACCGTGGCGCCGGTACAGACGTCGTAGAATTTATTGCCCTTTTCGGTAACGGCAAGGTTTATGCTCTGATTGTGCATATGTCCGGTAAAGATCAGATGCACGCCGTTGTCCGCGAGGGTTCTGATGAGCTTTTCCGCGTCTTCCTCCCGCGCGTCCCCGAACAGACAGAAGATCGGCTGGCCCGGCAGCACGGGATAGTGCTCCATGGCGATCATCATCTGTCCCTCTTCCTGCGCCCGCTTCGCCTGAGCCCCGATCCAGGCGAAGAATTCATCGTCGTAAGGAGCGTTCCTCTGCCCGTCGATATCGTTGCAGATCACAAGAAGGCGCACGCCATCGGTCAGCTGCGCGACGTAGGACAGATGCTCCCTGTTGAATTCGATCGCGTCAGAATATCCGTAGTCTTTATAAAAATCATAAAGATCGGAGAATTTCGTACCTTCTACGGGATGCTTCCCCTTATCGTCATACGAATGTCCGTCCCTGTCGAAGTCGTGTCCGGCAGTGACAAGAAGAACGCGTTTTCCGCTCTTTTCGCGGAAATCATCCATTATTTTAAGGAGTTCCCTGTGGCTCTCTTTTTCGCCCCAGTAGGTAAGGTCGCCGGCGATAAGCACCGTATCGGCGTCGTCCGTCTTAGCGAGCCAATCGAAGACAGCCTGGTTTATCGCCCGAGTCTCCGCAAAGCATTTCTGCTGGAAATCCATACTGCGCTCATACTCTTCGCCGTAAGCGCCGAGAGAATTTTTAAAGAAATGAAGATCGGTGATGACGTAGAAGGTATAGGGTCTCATTATGGGTTCTCCTTTAAAATGTGCAGAGATGAAAGGCAGCCGGGAACAGCATACAGTGAACAGTGAACAGCGAACAGCGCGCGGCCGGGATAACGGCATCATTCCACAGGTACCGCGCGAATACCATCAGACTAAAGATAACAAGTATTATTTCATATTATTCTGATTATGTCGGAAATATACGCGCGGTATACTCTTACTGAATTTTGTGTCTTAATCGCGCGCTGTCAACTGTTTGCTGTTCGCTGTCCGCTGTTCGCTTAAAAAACGGATCAGCCCGCCGACGCTTTCGCAGGTGTGGAGCGCTTTCGATACCACTTCGGGCTTTCCGCTCTCCACCGCCCAGCCGTTGTGAGCGAGGATCATCTCAAGGTCGTTGTAATCGTCGCCCACGACAGCCGCGCCGTCATCCGGAAAAGAGAAATGACGCAGAACGAACGATACCCCCTGCGCTTTCCCGGTACCTTTATTTCCGATATTTATATGCGGTCCGTTGACGAAAATGCTCACCTTGTCTCCGAAAACCGGTAAAAGCTCGTCCCTGACCTGAAGAGCTCTTTCCGCGCCCGGGAAAGTCGCGTAATAATGATGCCGCGGCGTACCGTCGCTTTCCGAAAAGCTTTCGATATCGGCGTATGCCGCCATCGCTTTTTCAAGCGCGGCAAAGGTGTCCGCCGGAATGAGGGATTCATACAGAACGGTTTTGTCCTGCGAGACGATCAGCGAGCCGTTGTATACGATCAGGTAGTCGAACGGCAGGTTCTGTTCTCTGGCAGTATCGTAAAAATCGATCCCGCGCCCTGTCACCACGCCGAAATATCCACCCGCGGCGCGCCAGTCGTCTATCGCGCGCCGGGTCTCATCGGCAATACGCCCGTTGATATAAAGCGTGCCGTCGAAATCGGTGGCGATAAGCTTCTTTTTCATTGCTCCGGCCGTCAGGAAGCCAAAGGCAGTTCCTTGTTGGCTACGATGAAGGTGATCCGCTCGTCGATGGAGGGACCGCCGTGATTCTTTTTTATGCCGCCGTGATCGGTGGTGATCATGATCAGCCAGTCCTCGGTATCGTAGGTCGGACGGTTTTCGACCGCTTCGATTATATCCACGCCGGTCGCCTCCGCATCGCGGAAACCGCTGACGTATTTGATATTCTGCAGAGAGAATCCGCTGCCGTGCCCCGCGTGATCCGTGTACTCATGCGTGGAGAAGATGAAATCGGAGCAGTCGTCTTTCGCGAGGTCGTCCAGGATATTCTGCTTGGTTCCGGCGTCGTTTTTGGCCCGCAGATAAACGGCGGGGATGCCTTTAGCCTCAGCGTAATCCTTCTCCGCACGGTACGTGCCCTTTTTGGTTGAAAAATGCGTCGCCCAGGAGACGTAAAACGCGCTCGAATCGATCGTGCCGTCCTCGACAAGGGTCAGAAGCAGCGTCTTGGGCTCGACGCCCTTGGGCGTGCTGTTGCCGGTCACTCCGTGAACGTCCGACAGAACGCCGGTAAGCATGGAGCACCAGCCCGGCGCGGTAGAAGTCTTCTGGGTCGGCTCCGCCGGGTAATTCACGCCGCCGGCGTAAGTGAAGATCGCATGGCCGCCGTTTTCAAGCAGCAGATTGATCGCGCTGCGCTTTGAAGTCTCCAGCAGACGGAAAGTATCCATGCGGCAGCCGTCGTAGCCGATGACTATCGCTTTCTTTTCGGTTTTGCCCTCGGGCAAAGGAGAATCGAAATGCGATTGGATGATCTCATGAACGACGGTCTGCGCCGGAGCGGTCTCCCACGTGTTTTCCATCACGGTTATGCCTTGGAGCGCCGTTTCAAAATCCATCTCCGGGACGGCGTCGTCGCCTTCAACGAGCCATTCGCTGGGTTCGTAATGGAAAATGACGCCGAGCGTGATACCGGTCGCAATGCCGAGGACCGCCACGACGCCTGCGCAGATAAGAAGAATTTTTACGGATTTTTTCATGACTGATTACTCCTTTTATTTCATTCTCTTAACATTGAACACAAAAGCTCATACTCTGTTATTATACTGAAAACAAAGCGGTATTTCAACAGATTTTTGTGATATTTCCGGACAAAACAGCCGGGCAATTCCTGTGCATCCGAAATTTAACAGTTGCAATAATAAAGCAGATAATGTATTATATTTTCGGAATGTGTATTTTGAATGCTTTGATACCGGAGATATAAACATATGGACATTAAAGAGCGGCTGGAACTGATTCACAGGGCGGATCTGCTTCTGCTCTCCGAACTTGACCGTGTATGCGCGGAGAACGGCATAAAATACACCCTTGACAGCGGCACGCTGCTCGGCGCGCTGCGTCACCGCGGTTTCATACCGTGGGATGACGACGCGGACGTTGCCATGACAAGGGATAATTACGATAAGCTCCTGTCTGTAAGGGACAGGTTCGGCGACGGTTTCAGACTGGTGACGCCGCTGGATTATACGGGAGAAGCGGTCCTCGACACAGTGACAAGGCTTGTGCTTGTTGACAGCCGCCTTCACACGGACAATGCGGAAACCGATTTTTACGGCGATATGAGCAACAGGCTCTGGCTGGACATTTTTATCGCCGACAATTGCGGTGAAAAAGTTTCGCCCTTACAGAAAGCAAAAATAGCCATGTATTACGGTATGCTGATGGGGCACAGGCACTCTATTGATCTGTCGGATTACGCGGGGGCAAGTAAGGCTGCGGTCGCCACGCTTTCCGCCGCGGGCAGAAAAATGCCAAAAAAAAAGCTCTATGAACGCTATACCAAAGCCTGCAGAAGCGCCGTCGGAAAAACCCACTGTTTCTTCTCAAATTACACGATGAAGCACATATTCGAAACCCACGACGCATCGTGTTTCGCCGGTTACGTCAGAGTGCCTTTCGAAGACCGGGAATTCCTTATCGCGGAAGGAGCCGGTAAACTGCTGGGCAGGATATACGGCGACTGGAATGTTCCGCCGTCGCGGGAACAGATAAATGCCGCTTATGCGCAGCACGCATCGGCGCTGTCTTTCGACGACGAATTCACAGTACCGGTTGTTTGAGTTTCCAGCTTCAGTTTTCAGCGCCGGGATTACGGCCACATCTTTCACAGGAGATACAATACGAATGAAAATAACAGTAATAGGCGGCGGGAATATCGGGACTCAGTTCGCCGTCCATTGTTCGCAGCAGAACGATACCTGTATATACACCTCCACACCGGAGGTCTTTATCCCGGATATAAGGATCATTGACGAAAACAGCAGGATAACCCTTAAAGGCAAAAATATCCGCGCCACATACGACGCAGATATTGCCTTTGAAAACGCCGATTATATATTTATAACTTATCCCGCTTTCATGCACGGCAAAATAGCCGAAGATCTGCTGCTGTTCGCACATGACGGACTTCATATCGGTATCATTCCCGGCACCGGCGGAGGAGAATGCGCGTTCCGGGAACACATAAAGAAAGGAGCGGCATTATTCGGGCTCCAGCGCGTGCCGAGCGTCGCGCGTTTAACCGAGAAGGGCAAAGAAGTCCGCGCTGTCGGCTACCGCGCTCAGCTTTACGTCGCTGCACTTCCGCACGAAAAGACCCGGAAAATCGCCCGTACCGTCGAGGATATTTTCGGCATAAGCTGCGATTCCATGCCGAATTATCTGAACCTGACTCTGACACCGTCAAACCCAATCCTGCACACCACTCGTCTGCGCACCCTGTTCGGCGACTACCGTGAAGGAGTCTTTTACGACCGCGTCCCGCTTTTTTATGAGGAATGGAACGACGAAAGCTCAGAACTCCTTTTCAAATGTGACGCCGAAGTTCAGCAGATTTGCGCTGCGCTGAGTGAATTTGACCTCAGTTTTGTCAAATCACTCAAAGATCACTACGAGAATCATACCATACAGGGATTTTCCGCAAAACTACGCAGCATTACCGGTTTCAAAGGGCTGCCGTCGCCAATGATCAAAACGGACCGGGGATATATTCCGGACTTCAGCTCCCGTTACTTTTCCGCAGATTTTCCCTACGGACTCAGCATTCTCGTCCAGATAGGCGAGTTCCTCGGTCTGAATATTTCCAACATGAAAGAAACGCTCGAATGGTACCGCAAGGTTTCGGATAATACCGACGAATTCAGTTTCACGGATTTCGGAATCAATGATCTTGAAAGCTTTCTGAAGTTTTACAGAACCTGAGAACCTGCTAATCAAACAGACGCCGGACGGCTGAGTGCCCCGGCGTCTGTTTTATATGCTGTTCAATCCGCGTATTCTCCTATTATCTCCTTCATTTCATCGGACAGATTCCCGTCGCTGTTTTCTATGTGCAGCTCACGCTCAACGACCAGTCCGGGGCGCCTGCCGTATTTGCCCTCTATCAGGCAGAGCCACGGGGCGCAGCCGTCGCGCTGCGACACAAGTCTCAACCGCTTGGGCTCTATCTTCGCCCGGCTCATGGCAGCGAACATCTCCGCCATGCGCTCGGGTCTGATGCAGACGCAGAGTCTGCCGCCGAATTTCAGAAGATAAGCAGCCGAATGCGCCACGTCGTCCAGATCGCACATGGTGCCGTGCCGGGCTATTTTATCGCTTTCTCCCGAGCTTATTATACCACCGCCCTCTTTTGTGTAGGGCGGGTTCATTGTCACCAGATCGAAACCGCCGTGAGGCAGGTACCTGTCGATATCTCTCAAATCCGCCAGCAGCGGAGTTATCTTTTCGGTGGAGTTCAGCCGTACGGAACGTTCGAGCTGAGAATAAGCCCCGCTTTGTATGTCTACGGCAGTAATACTGTCACAAAGGCTGTCCCGCAGCCAGTAAAACGGGATGATCCCGCAGCCGGTGCCCAGATCGGCAGCCCTGGATCTGGCAGACGGCGCAGCGAAAGCGGCGAGCAGCAGCGCGTCTGTCCCGAAGGTATGAGTCTGAGATACTATAAGCTTCAGTCCGCCGCCGAGATCCTCCGTATGCTCTCCGGGGAGCAGAAAACCGTTACTCATATCTGCTCTGTGCTCTCCGCATTCCGCTCCGACTCAGTGATCCCGCTTATCATCCTGTAGATGTCGCCCTTTTTTATACCCGTCTCTTTCGCCGCGCGTTTTGCGGCCTCGGAAGCGGACGCGCCTTCGGAGATATACTGTTTCGCCAGTTCCAGACCTTCGTTTATATCGGCTTTTCTGGCGGCGGGAGCAACGCCTTCGATAATAAGCACGAACTCGCCGCGGATATTGCCGTCCGAATACTTTTCCGCCGCCGCGGATAAGGTTGTTATCTCGCAGGATTCGTGTATCTTTGTCAGTTCCTTGATAAGGGCGATTTTTCTGTCTCCGAGCGTCCCGTACAGATCCTTAAGCGTGTTGGCAAGTTTGTGCGGGGCTTCGTAAAAGATCATTGTCCGCCGCTCGCTGCGTATCTCCGCAAGCCTTTCGCGGCGGGAGGGTTTGTTGACCGACAGAAAGCCCTCGAAGGTAAAACGGGAAACGTCAAGACCGCTGATCGCGGCGGCGGTTATCACGGCGGAGGGACCGGGCACCGATTCGACGGCGATCCCCCTCCCGCGGCACATCGCCACAAGATCAGCGCCGGGATCGGAAATCGCGGGCATACCGGCGTCGGTCACAAGCGCACATTTCTCCCCTTCCAGCAGCCGCTCTATGATATGCTCGCCCCGGAAAGCCCTGTTATGCTCGTAATAGCTGACCATCGGTTTCTTTATACCGAAGTGATTGAGCAGTTTTGCGGTCACGCGGGTATCCTCCGCGGCGATGAAATCCACATCCCCCAAGGTCCTTACAGCCCTGGGGGTCATATCTTCAAGATTGCCTATCGGCGTGCCTACTACGTAAAGTCTGCCATTTCCTTCCATCTGCACACAGTTCCTTTGTTTTTAAGGTTTTGCGCTTTGTGTGTTGCGTGTTGCGTATTGCGATAAACGGTTGCCCGTCATATATATAAATCAAAACCTTGAATCACAAAACACAAAACGCAAAACTCAGAATCTGATATACGCCTCGCGCTCCGCGCCGACGGAAACGTACTCCACCGGGCAGCCGACAGCCCGTTCTATATAACGCACGTATTCGAGCGCTTTTTCGGGCAGGTCGCCTATCTTCCGGCAAGAGGAGATATCGCAGTTCCAGCCTTCCATATACTCATAAACCGGCTTTGCCCTGTCGAGCCTCGCGCCCGTCGGGAAATCGTGTACCGTTTCGCCGTCGATCTCATAGGCGACGCAGACGGGGATCTTCTCATAACCGGAAAGCACGTCCAGTTTCGTGAGAGCGAGAGAAGTCGCCGCCTGACAGAGCGCACCGTAACGGGATGCCACAACGTCGAACCCGCCTACCCTGCGGGGCCTGCCTGTCGCCGCGCCGTACTCGCCGCCGGCTTCGCGGAGCTTCTCCGCCTCTTCGCCGAAGATCTCGCACGTGAAAGGTCCTTCGCCCACACAGGTGGAATAAGCCTTGATAACGCCTACCGCCTTATCGATCTTCAGATTCGGCACTCCGGCTCCTATAGGGGCGAAAGCCGAAATGACGTTCGATGAAGAAGTATAGGGGTAAATGCCGTAGTCGATATCCCTGAGCGCGCCCAGCTGAGCCTCGAAAAGCATGTTTTTGCCCTGCCTGTTCGCTTCGTTCAGATATACGGTGGTATCGACTATATGAGGAACGAGCTCTTTTCCGTATTTCATCAGCCAATCAAACATATCTTCCGGTGTAACCGCTTCGTGCCCATAGCCGTTTGCAACGGTCAGATTTTTCCACTCGACGACCGGGGCCAGACGTTTTTTCAGAGCTTCCGGCTCCAGAAGATCGCCCATTCGGAACGCCTTTTTCATATATTTGTCGGAATAGACCGGAGCAATGCCTCTGCGGGTGGAGCCGAACTTCGCGTCGCCCAGACGGTCCTCCTCCAGGCAGTCGAGCAGCTTGTGATACGGCATGCAGATGACCGCTCTGTCGCTGATCCTGAGATTATCCGGAGTCACGCTTATCCCCTGAGAGCGGATACGCGCGATCTCATTCACAAGATGCTCTATATCTATGACCATGCCCGGCCCCATGACGTTTACGGTTCCATCGTTGAAAATGCCGGAAGGCAGCAGATTGAGTATAAACTTTCCCCTGTCGTTCACAACGGTGTGCCCCGCGTTGTTGCCGCCCTGATAGCGTATCACTATGTCGTATTCCTCTGCAAGCAGGTCAACCATCCTGCCCTTGCCCTCGTCGCCCCAGTTTACGCCGGTGATAGCTGTTAACATACAGTATGCCTCCTCTTGTTTGTCCTGCAAATTGACAGGATGATTATACTCTGTCATTTTTTATTTATTTTTCTGTTTTAGAAAATTTTTAACACTGATTGACTTAAACAGCAAAAAGATATAAAATAATCATATAAACAAATTCCAGGGAGGAACAGTCATGAGAATCAAAAAGTACATCGCCGAATTCGTCGGCACATTCGTTCTCGTCTTCGCGGCATGCGGCACCGCCGTCATCGTGGGACAGAAGACGACACAAAGCGGAGCCTCTACAGTGGGCTATCTTATCACGGCTCTCGCCTTCGGTCTTGTTATCGTCGCCATGGCATACTCCATAGGCAACGTTTCCGGATGCCACATCAACCCTGCCGTCTCGCTCGGCGTGCTTATCACCGGCGGTATGGACTTTACCGATTTTATCGGCTACATTATCGCCCAGTTTGCAGGCGCGACAGCCGGCGCGGCTGTTTTAAAGGGGATTCTCGGAACAAAATCAGATACTCTCGGCTCCAATGCGCTTTATGAGGGCAGCGTTCTCAAGTCCTTCATTATCGAAGCGATACTCACCTGCATCTTCGTCATTGCGATCCTCGGCGTGACCTCCAAGCCCGATTTCGGCAGTGCAGCCGGTCTGGTCATCGGAGGAGCTCTTACACTTGTTCACCTCCTCGGCATTCCTTTCACCGGCACTTCCGTAAATCCCGCCCGTTCTTTCGGCCCCGCCATACTCAGCGGCAGCACCGAAGGGCTTTGGGTATTCATCGTGGCGCCCCTCGTAGGCGCGGCGATAGCGGCTGCGTTCTATATCCTTGTACTCAAACCGGCCAAGAAAAAAGCACCCGCAGGAAAGAAGAAATAATCCATTGAAAAAGCTGAATCAGATACCGCAGATACCGAAGGCCCATCAGATCATCTGGTGGGTCTGTCGGGCCGCCCTTCTTGGCTTTTCCGTCTGGGGAATATTCCACAACTCCGTCACGATGTTCCTGATGGGGCTTTTTTCCATAGGTTTTTCACATTTGTGGGATCTCTTCACACTTCTGGGCGGCAAGTCTTTCATCACCCGCGTCAATTATTTTTCGCAGACACTGCTCGCCGTCTTTCTGGTATACAGCTGCATCATGTATTACTATAACGCCCGCTTTACAATACCGTTTGCGGACAACGTATCGCACGGTGTCTCGGGTTTTATCGCTGCCTGGTTCGCCTTTGACTTTATCACCGTGATGCAGGGCCGTTATCATCATATCAAGCCGGCTGTCGCGGCAATGTTCTCGATCGCGTTCGGAACGTTTCTCGCCGCCGCATGGGAGTTTTACGAGTTCATAATGGACAGGGTCTACGGCTATACCCTGCAGACCTCAGATATCATAAGCGAACGCGGGCTTGTGGACACAATGACAGATATGATGTTCGGCGTGACGGGAGCGCTCATAGGCATGTTTATCTGTTCCTTCTACCGTACCGGCATTATCGGCGTCAACCGCAAAGAAGTGAGAAAAAAAGTTGTCGCTCAATCAAAGAGCGACAGGGATGAGGAACTCAGACTGCTGGGGATCGAAGAAGACAGATGAAGAAAAATAAAAACTACGGGGATCTTTCGGGATGCCCGTAATTTTTATTGTTTGCTTATCAGCTTGATCTTAAGATTCTTATCTACCTCGAATGTATAAACATAGGTCGACACCACGGCGTTGTTCTGTGTGGAGCGATAGCGGAAAGTCACATGACACGTGCCCTCGCCCACTGCCCGGAACACGAATCGCTTTGCGCCGCCCGAAACTTCGCTGCTGTCGCTCGTATAATAGGAGCCGGTCAGCTGCATGACGTTAGGATTGTCGATCTCACATTCCCACTCATAACCCGAGTTCTGGTTTGCGTAAAGGTCCACGGTGTAATCACCCGAACTCGATCCGCCCCCTCCGAACAGGGCCAAAATTGCGTTGATGATGGCAAGAATCTTCTGCAGGACAGACATTATTCCTGACATTGTTAATATCACCTTCTTTGAGCAGGCAGAACAGAGTCGAACGATTCCGGGTTCGGTTCTCTTCTGCCTGTGGAAAATAAAGCGTATTCGCGCCTTTATTCCTACATTGAAGATATTTTAACAAAGTTTGAATAACTTGTCAACAGAATTTTAAAAATTCCCGTCGGAGATTTCAATAAATTTTGAACAAATTATGTGCAATATTTACAGCCCGACGGGAATATTATTCAGATTCCGATGCAGATAAGGATATTTATTCTTTCAGGACGAACTTGAATCCATCTCCGTCCGGCTCGCAGACGTAGGACTTCCCTTTTTCCAGAACGCCGTCCAGCATATCCTCGGCAAACTTATCCTTGATATAACGCGTTATCGCGGAACGAAGGGGCCTTGCTCCGTACACCTCGTCGTAACCGAGATCGGAAATCCGTTCCACAGCCTCGTCCGTAAAGGTAAGATCCACATCCATTTCCCTGAGAGTAGCAGCAAGCTCGGAGAGCATTTTGCCCGCGATGCTCGTGATATCCGCGCGGGTAAGCCGCGAGAACACGATGATCGAAGAAACGCGGTTCAGGAATTCGGGTCTGAAAGTCTTTTTCAGCTCGCCCAGAACTGTATCCCTGATTTGCTCCATGCTCATAAGCGTGCCGCCGCCGAAGCCGATGTTCGTCTGTTTTTCGGTGATATAGTGTGCGCCGACGTTAGAGGTCATTATGATGACCGTGTTGCGGAAACTGACCGTGCGTCCCTGACCGTCGGTCAGGATGCCGTCGTCGAGCACCTGCAGAAGGGCGTTGAAAACGTCCGGATGCGCTTTTTCGATCTCATCGAACAGCACCACGGAATACGGATGACGGCGGATCTTCTCCGTCAGATGACCTCCCTCCTCATAACCGACGTAACCCGGAGCGGATCCGATGAGCTTGGAGACGTCATACTTCTCCATATATTCGGACATATCGACCCTGACCATGGCGTTCTCGTCTCCGAACAGCGCCTCGGCAAGCGCCTTCGCGAGTTCCGTCTTGCCTACGCCGGTCGGCCCCAGGAAGATAAAGCTGCCGATGGGACGTTTGGGATCCTTGATGACACGGTTTGTTCTGACCGCCTTTGCGACGGCTGTTACCGCCTCGTCCTGTCCGACGACACGCTTGTGCAGCTCCTCCTCCAGGTGACGCAGACGGTTGGATTCCTCCTCCGTCATCTGAGAAAGCGGTATCCCCGTAGACGCGGAGATGATCTCCGCAACGTCGTTGGCGGTCACGACGCCCGAGAAACCCGAATCACGCCTTTTCCACGCCTTCTCTGCCTCGGCGATTTTGTCGTTCAGCTCTTTTTCCTTGTCCCTGAGCCTGCCTGCGCGGTCAAAATCCTCCCTGCGCACGGCGGCGTTTTTCTCGTCCCGGACTGCATTGAGCTCCTGTTCCAGGTTCTTTACGTCCGGCGGAGCGGTAAAAGTGGTCATACGCTTGCGCGCCGCCGCCTCGTCGATAAGATCTATCGCCTTATCGGGCAGAAAGCGGTCGCCGATGTACCTTGAGGAGAGTCTGACCGCGGCAATGATCGCACCGTCCGAAATAGTGACCTTGTGGTGCGCCTCGAACTTGGTGCGAAGCCCCTTCAGGATCGCCTCTGTGTCCTCCACCGAAGGTTCGTTCACCATGACAGGCTGCAGACGCCTGGCAAGCGCTCCGTCTTTCTCTATATTCTTGCGGTACTCATCCAGGGTAGTGGCGCCGATAAGCTGCAGTTCACCCCTCGCGAGCGCAGGCTTGAGGATATTTGAGGCGCTGGTCGCGCCATCGGAGTCGCCTATGCCCACGAGCATGTGGATCTCATCGATAAACAGGATGATATTTCCGGCTTTTATAACCTCCTCTATCGCGCCTTTTATTCTCTCTTCAAACTGTCCGCGGTACATCGTGCCTGCGACAAGAGCTGTCATATCAAGGGCGATGACGCGCTTACCCAGAAGCAGCTCCGGCACATCGCGCTTGGAGATCCGCATGGCAAGACCCTCCGCTATGGCAGTCTTGCCCACGCCGGGTTCGCCGATGAGGCATGGATTGTTTTTGGTGCGGCGAAGAAGGATCTGCATAACCCTGTCAACTTCTTTGTCCCTGCCGATAAGCGGATCGATCTTGCCGTCTGCCGCGGCGGCTGTCAGATCTCTGCCGTACTGATCGAGTGTAGGCGTACCGCCTTCATCCCTGAGTTTTTTGTTCTTTGCGTTCTCCGCCTCCGCGTCGCCCTGTTTATACGGACCGTTCATAGCGTTCTGAGCAAAACTCTCCTCTGTAACGTCATATTCGGCAAGCAACCTCGCCGCGAAAGACTTCTTATCGTGCAGGATCGCGATCAGAAGATGCAGAGGGGAAGCAAGCCCGGCGCCTGTCTCGCGCGCGGCGTCGATAGCAACGCGTACCGCATTCACAGTGCGCTGTGTCAGATTGTCCAGCGACAGAGACGTCGGCATTCCTACGCCTGAATTCTGTCTGATGGCCCTGTCCACCACGTCCGCGGTCACGCCGCTCTGCGCCAGGATGGTCGAAGCCGGTGACGACGGATCGCGCAGTATCCCCAGAAGGATATGCTCCGTACCGACGTACAGACTGCCCATCCTCGACGCGTCATACACGCCCGCCTCCACGGCGGCGTTCGCTTTGTTGTTTAATCCCCTGATTGACATAATATACTTCTCCTTCCCTGTTTTGTTTTTTTGTTCCTTTGTTTTTTTGTTTTCTGTGTTGCGCTTTATGTGTTGCGTATTGCGGTTATAAGGTTTTCTGATTATAAATCATTTCAAAACCGTCAAAACGCAATACGTAAAGTCATTCTATTTAAAAAGACGCTCCTTCACGGTTCTCGCCCTGAGCGCGTCACGCTCATCCACATCCGTCACTCCCCCGTTGGTCAGGGAAAGCGTCGCCGCCTGAAGAGTCAGGATCAGTTCATTCAATACCGACGTATCCGCGCTGATTATCCCGCCGTCAGTGCCCAGACGCACCCAGGAAAACAGATCGAGCATTTCATCAGCGCTCAATAACCGGGCAGTTTCGAGTATACCGTAAGCCCTGTGGATCTTGTCCTGGATCGAAACACTTTCGGTCAGAGCCTCCGCGGCGGCGCGTTCCCTCGTGGCAAGCTGCATGGCTACAGAGTCGAGATTACCCAAAGCCTCATTTTCCGATATGCCCAGCGTCACCGTATTTGCTATCCGGTAGATATCGCCGTTCGCCTTGCCGCTTCCGCCGTAAACGCCGTTCATGGTCATACCCATTTTCGCCAGCGTACCGGCAAGTCTCTGTATCTGTCCGGATTTGGAGAGAGCCGGCAGATGCATGAGTACGGAAGCGCGCATGCCTGTGCCGAGGTTGGCAGGCGATTGCGTAAGGTAACCGAGACGGTCGTCAAAGGCTACATTCAGTACGGATCCGACTATCCTGTCAGGCCCCTGCGCCGCCTTATATGCGTCTTTTACGTTCCCGCCGGGCCTGAAAGCCTGTATCTTGATATGTTCCTCCTCGCACAGCATTATACTTACGGACTCATCCCGGGAGATGAGCAGCCCCCCGGATCTTTCGTCAAGGGCGAATTCCGGACTTATAAGGTGCCTCTCTGCGAGCGACAGCGCCGCCTCGCGGGACAGTTCTCTCATATCGTAATAATCAAGTTCGGGAGCTGAATCGGCAAAAGCGCGCCGCACCTCGTCGATCACCTGTTTCCGCCCGTGATCGTCAAGCTTTGACGGAAACGGATGATCGTTCAGATTACGGGCAAGGCGCACGCGTGCGCTCAAAGCTTTGTCGCCGTTGTCGGCGGATTCATACCATTTTTTCACGATTGCTCCTCCAACTCCCGCAGAGCGTCGCGCAGCTCGGCGGCATGCTCGTAGTTTTCTTCCTGTATGGCGCGGGTCAGCTCCTCCCTGAGCATAACAGCTTTCCTGCGTCTGTCCTCCTGAGCGGCTTCCCTGTCCCGCAGCGCGCTGTCCGGTGCGCCGCCGGTATGCGCCGCATTCCCGTGCACGCTCTCTATCATAGGCATGAGCTTATCGTAGAAAGTACGGTAGCACTCGGGGCAGCCGACCTCGCCCGTCTCGGCGATCTCTTCAAAGGTCGTGCCGCATTTTTCGCACGCGATCCCGGCGTTGAGCCTGCCGAGCGGCTGTCTGTCGGAAAAGAACTTACTGAACAGGCTTCCGAAATCAGTCCCGAATCCGCCGAATGCCGTGCGGTAGCCGAGCCTGGCGGCGCACTCGGCGCACAGATCCTCGCTCGACGCTTCTCCGTTTATTATCCTTTTGATGTGTGTGTTTGCCTCTCTCTTACGGCAATTATCACAGAGCATGATTATCCCTCCCTGAACTATGAACTCTGAACTATGAACTCTGAACTATGAACTCTGAATTATGGACTCTGGACTGAAACGAGCATCCTTTTAAGAATCTGCGCCCTTACGGCGTCCGCAACTTTCCGATCCGCCGCGGCGTAATTCTTGTCGTTGACGGCAGCCTTCATCAACTTTTCCTGCGACGCGGTGAGCATATCGTTCTGCGCAAGACCGGCTATAATGGCAGCCGCGCCGCCCTCGTCCAGTGCAGTGCCGATACCGTTGACCACGTGCATGAGCGTCTGCCTGCCGTCAAGGGAAATACGGGTTATGCGTATATATCCCCCGCCGCCGCGCCTGGATTCCACGTTGTAGCCCATTTCCGGCGTAAACCTGGAGGTTATGACGTAGTTTATCTGACTCGGAGCGCAGCCGACCGATTCAGCGAACTCATTGCGGCAGATCTCCGCCGTGCCAGTTTCGCTCAGCATGTCCGAAAGCATCCTCGCTATTTCATTTGATAGGTTCATTTTTTGTCACCTGACTTTTACTTTCTTTGACTTTCAAGCTTATTATACACCGAAAAAACAATTTGTCAATAGGAAAATCAAAAAAAGTCAAAAAAAGTCAAAAAAAATATGAGCTGTAAAAAACTGCGGTTTTTTACAGCCCGTATTATATCTTCTGTCTTAACGCCCGAAAACGGCGGCGATCTTCTGAAACAGATTTGTGAACCAATCATGCATCCTGAAGAAGAAATCAAAAACAGCGCTCCAGACGGGGTCGAGCGGCGACTCCACTTTGCATGAATACCAGCCGTGCGTTCTCAGAACGATCGGAAGGCCGTTTTCGGCGTACTTTTCGATCGTGAAAAAGTAAACCTTGTCCCCTTTGAGTTCGTCGGTAAGATATACCTTTCCTTCGCTGTCCGTCGTAAGGACGGTCCCGTCGTCAAACGTCACCGTCGCGCCGACTATCGGAGTCGGCTCGGGCTGATTGCCCGACTCAAATTCCGAATCATCGAACTTCATGTTCAGGACAGTGATATATCCTTCGTAGGTACGGATTTCCGCGTAGGGATACTCCATTCCGACTCCGTACGGATCGCCGTAATAAACCAGAAGATTGACGTTATCCCCTATTTTCGCCTGATCAACAGATGTCTGAAGCTCCTCCCCGTTAAGTTCGAACAGCCAGCCGTCCCAGCCGCCGAAGGTTTTTTCGGTGTTGCCTTCAATGGAAGAAACGTAAAGACCGTACTGACTTTCTTTGACGACCACGTCAAGACCTGTCTCCCGGAGAGCGTCAAGGACAGTCGCGTCCCTGCTGATATTGAAGGAGTCATCATAGAACGTCTTCGATATACCCTCGACCCTTACGGAAAGGTAAGTTTTGTTTCTGTCATAATAAGCGGCTGACACGCAGCAGCTCATCATGGTGAGCAGCACAAGAGCGGAAAGAATGATGCTGAGTATTCTCCTGCCGTATCTCATATCTGATTCTCCTTTTTTTCTCTTTCTGTTTTCAGATTACTCCATTTCAAAACCATCAAAGAACTTGAACAAGGACTGTTTTTTGTAGCCCGCCTTATCAGGCGTTGTGAAATCTGCGGCACCGGGATATGCGACAAACTTGCTGATCATATAGATGGAGTCGATATTGCCTTCGCCGTCACAGATCTCAAGGATCTCGAAGCTGTCTCCGTTCATATACATTTTGGTTACGGCGTTTCTGTCTTCAGAAGAGAGAGTATAAACGTCGTATTCCACGCCGTCGCGTGTTTCCTTCTCAAGCTTTGCGGATGCGCCTTTGCTGCCCGAAAGATTGCCAAGATCAAACGACGCGATGTCGTCCATATCAAGACCGATGAGTTTCAGCGTAGCGTCGTCAATCGCAAGATATGTTTTGGCAGCATCGTTCATCATATACAGCTTTCTGGTCTTGATTCCCAGGACCTTTTCTTCTTTTATAAGCACGGTAAGCATACCGTCGAAGCCCATTTCCTTGCCGTCAACGGACATTTTAAGATTAGTGCCGTCGGTATACATATTGGCGTCGGTCTCCATACCGCCAAGCTCCGCATGACCCTCAATTCCGAATTTACCCTCAAGAAGCGCCCTGATCTGGACCGGGAGATCCTCATACGCCACGATATTGTCCACAGGCACGGATACGTCCTCGCTTGTGGGTTCTTCGCTTGCGGGCTCTTCGACCGTAACGGTAAGCTCATCCTCCAGCTTCGCCGAAATACGCAGAGCGAGCCTCGCATCCGCCGCGGTGATGCCGTTCTCTCCGTCCACGTCGGCAAGCTTTATCTGCAGATCCGTCCAGCCCGTCTCAAGCTTTGCGGAGTAACGCAGGATATCTCTGGCGTCGCTTGCCATAACGTCACCGCTGCCGTCCACGTCGCCGAGCTTATAGGTCGCAGCGCCGGCACTTGATAACACGAGCACGAACACCGCCAATACAGCCAAAATGATAGCAGGGAGAAATTTTTTCATGATTGCAGTCTCCTTATGATTATTTTTAGCAGAGTCTAAAATATGAAATTATAAAAAAGATTGAAAATTCCGAAATATGTGTTATAATCAATCTGAATTTTCAGAGAGGTAGTTCCATTATGAAGATAATCATAGTAGGCTGCGGAAAAGTCGGCACCGCTCTGGCGGCGCAGCTGAGCTCCGAAGGGCACAACGTCACGATAATCGACACTGACGAGTCCCTTCTTGCCAGCGTTTCGCACATATACGACATCATGCCCGTACCCGGCAACGGTTTAAGCTCCGAGACCCTTCACGAAGCGGGACTCGAAGAAGCGGATCTGCTTATCGCAGTGACCAAAAACGACGAGATAAATATGCTCTGCTGCGTCGTTGCCAAGAGAAGCACCACCATACATACCATCGCCAGGGTCCGCTCGCCGCTGTACAGGGGCGAGACGGAATTTCTGCGCAAAAAGCTCGGCATAGATATGATAATCAATCCCGAGCACGCTGCGGCGAAAGAGGTCGCGAGGCTGCTGCAGTTCCCCTCCGCCACCGACATCGACAGCTTTTTCAACAATAAAATAGATATGATCCGCTTCCGCGTGCCCCGCACCTCAAAGATCGTGGGCACCGCGCTCAAAGACCTGCCCAGACGCGAGAGCAACGTTCTTATCTGCGCCGCAGCTGACGGCGACAGGGCGATAATCCCGGACGGCGAGTTCGTGATACGCGGCGGATCGGATCTGTCGATCATAGCCGGTCTGACCGACGCGGAGAGCTTTATAAAAAAAGCCGGCGTCGATGCCGGCAGAGTCCACAGCGCGGCGATAATCGGCGGCGGCGAACTGGCTTATTATCTCGCGGAGATGCTCAGCCGTATAAAGATAAACGTAACTCTGATAGAACGGAATCTCAAAAGGGCGAACGAGCTTTCCGGCCTGCTGCCCGATTGTACGGTCATCTGCGGCGACGGCGGAAACAAGGAGCTTCTTAAAGAAGAAGATATAGGTTCCGCGGATGCGATCATCGCATGCACGGATATCGACGAGGAAAATATCATACTCTCGCTCTACGCACGCCGTATGCACCCGAAGAAGATCGTTACCAAGATCAATCATCTTGACATGGACGACGTCATCTCCGACCTCGACCTTGACAGTATAGTAAATCCCAAGCATACCACCGTTGAACGTATCATCCAATACGTGCGCGCCCTCACAAATTCACAGGGCAGCAACGTCGAAATGCTCTATAAGCTGATGGGCGACCGTTTTGAGGCGCTTGAATTTACGGTCAAAGAGGGCTGCAAAGCCGCCGGAATTGCATTAAAGGACATAAAAACCAAAGACAACACCCTTGTGGCTGGCATACTTCACGACGGGCACTTCATCATCCCGGGCGGCTCGGATCAGTTTATGCCCGGCGATTCCGTTGTCGTTGTTACCATTCACAGGGACATGTCGGATCTGGACGATATTTTAGACTCATGAATTATAAAATGATCCGTTACACGGCGGGGCTCGTCCTCAAAATAGAAGCCGTGCTGATGCTGCTGCCCGCTTTAGTGGGCCTGATTTACACCGAGCGTCAGGCGCTCATATACGTTCTGAACGCTTTCATCTGCCTTGCCGCGGGCTTCGCGATAAGCCTGAAAAAACCCGAGGACGTGCAGATACATGCCCGCGACGGTTTCGCGACAGTCGCGATCTGCTGGATCGTCATGTCCGCGTTCGGAGCACTGCCTTTCGTTATCACAAAAGAGATCCCTAGTTACGTTGACGCGCTGTTCGAGACTGCGTCCGGTTTTACGACCACCGGAGCCAGCATCTTGTCCGACGTGGAGGCGCTCTCGCACGCGTCGCTGTTCTGGCGCAGCTTTACCCACTGGATCGGCGGCATGGGCGTGCTTGTGCTTATCCTGGCGCTTCTGCCCATACGCGGCGGCTCGAGCATGAATCTGATGAAAGCGGAGAGCCCCGGCCCGTCCGTTACGAAATTCGTGCCGAAGGTCCGCGAATCCGCAAAAATTCTTTATATTATCTATCTCGGGATCACCGTCCTGACTTTTATCGCACTGGTAATAACCGGAATGAAGCCCTTCGACGCGATCTGCATGTCCGTAGGCGCGGCAGGCACCGGCGGATTCGCCGTTCTGAACGCCGGCTGCGCGGCTTATCCTGCGGTGCAGCAGTGGGTCCTGACGATCTCCATGCTGATGTTCGGCACGAACTTCACGTTCTGGTACCTGCTTATAAAACGCAAACCGAAATCGGCGTTCCGCATGCGCGAGGTCCTGGTATATTTCGTGATAATTGTCGCCGCAACGACGGCAATACTGCTCAACATCAGACATTCGTACATCGACATGGGCAAGACCACCGGCAATGCGCTTACGGATTCCGCGTTCCAGGTCGCGGCTCTCATCACCACGACGGGCTTTTCCACGGCGGACTTCAACATGTGGCCATCGTTCTCCAAAACGATCCTCGTCCTCCTGATGTTCTGCGGCGCCTGCGCAGGCTCAACGGGCGGCGGCGTCAAGATATCCCGTCTGATGATACTCGCTAAGAGTATCAAAAACGAACTGATAAAGCTCATACACCCCAGAATAGTCCGCAAGATCCGCCTTGACGGCAAGGAAGTCGAAAATGACGTCGTGACCTCGACCTTCGTGTATTTCGCCGCGTACCTCGCCGTTTTTATCATATCCATGATAATAGTCAGTGCGGACGAGTTCTCTTTCGCGACGAATTTCACTTCGGTTCTTGCTACCCTGAACAACATAGGTCCCGGTCTGGACGCCGTAGGCCCGGCTGCGAATTACGGAGGGTTCGGCGTACTGTCCAAGCTTGTGCTGACCTTTGATATGATCGCCGGCAGACTGGAGATCATACCGATGCTGGTCATGCTGAATCCGGGGACGTGGAAGAAATAGGTACCGGTTGACAGTTGACAGAAAACAGTAAAAACAGAGGGGGCTGTTCCGAAAACAGTCCCCTCGTATTTTATAACAGCAAATGTGTGCCAGCATTATTCATTCAGAAATACCGGCGTCTGATGAACAATGAGTCAAAGCAGAAGATCGTATGATACAATAAGAAGGTCCGGTCTCTATCTCGACTGGATTTTCTCACTGATCTCGTCCCAGATCAGTTTTATCAGCACAAAGATCCGCAGTGATCTGATCCTGTTCCATATCGACCCGGCTTTCGCTTTCACCGAGTCATCCGGAGTATACTTCTGCGGCTCGGTGCCGTCGTCGATAACAAGCGCCTGCGACAGCGTGCAGCCGCCCTCGCCGAACAGCTCGCAGCGGATGTACAGGAAGTCTTCCGCCCCCTCGATCCCGTCAAGATCGAGCGTATAGACGATCTCACCGTTCCCGTCTGCCTGTTCCTTCGCGATCACTTTGCCGTTCGCTATCCACTGCAGAGTCCCGCAGTCATGCGCGCGCACGGTCACGGTATGTCCGTCTACGGACAATTCGCTGAACATCGGATAAGGCGTCTCTGAGTATCTTACGTCAAAACCTGTTGCAGGACCGATGATGTCGTTGCCGCCCAGCTCCCTGGTCACGCAGAAAAACGCGCCGCTCTGCATGGTCGCCTTGATATTTTCGACCGTGTTCTCCGGCATCATAAAGACGGAATACGACGAGTCGATGTGGGAGTAGAAATGCGCGTCGTTGTTGGAGAAACCGATCACCCGTTTTCCGTAGGGCAGGCAGGTCATAAGCACGTTGTCCCAGAGAATACGGTCATAATTGGTAACGTGGTTCCGCTCGTTGAATACCTCCATGCCGAGACATGAATCGTATTTGAGCAGGATATCGGAATAATACTTCACGTTTTCCGGGTCGGATACCCTGCCGATGTCGCGGTTGGAGTGCAGCCAGTCGCCGGGATGATTTATAAAGGACAGCGCGCCCGCCTCGTCGGCAAGCCTGACTGCGCCTTCGTGATCGTTCTCGTATCCCAGATAATTGTCGCCCACGTGCGGCGGCAGGAACATACCGTTGACGTGACATTTTGTGATGGTCAGCGCGTTCAGCTCGTTGCCTCCGGTGACACAGGTCATCCCGTAACCGCGCGGCTGCCCGTCCACAGGGTAGCTTCCGGATGTGACTCCGTCAAATTCCTCCTGAGTCAGTCGCGTGGTCTTGTTGCCGAGCAGATACTGATAGATATACAGCGGCAGATGCGTCGGTTCCTCGTTCCAGGCCTTGCCGGTTACGCCGTGGTCGGTCATGGCAAGGAAATCAAAGCCCTGCCTGTAGTGATCAAGGATCATCTCGTTATAATCCATCTCCGCGTCACTGACAGTGGAATGGGTATGCAGATTGCCCTTGTATGCGTTCCAGGCGCCTTCGCCTTCCCAAACGACGTCGGCGTAGGGCGAAACGATGGCGTAGGAACCGGCTGCGAACGCGGGAACTATAACAGTGCCGCAGATAAGCAATGAACAAAGCAGAACAGAAAGAAATTTTTTCATGTTTATTCTCCTTTTTATTATTAAGGCAATACAGTTTTAGTAAGTGCTGATTAATTCGGTGTATGCAGATTGTCGGGATATTTTTTCGGCAGCTGAAACAAAAAGCGCAGGCAATACTTTGTGTATTAACGAGCATTTTTGTGATAGATGCCGGAAAAAGAGCCGGCAAGATGTATGCACAAGAATTAATCAGTGCTTACATTATTTATCGGCTGTCAGCCGACTCATCGTTTTTCGGCAGTTTTCTGAAGAAATACAGCATAAAAGGAATCGTCAATGGGAAAGCAATAACATAAGACAGCGGCTGAGCCTCCTGTATCCCGGCGATGCCCCTGAAATGCGAGAGAATAAGGAGCAACGGAATGAACAGTATACCGCTCCGGAGAGCCGATAAAAAAGTAGCCCCCATCCGTTTGCCCGTGCTCTGATACAGCATCTCCGTCATCATGCAGGGCGGGAGCAGCGTCGTGGCGATCGCCTGAAGTCTGAGCGCCCGCGTGCCGACCGCTATGACCTCCGGATCGTCGCGGAATATACCTATAAGGCTGCCGGAGAATATAACGAGCACAGCGCACCCCAGGAGCACGATCAACTCCGACATGAAGACTGTAAAACGAAAGCCTTTTCTGACGCGGGAATACTTCTCGGCGCCGTAGTTGAAAGCGGAAACGGGCTGGAACCCCTGCCCTACGCCGAGCGCGACCGAAAATGCGAAAAACACGATCCTGGAAACGATGCTCATACCCGCGACAGCGGCGTCGCCGTACACCGAGCAGCGCTCGTTGAGAATGACAGTTGCGAGGCTGTTGAGCCCCTGCCGCAGCATACTCGGGAACCCTGTCGCGATGATATTCCATAAAACACGCGGAGACGCCCGGAAAAGCAGAGAAATACGAAGTTTCGACTCTGTTTTTCCGCTCAGGAACATATAAAGCAGGATACACCAGCTGATAAACTGGCTGATCGCGGTAGACAGCCCTGCGCCTGTGATCCCCATCCCGAAGCCGAACATCAGTATCGGATCGCCGATCATATTAAGAATCGCTCCGGACATTATCCCTGTCATACCGAGCGTGGCCTTTCCTTCGTATCGCAGCAGATTATTCAGAGTAAGACTGCTGCTCATAAACGGAGCCGCGGCAAGGATGAACGACAAATAGGTTTTGGCATATGGAACAATAGTAGGCGTGCTGCCCAGGATCAGAACGATCCTGTCAAGAAAAACGAATCCGAAGACAGTTATCAGAAGTCCCGCCGTAAAAGAAGCGAAAAAGCCGACAGTGGCGTTTACGGCAGCAGATTCCCTGTCCTTTGATCCGAGCGAACGCGAGCATATGCTCCCGGCGCCCTGTCCGAACAAAAAACCGAACGCCTGGATGACCGACATGAAGCCGAAAACGATGCCTACCGCTCCGCTGGCACTGGTGCCGAGTCTGCCGACGAACGCCGTATCGACAAGATTGTATATATTGTTCACGAGCATTGAAATTATGCTCGGGACCGAAAGCGTCAGCACGAGTCTTGATATGGGTGTTCCCGTCATCTTCATGTACTGAGCAGAAGCGGTGCCGGCGCTCATATGATCACCTCTGTGTGACCATTGTACTACATACTTTCGGAAAATTCCACAGAAAATTTTAAACAGCAATAAAAAATTACAGGCAACAGGCAGCAGTTCCCGAGCTGTTGCCTGTCACCTGTCATCTGTTGCCTGTCCTTACTCCCCAAAAAGCGCCGTCGAATAATATCTGTCTCCGCTGTCGGGAAGCAGGGCGACTATCACCTTGCCCTTGTTCTCCGGACGTTTCGCGAGCTGTATCGCGCCGTAAAGCGCCGCTCCGGAAGAGATGCCGACAGAAATGCCCTCTTTCTTTGCCAGAAGCTTTGAGGTCTCGAAAGCGTCCTGATTGGCAGCCCTGAACACCTCGTCATACACCGCGGTATTCAGTACGTCCGGCACGAATCCTGCGCCTATTCCCTGTATCTTATGACTTCCGGCTCTGCCCTCGGAGAGTACCGGCGAGTCCTCCGGCTCCAGCGCAACGACTCTGACAGCGGGATTCCGGGATTTCAGATACTCTCCGACTCCGGTAACCGTACCGCCGGTGCCCACGCCCGCAATGAAGATATCGACTTTGCCGTCCGTGTCGTTCCAGATCTCGGGTCCGGTGGTCGCTTTATGTATGGCGGGATTCGCGGGGTTCACAAACTGCCCGGGTATAAAACTGCCGGGAATTTCGTCCGCCAGCTCCCTCGCCTTCGCGATGGCGCCTTTCATGCCCTTCGCACCTTCGGTCAGAACGAGCTCGGCGCCGTAGGCTCTGAGGATATTCCTGCGCTCCACGCTCATGGTCTCCGGCATGGTGAGAATGATGCGGTATCCCTTTGACGCGGCTATCGAAGCCAGACCTATACCCGTATTGCCGGAAGTCGGCTCTATGATGACCGAGCCTTCCTTAAGAAGTCCCTTCGCCTCTGCGTCTTCGATCATCGCTTTAGCAATACGGTCCTTCACGCTGCCGGCGGGATTGAAATATTCAAGTTTGACCAGAACGGTCGCCTCAAGCCCGAGTTCCTTTTCGATATTGACTACCTCCACGAGCGGAGTATTGCCGATAAGTCCGAGCGTTCCCTTATATATTTTTGACATGACGCCTTACCTCCGGTTTATAGTATTTATATTGCCGCGAACCCGTTTTCAAGGTCTGCGATGATATCGTCTATGTGCTCCGTGCCGATGGAAAGCCGGATCGTGTTCGGACGTATGCCCTGATCCAGAAGCTCCTCTTCCGAAAGCTGCGAATGAGTCGTGGACGCGGGATGTATCACGAGGCTCTTGACGTCCGCCACGTTCGCCAGAAGCGAGAATATTTTAAGATTATCGATGAATTTCCACGCCTCTTCCTGACCGCCTTTTATATCAAAGGTAAAGATGGAGGCGCCGCCTGCCGGGAAGTATTTTTCGTACAGAGCGTGATCGGGATGCTCCGGAAGCGCGGGGTGATTCACCTTTTCAACCAGCGGATGAGCGGTAAGGTATTCCACCACCTTCTTCGTATTTTCCGCGTGCCGTTCCAGACGGAGCGAAAGCGTTTCCACGCCCTGCAGCAGCAGGAAAGCGTTGAACGGGGAGATGCACGCGCCGGTGTCGCGCAGGAGGATCGCTCTGATATACGTTACGAACGCCGCCGGACCGACCGCGTCGTAGAACGATACTCCGTGGTAGCTGGGATTCGCCTCGGCGATGTTCGGATATTTACCGCTGGCCTTCCAGTTGAATTTGCCGGATTCCACGATTATTCCGCCGAGTGTGGTGCCGTGACCGCCGATGAACTTTGTGGCGGAGTGGACCACGATATCCGCGCCGTGCTCTATGGGACGGATAAGATAGGGCGTACCGAATGTGTTGTCTACCACCACCGGCAGTCCGTGCTTATGCGCGATCTCCGCGATTGCGTCGATATCCGGGATATCGCTGTTGGGATTGCCCAGGGTCTCAAGATAGATCGCCCGGGTGTTCTCTCTTATCGCGGCTTCAACCTCCGCAAGGTTATGTGCGTCGACAAAAGTTGTTTCGATCCCGTACTGCGGAAGGGTATGAGACAGCAGATTATAGCTTCCGCCGTATATGGTCTTCTGCGCCACGATATGTCCGCCGTTTGCCGCGAGCGCTTCGACAGTGTAGGTTATCGCGGCTGCACCTGAAGCCAGAGCCAGAGCCGCGCTGCCGCCCTCCAGCGCCGCGAGACGTTTTTCAAGTACGTCCTGTGTGGAGTTGGTCAGTCTGCCGTAGATATTGCCCGCGTCGGCGAGTCCGAAGCGGTCTGCGGCGTGTTTGCTGTTATGAAAAACGTAGGAAGTAGTCTGATAAATGGGAACGGCGCGCGAGTCGGTCGCCGGGTCCGCCTGTTCCTGTCCTACGTGAAGCTGCAGCGTTTCAAATCTGTATTCGCTCATTTTTTTGCCCTCCTTTTAAGTCTGTAAGGTGATGGTTGGATTGTATCACCATTTACCTACTGTGTCAATAGGCTTTTAATTTTTTTCAAATATTTCGGCAAATCATATTGATTTGCCTATTCACCCTGTGGTATAATAGGTAAAAACAGACAAAGGAGGTCGGCTTATGATATCGACCAAAGGCCGGTATGCTCTGCGGGTAATGATAGATCTTGCGGAAAACGATACCGGAAATTACGTTCCGTTGAAGGATATAGCCGAAAGGCAGGAACTCTCCAAAAAATACCTTGAGATCATCATGAAAGAAATGGTCGACGGAAGGCTGGTTTCAGCCGCAAGCGGAAAAGGCGGCGGATATAAACTGTCAAAAAAACCGGATGAGTATATAGTCGGAGAGATACTGGAGATCATGGAAGGCACGCTCGCCTCTGTGAGCTGTCTCGCCTCAGCGACCAACGACTGCCCCCGGCAGACAAAATGCAAAACCCTGCCCTTATGGACAGAGTTTGACAATTTAGTGCGGGATTTTTTCTACGGCAAAAAACTGAGCGATCTTATCAGTCAAGGAAATCCCTGAGCTTTTTGCTTCTCTGCGGATGACGGAGTTTGCGAAGAGCCTTCGCCTCGATCTGTCTGATACGCTCACGGGTGACGTTGAACGCCTCTCCGACTTCCTCGAGAGTCTTGGGATGGCCGTCCCCGAGACCGAAACGCTGGCGCAGGACCTCCGCCTCCCTGGGAGTCAGGGTCTTGAGCACGTCGTCAAGCGCCTCTTTGAGCAGCTGCTGCGACGCAGCATCGGCGGGAGCCTGGGCCTCGTCGTCTGGGATAAAGTCGCCGAGATGCGAATCCTCCTCCTCGCCTATCGGGGTATCGAGGGATACAGGCTCCTGAGCTATCTTCATGATCTCGCGCACCTTCTCGGGGGACATGCCCAGTTCGTCGGCGATCTCCTCGGGAGTCGGTTCTCTGCCGTTCTGATGAAGCAGCTGGGTATTGGTCTTTTTGACCTTGTTTATAGTCTCCACCATGTGGACAGGGATCCTTATTGTCCTCGCCTGATCCGCGATGGCTCTTGTTATCGCCTGTCTTATCCACCACGTGGCATAAGTGCTGAACTTGAAGCCCTTTGTATAATCGAATTTTTCAACGGCTTTGATAAGTCCCAGGTTGCCTTCCTGTATAAGATCCAGGAACTGAAGCCCCCTGCCGCCGTAACGTTTTGCGATGGAAACGACCAACCTGAGATTGGCAGCCTCAAGGCGTTTTTTTGCCTCTTCATCTCCGCTGCCGATACGCATGGCCAGCTCTATCTCCTCTTCGGGGGCAAGCAGCGGCACACGGCCGATATCACGCAGATACATCCTGACCGGATCGTCGATGCCGAGTACGACGCCTTCGCCGCTTTTATCGATGGTATCGGTTATAAGCAGGTCCTTGTCGTAATTGTCGGTCTCCGATATATCGTCGACTGTCTGGATGCCGTTCGCATCAAGGGTCTCGAACAGTTTATCTATAAACTTGTCGCCCTCGTTCTCGTGATCCTCCAGGAAACGGTCGATCTCGGATGAAGTGATGTTTCCGGTCTTTTTCGCTTTGTCGATTATCCTCTTGATGAGCGCTGCCTGACGCTCGGCGCGGCGGGTCGCGGCGCTGCGCTTTACCGGTTTGCCGTCCGCATCGGATTCCGCGCCGGAAAGATCTTCATCGTCCTCGTCGTCAAAATCATCATCGAGATCGTCATCGGGAATAGGCTCATCATCGGACGAACCTGTCGTCGGGTAATATAAGATATCATCATCGTCATCCGGTATATCATCGGGGATGTGTACCGGTGTGAGTTCTTCATCCTCGTCATGGTCATCAAGGATTTCAAACGGAGGCAATTCGTCGTCATCGTCATCATCATCCGGGATTTCGTCATAAGACTCATCCTCATCGATCTCCGGTACCGGTGCCTCTTCCGCCTTATCTTCCGCCTTGACTGGCTCTTCCTCCCTGATTTCCTCAACGGGCGTTTCTTCGGTCCCGGTTTCCGCTGCTTTTTTCTTTGAAGCTGCCTTTTTGCGTTTTGTCTTCGCCGGCTTCAGCTCTTCTGCGTTTACTTCCTCTGCGGGAAGGGCTTCGGCTTCAGCCTCCTCGGTTTTTTCTTTTGCAGAAGCCTTCTTGCGGCCCGCGGTTTTCTTTGCCGGCTTCGGCTCCTCGATTTTAACTTCCCCGGCGGGAACCGCTTCGGCTTCAGCTTCTTCAGCTTTTTCCTTAACGGGAGCCTTCTTGCGGCCCGCTGTTTTCTTTGCGGGCTTCGGTTCCTCGGTTTTTACTTCCACGGCGGGAGCCGCTTCGGCTTCAGCTTCCTCAACCTTTTCCTTGGCGGGAGTCTTTTTGCGGCCAGCGTTTTTCTTTGCGGGCTTCGGTTCCTCGGTTTTTACTTCCACGGCGGGAGCCGCTTCGGCTTCAGCTTCTTCAGCTTTTTCCTTAACGGGAGCCTTTTTGCGGCTCACGGTTTTCTTTGCGGGCTTCGGTTCCTCAGCTTTTGCTTCCCCGACAGGAACCTCTTCGGTTTCAGCTTCCGCAGCCTTTTTCTCAGCGGGAGCCTTTTTGCGGCTCACGGTCTTCTTAGCGGGTTTCGGTTCTTCAGCCTTTGCTTCCACGGTCAGAGCGGCTTCGGCTTTAACGGGCTCGGCTTTCGGCGCCGCCTTTTTGCGGGCAGCGGACTTTTCGGAGGGCTTGGTCTCCTCGGCGGGGACCGCTTCGGCCTTCACTTCCCCGGTCTTTTTCTTTGAAGCATTCTTCCTGGAGGCAGCGGGACGCTTAGCCGGTTTGACCGTTTCCGAAACGATCTTCTCTGTTTCTTCGTTCTTTGCTGACTGTTTTTTTGTTGCCATTATAGTTCCTCCTTAAGTTTTTCCGTTGCCGGTTCCTCCGGCATCCGCAAAATTGCGTTTTTTGCCCAAGATTTTGAAAGCGTTTGAAAATTCCTCGTCCGTCATGCTGCCCGGTCTTGCCGCGCTGCGCAGCGCCTTCTGCTGTTTCATTATCGCGATACAGTCCAGCGCTTCGGCGCGGGATCCGGTCATGCCCGTCTGCGACCTGTTTGAAATAAGCTTGGAAACGTAGCCGGTCTCATCATCCTCGAGATCGGCGGCAAGCAGCGTCAGATCTATCCGCTGCCCGTTCTCCGCACGCGACGCGATAAGCTCCCAGAGTTTTTTGTTCTCCTCCGCGAAAAATGACTCCGGATCCACACTGTCCCTGATCTTATCGAACAGTTCCGGATCCTTAAGGATGATACCGAGCAGGGTCTCCTCTGCCGCGCTCGCCGTAAGATTCTGCCGTCTGAGGGGATTGAACTTCCGGTACCGGTCATTTTCGTCAAAGCTCGCAGCCTTCCGGAAACGCTCCTGATTGCCGCGGCGTCTGAGCCGCTCGGCGCGGTGACGCACCTGAGCCATGATAGCGTCCTTGGACACCCCCAGCTGCTCCGCCAGAGCGGAAGCGTAAACGTCGCGCTTTATCTCGTTTCTTATCCCGGCGATGATCTCCGCCGCGTTGTTGAGATAAGCGGTCTTATCTTCATCGGAGGAAAGATCAAGCGAGCCCTTCGCGTTCTCAAGCTCAAAATCGGTCACACTGACGGCTCCCTCAATGATCGAGCGCATCTTCCCGACTCCGAGCCTGTTTATGATCTCGTCGGAGTCTTTGCCGCCGGTCAGCCTTGCCACCTTGACGCGCAGCTCGGTTTCGGAAAGTATATCTATCGCCTTTTTTGTAGCCTTCTGCCCGGCCTCATCCGCGTCGTAGGACAGTATAATCTCTTCGCAGTATTTTGACAGGAGCTTAGCCTGCTCGCGGGTGAAGGCTGTTCCCAGCCCCGCCACGGCGTTTGTGAACCCTGCCTGATGATAGGAGATAACGTCCATATACCCCTCGCAGAGTATGATGCTTTTCGGATTCTCCCTTTTGACGAAGTTGAGCGCGAACACTCCGTTGGTCTTTTTATAGACGGGCGTATCGGAAGTATTCAGGTATTTGGGTTTGGAATCGTCCAGCACCCTGCCCCCGAAACCAATAACGCTGCCGCGCACGTCGAAGATAGGGAACATCACACGGTTGCGGAAAGCGTCTATCACACCTCCGTTTCTTGAGCGTTTCGCAAGGTCGGCAGCGAGCAGCACGTCGTCCGTAAAACCCTCGGACCGCATGTGACGGATAAGCCCGTCCCACCGGTCCGGCGCGTACCCAAGACCGAAATGACGTATGGTCTCGTTCGTCAGACGCCTGCCGGTAAAATACTCCAACCCCTGCCTGCCTGCCGGAGTGAACAGCGCTTTGTGATAGAACCTTGCGGCCTCTTTATTCGCGTCAAGAATAGCTCTTCTCAGCTTTGCCGCCGTATCATCAAAGCCGTCAAGTGGCAGATCCAGCCCGGCCTTATCCGCAAGGAATCTGACAGCCTCGGCATAATCCAGTCCTTCAATGTTTTTGATGAACGTGATAACGTCGCCGCCGCTGCCGCAGCCGAAGCAGTAATACGACTGTGTGTCGGAATAAACGCAGAAAGAAGGCGTCCGCTCGTTGTGGAACGGACAAAGCCCCATAGAATACCTGCCTCCCCCGCGGAGTTCGACGTAAGAGGAGACTATATCGGTGATGTCGCTGCGGGCTTTCAGTTCAGTAAGGAAATCCTCGTTATACCGCACAACATCACCCCCATACCGATACAAATACTATTATAATATACACCTGTATTATTAAAATGTCAAGTATTTTTTGCCGGAATTATTGACAACAAAAACCAACCGTATTATAATATTTTGTATATTTATTAATCAGGAGCATCATTATGAAAACTTTTGTTCCCAAGTCCGGGAAAGAAAAAAACGTCTGTTATATCGGTTACCCGGGTCTTACTTACGATCAGCTTGTCGACTGGACCAACGACATAGTGCACAACCTGAGGATCAAAAACCGGAACCGGGTGGTATTCCCCACCGTGGTGCTCGCTTCCGAAGAAGTGACGGATGAATTCCGAAAATCGATGAAATTTCTTGAGTTCCGGGCCACCGGCGCACGCCTCGGAAACGAATGCCCTATGATGGCAGACGGGGTACTGTCGGCCTCCCGCGGGAAGACCCGGATCATAACGGATTCGGAACTCCTTCGCGACCGGGCCGGAGCGGAGCACCATACTCAGGAGGATCTTGCGGATATAATAACCGGCAAGGCGAGAAAGTTTTAGCGCAACACATACGATGCCCTTAAAGTGTTGCCGTTTTAACAAAACGTTAAAAAAAACATAAAAAATAATTAATCACACAACAACCGTTTTGTGGTATATAAAACAGTATAAAAATACGATTGGAGTTATATTTATGCAATTACAACAGCTTATCGACCGGAAAAACGAAGCAGCAAAATTCATGGTCGACAAAATCACCTACATCATCAAAAACTTTGAGACCCGCGCTCCGGGTTCCAAAGGCGAAGAGCAATGCGCCCGCTATATGGCTGATTACATGAAAAACGAGTGCGGATGCGAATATTCCGAAGTGGAATCCTTCCGGGAGCATCCCGGCGCGTTCTTCGGCTGGATATACATCACGGTCACTTTTGCGCTGGCGTCCATTATCCTGTTCTTCTTCATGCCCATCGTCTCCGTTATCCTTATTGTCGTCGGCCTCACCCTCGCGGTCCTGGAATTCGGGCTTTACAAAAAGGCTGTCGACTGGATGTTCCCGGAGAAAACCGGCCACAGCGTTACCGCAATCAAAAAATGCTCCGGCGAGACCAAGCGCAGGGTGTTTTTTGACGGTCACATAGACGCCACGTGGGAATGGCCCGTCAACTACTATTTCGGCGGCGTCGCGTTTGAGGCACACGCAATGATCGGCTTCGCCGGCGCGTTCTATTATCTTATTCTTTCCATCGTCTATATGGCGAAATTCGGTATACATTTCGGTATGATCGACAAGACTGCCGCTCATCCGTTCTATGTGGCGGCGCTCGCAGGTCTGGTATTCGTTCCGTTCCTCATCGGTCTTTACTTCCTCTCCAACGAGAGAAGAGTCGTTGACGGCGCGAACGACAATCTCTCCGGCTGTTATATGGGCATAACCATCCTCAAAGAGCTTCATGACGCGGGCATCACTCTTGAGAATACCGAGGTCGGCGTCATCCTCGCGGGCAGTGAGGAATCGGGTCTTCGCGGCGCCCAGGCATGGGCTCAGGCGCACGAGCACGACTATGACGACGTTCCCACATTCATATACTCCTACGACACCATTTACGATCCGAAATACCTTATGGTCAATTACCGCAACATCAACGCCACCATAGCGACGGACAAGGAAGTCGGCGATCTGTTCTATGACGCGGCCCAGGAGATAGGCGTACACTGCACGAAGGGCATGGTCCCGCCGATGGGCGGCGCCACCAACGGAGCTGCTTACGCGCAGAAGGGCTTCCGCGCGACCGACATCACAGGACTTAACCATAAACTCGAGAACTACTACCACACCCGCCGTGACACCTACGACAATATGAACGAAAAGGGTCTGGCGGACTGCTACGCCGCCAGCGTAAAGGTCCTTGAAAAGATCGACAACGGCGCGCTGGACTGATATACAGACAGAATCCACCGGGCATCCGAAAGGACGCCCGGTATTTTTTCGGCTTATCCTGAGCATAGGAGATCCGAACCCGGATCGAATCTCTTAGTAAGTGCTGATTAATTCGGTGTATGCAGATTGCCGAGATATTTTTTCGGCAGCTGAAACAAAAAGCGCAGGCAATACTTTGTGTATTAACGAGCATTTTTGTGATAGATGCCGGAAAAAGAGCCGGCAAGATGTTTGCACAAGAATTAATCAGTGCTTACCTTATGCTTAACCGTTGATAACGTCGGACATATCGTACATCCCGGGCGCCTTGCCGGCGAGATATTCCGCCGCTTTCAGGGCGCCGTCCGCAAAGATATTTCTGGACATCGCCGTGTGAGAGAGTCTTACGATCTCGTCGTTGCCCGCAAAAATGATCTCGTGCTCGCCCACTATCGTACCGCCGCGGATCGAATGCATCCCGATCTCGTTCTTCGGACGTTTGGCAATACGGTCGTGACGGTCATAGACGATCTCGGGATCATAGGACAGACCTTCCTCCACAGCGTGCTCCAGCATGATAGCCGTGCCGCTCGGAGCGTCAAGTTTGTTGCCGTGGTGAGCTTCCACGATCTCCACGTCGAAGGAACCGCCCAGGATCTCCGCCGCCGCTTTCGCAAGCTTTGACAGAACGTTTATGCCCAGAGACATATTGCCGGAACGGAACATCGCGACTTTCTCCGAAGCCCCGCGGATCGCGGCGATATCTTCCTCGCTGTATCCCGTGGCGCAGAGCACTGCGGGGACGTTGTTTTTAAGGCTGTAAGTGAGCACGGACGACAGGCTCGAGGGATTGGAAAAGTCGATTATGACGTCGGCGTTTTCATTTGCGTCGGCAATGTTCCCGTAAACGGGATATGCTCTGTCGCCGCTGTCGTACACGTCCACGCCGGCGACGATCTTTATATTATCGGCGTTCTTTGCCGCCGCGGTTACGGCTGTGCCCATTCTGCCGCAGCAACCCACAAGTATTATATTCAGCATAGTTTTCACCTCTTAAAGAGTGGTCAGTGACCAGTGATCAGTGGCAAGTCAATACGAAGAACGTAAGCCACAGGCTGTATTTATAAAATAAAAACCTTTTTCATCTCTGCTCTCCGAACTCCGCTCTCCGCTCTGAAAAAAACGTCGCGGAGCGATCCGAAATTCCTCATTCCGAATTCCGCATTCCGAATTAAATATACCCTTCCGCGCAGAGCAGCTCGCCCAGAAGCACCGCGCCGCCTGCCGCGCCGCGAAGAGTGTTGTGAGACACGCAGACGAATTTGAGGTCGTACTGGGTATCCTCGCGCAGACGCCCTATCGAAACCGCCATACCGCCCTCAAGCTCTCTGGTAAGAGCCGTCTGAGGCATATTGTCCTCGGTGAAATAGTGCAGGAACTGCTTCGGCGCGTGCGGCAGGCGGAGTTCCTGCGGCCTGCCTTTGAAATTCTTCCAGATGTTTATAACGTCCTCAACTGCCGGTTTCTCGCGGAACCTGACGAATACGGAGGCAAGATGGCCGTCAGAAACAGGTACGCGGATGCACTGCGCCGTGAAGTTGGGACGATCGGCAAGCTTTATCTCTCCGCCGTCGACCGAGCCCCAGATCTTCAGAGGCTCGCGCTCGGACTTCTCCTCCTCGCCGCCGATATAAGGGATTACATTGTCGATCATTTCGGGCCAGCGCTCAAAGGTCTTGCCTGCACCGGAGATCGCCTGATACGTGGAAACCAGAACGTCCTGTACGCCGTAGATCGGATCAAGAGGATAGAGCGCGGGAACGTAGCTCTGGAGCGAGCAGTTGGACTTGACCGCGACAAATCCGCGCTTTGTGCCCAGACGCTTTTTCTGAGCGTCGATTATTTTTATGTGTCCGTTATTCAGCTCCGGGATCACCATAGGCACGTCGGGCGTGAAGCGGTTGGCGGAGTTGTTGGACACCACCGGGCATTCCGCCCGGGCGTAGGCCTGCTCGAGGGCTTTGATCTCTTCCTTTTTCATATCGACTGCGCAGAACACGAAATCCACCAGAGAGGCGACGGCCTTTACGTCGGACGCGTCCATAACGATCATATCCGCAACGCTCCCGGGCATCGGGGTCTTCATGACCCATCTGCCGCCCAGAGCCTCGGCGTAGGTCTTGCCCGCGGAGCGCGGACTTGCCGCAAGAACTGCAAGATCGAACCACGGATGATCTGCCAGAAGCGTTATAAAGCGCTGACCGACCATACCCGTTGCGCCGATGATGCCGACTTTGTACTGTTTCATACTGTACCTCCGATCAATCAATTGACTATTGTTTTTTTGCCATAGGGGGATTATAATACTGTGTGAACAATGTGTCAATAAAACGGAGTAAAAAAATGAAAAAATCCGATTTCTTTTACGACCTGCCGCAGGAACTTATCGCTCAGGATCCTCTCGAGAAACGTGAGGAGTCCCGTCTTATGGTTCTGAACAGGGCGGACGATTCCATCGGGCACAGGCATTTTTACGATATAATCGAATACCTGAAGCCCGGAGACTGCCTTGTCCTCAACAATTCAAAGGTCCTGCCCGCAAGGCTTTACGGTATAAAATCCACGGGAGCGAAGGTGGAATTCCTTCTGCTGAAAAACCTCGGTTCCGACAATTGGGAGTGCATCACCGGGCCCGGCAGAAAGGCGCGGGAGGGTGACCGTTTCACCTTCGGGAACGGCGAAATGATCGGCGAGGTTCTGAGCGTGCTCGAAAACGGCAACCGCGTGACCCATTTTGAGTACGACGCCCCGAATATCTATGAGGTGCTCGATAAGATAGGCATAATGCCGCTGCCGCATTACATCACCCACGAGCTGAAGGACCGCGACCGCTATCAGACAGTCTACGCCGAGCCGCCGGGCTCCGCCGCTGCCCCGACCGCGGGACTGCACTTCACCCTCGATCTGCTGGACAGAATAAAGCAGAAAGGCGTAAGGATCGCATACGTCACCCTGCACGTGGGCATCGGGACCTTCCGTCCGGTCAAGACCGAGAACATCGAGGACCACGTGATGCACACCGAGAGCTATTATATCCCGCCGGAAGCCGCCGATACGATCAACGAAACGAAGGTGAACGGCGGCAGGGTCATAGCCGTGGGCACGACCTCTTTAAGGACGCTCGAATCCGCCTCGGATGAAAACGGCAGAGTCCCCGCGGGCGGCGACTCCACCGGTATTTTCATCTATCCCGGATATAAATTCAGATGCGTCGACGCGCTCATCACCAACTTCCACCTGCCCGAGAGCACGCTAATCATGCTCGTCAGCGCGTTCTATGACAGGGAAAAAGTCCTCGCGGCTTATAACGAGGCGATCAGAGAAAGATACAGATTCTTCTCGTTCGGTGACGCGATGCTTATCGAGTAGGATTCCAGGTCTGTATTTATTATTAAAGGACTTATTATTGGTTTATCGCCGGATAATACAGTTATCATCTTAATATTTACCGAGGTCCCAACAATGGAACCTCGGTCTTTAAGAATTAATAATTTGTCGGTTAAAATGATCAATACAATATATGCATTTTAACTATATAACATTATACAAAATCAAAACCGGAGTGTAATCATCCGGATAATGCGGAAGTTTATTTGACAGTTGAAGATTTAGACGCTCAGCATTAGTATACAAGGGGTTAATAATCATCATGAATTTTTCATCAATCTCTTTATTTGTCAAATTGTAAGCCCACTTTACAATCGTGTTCCCAATTGACCCTTTCTTTAACATATTACAGATGTTGTCCTCACCAACGATTCTGCTTTGGGCCAATTGTGTAAGATATAAAGACATTGTTTCACTATTATGGTTATCAAATGAATACCACTCTCCACTTACGTCATAAAGTCCTGAAAGATAATAATTACAACCATTTGACAAGGCGTAGATGGCTTGCGATTGCACACAACATTGTGCATAATCAGTCATTCCTGAAAGGGAAACACTCAATTCAATGATATCAATGACTAATTTTGCAACCTTAACGTAGGGACAAAAATCTCCAGCTATTGAAAGCGCAATTTTTATACGGACTTCTCTGGAAGTTGCTTCAATAGCTTTAATCAGTTGTTTATAGTACTCTGTATTTGACTTGTCAAGAACGATTTTAACTATATCTCCGGCTGCAACTCTTGTGTATTTATTTTCAGCATTGTTGGATACGTACTCGATCAATTCGATATACTCATTGAACGCCTCGCTGTTCGCCTGAAGTTTTCCATAGAGATTTGCCAAATCCGCCACATCAGTGACAAAATTCACGACATCAATTCCCACACTGACAACTGTGCCCAATGAAACATCCCCAGCGGGACGTTTACCAAGCCATGTTTGATAATGTCTGGAAAAACCATTGACTTTTTGAATCGAACAGTGCCACTTCTCAAATACGGATACCGATTTTACAATCGTTGAAACACCAGATGTGAAAGCGGCTATTTTTTCTAGTATAATATCTGATAATTTATCAGCATCTGACTCTTCAAACAAATCGCGAACATCACTCAAAATGCTTAGAGCTTCTTTAAAATTTTTGACGCCATCTACTGATTTCATAACTGCATCATAGTCTTTTTTATTATACAGACTAAGTGCGTCCTTGTGTAAATTATTATATTTAGTAACCTGTCCTTTAACAGCGCTATCATAAGATGATAAATTTGTTCCTATATCTACTATATCCTTTGTGATTTTTAAAATACTGACAATGTTTTCAATGGTTTCCCATGCTTTTTCACGTTTAGCCAACTCTTCACGCGCTTTTGCAGCAGAGTTAATGCTTTTCTCTGAAGCGTAATCATAAAAATAATTGATATATGTTTCTTTACTTTGCTTTGTTTTCTGCCAATCAAATAATCCACTAATACTAATTACAATATCTTTTTGGCTAAAAGCTTGTGCGCAAATATAATCATCATCATTTACAAAAGAATCAACACTTGTCCCACCGTATTTTGTGTACCGCAACGGGTCAGTATGGTATGTTTTAATCTCTGTATAATCATTAATATAGTCTCCGTCTGTGTCCTCCAACAATGGATTTGATTTTACTCGGATATATGTTTTCCCGCTTGATGACGTAACAATTTCGATTTCCTCGCCGTTTAACAGACCATCCCCATCCCAGTCGTTTTCTTCTTCTCCATACATATCAATCACGCCAACATAATCGTATGCTCCGTTCGAAGGCAGTAGTTTCCCTGAATCAATCAAGTTTGTATAATAATCACTGATACCGTCGTTATTTGAATCTGTAACGTAATCCACAGTTTCTACAGACACATCAGAATATATATCCAGAAGCTGATTGCTTTGTGATGCGAAATAGTATTTCCCGCCTGTTCCATCTGCTATCTCTTTTAAAACATATTCCTGAACATCTTCGCCCAACCCGACGGTATAAACCACAATCCCATTATTATAAGCTTCTGCTGTGTAAGAATCAGAGTAATCACCCTCACCATCAGTCAAGAAGACGATATATTTATAAGCATCTTTTCTTGTATATCCAGAACCAGTAAATAGATCGATGGACGTACTCATTCCTTCGCTTAAACTTGTCCCTCCGTCATCATCTATCATATCTACAGCATTATAAAGAAGAGCATGGTCTGAAGTAAAACTCTGAACAACATATGAATAATCATCAAAATCAACAACAGCCGCTCTGTCATTTTCCCCCAGCTTATCAACAAATTGTTTAACTGCTTCTCTTCGGATCCCATTATAGTCATTCGACCACATTGAACCTGATGAATCCAAAGCAAAAACAATATCCAATCCCTTCTTCGAATCACCTTCATAATCTGACGGCTTGATTTCCGTATCCCATACTGTGTCAAATTCCACCTCGTTCAGCAGAATATAGGTTGAGAAATGACTTACTGTTGCTGTGACCACCCCGTTCTCAACAATCTGATCCTCAAGTTCTTCAAATTCCCCGGTCTCTTCGTTGACATAGTAGATTCTCGGTTGAAAATCATCACCAATATCACCAAGCGACTCATCATAACTGAATGAAATCTGCGCCGAGATGAATTCTCCTTCAGCAGAAAAATCATATGCGGATCCGATACGACCGGGTATCAGAATCGATATAAGGGCATTATCCGAATGAGATACCTCTTTAATATCAAGCGTGCCGGCGCCGATATTATCCGTTGTCACTTTAGCGGAAACAGATACGGGATTATCCGCATCTATCGTTCCGACACTGACTTCCGTTTCAAAAACAGATTCTTTTACAAGCGGATCGGAATTGTTTTGTACCTCTTTCCCATCAGGAACCCCGTCATTATCCGAATCCGGATTCAAAGGATCCGTATGATATTTGTTTACTTCATCATAGTCAGAGAGATAATCATAATCCGAATCAAAATATGCGGGATTTGTTCCGAGAAGTGTTTCTTCGGCGTTCGTTAAACCATCATTATCTGCATCATCATCACCATCTGAAATCCCGTCATTGTTTGAATCGTTCACAGTCGGATCAGTGTTTAACCAGTTCAATTCATTATAATCGCTGACTGCGTCATTATCTGTATCAATTTTTGTAGGATCAGAACCAAACTGCAGTTCGACAGAATCTTTTATACCGTCGTTGTCTGAATCAAGTGTATCATTCTCGTCAAACCATTTAGCATATAATTTTATGGCAACACCTCACTATTATCATTCGGACAGAAAAACATCCCCATAATAATCCGAGGAGATCAACAATATTAATTTTTAGACAGAAAGTCCCTGTTTTTCGGGTTTCGGCGTAAAGCGAATCAAGCCGTAACAGAAGGTCTGTCGGCTAAGTAGAGATTCGCCAGCGCGAAAAGCATATTCAGTTTTGCGGTCTGTTGTC
>JAILQN010000286.1 GCA_024699005.1 Clostridia bacterium
ACCTCCAGCAATATCATCGGCAGAGGCTTCAGGGACGTATAACGTCCGGGATGAGAACGGCCGCGCGTGAGCGCGGTTTTTTCTTTTTCCGGCGCAGCGTGTTCGGTTGACTTCCGCTTTGCGTTCTGTTATACTGAAAAATGGAGTGTGTTACGGCGGATCCGGTGAAAAACGAAGGTTTTTGCCGCTTCCGGAAAAGGAGACGCTTGAATTCTTAGTGTGCATAGGAATTGGAATCGAGTAAAGAAAGATGAAATGTTTTAATTTCGGGAGGCCGATCATGAAAAAGCTGATTTCTCTGCTTCTTGTTTTTGTTCTTCTGTTCGCTTCTCAGGCGTCCACTTTGCGCTCCTTTGCTTCGGACGGAAGAAGCGCGTCGGTCGAGCGCGCCGAAACAGAGCCCGATGACAGTGCTGAAAAGGACGGCAGTTTTTTCAAAAGCGCGCTGAATCGCATCTGTTCTTTTTTAAGTATCTTACGCGACTGGATAAAGGGAAAGCTGGGGGTCCAAACGGAAAAAAGTGAGGGCTAAGCCGTGATCAGTGATATTTATATGGACAAAGCCCGTTACCTTCCGGGCGAAAAACCGGTCCTGACCGTGACGCTGCAGTCCGGGCGGGACGCACAGATCGGACTGACCGTGAAGGCGACGCATCTTTCGAAGCCGGTCTTTGAAAAGCGAAACTGCCGTTTCTCTCGAAGCAGGAGAACCCGTCGCACTGACGATCGATCTGGATCTCCCCGCAACGGATTTCACCGCTTACGCGGTCGAAGTTTACGCGGCGGAAGAAGGGAAAACGCCTGATTCGGCGATGACCGCCGCAGAGGTCGCCTCCGACTGGTCGCGCTTTCCGCGCTACGGTTATCTGACGAACTATACCGCTCAGACGGACGAAGAGCTTGACGCGACGATCGACCGTCTTAACCGTTATCACATCACGGGTCTGTTCTTCTACGACGTTCTCGACCGCCACGATCAGCCGCTTGCCGGAACGCCGGAATCGCCCGACGCGACGTGGCAAACGTTGGCGAGACAGACGGCTTCTTTCGGCACGGTCAAAGGATTGATCGACCGCGGTCATGAGCGCGGGATGGATTCGTTCCTTTACAATCTCCTTTTCGGCGCATACCAGGATTACGCCGATCGCGGGATCGACCGCTCGTGGGGGCTGTTCAAGGACAGCGGCGCCGTTCAGCAGGATTTTCACGGCGAGCTTCCGGGATCGTGGGAGACTCAACGCATCTATCTTTTCGACCCGGCGAACGAAAACTGGCAGGATCACTACCTGAAAGTCACGAAGGACGCTCTCGACGCGTTCGGCTATGACGGGCTTCAGACGGATTCCCTCGGAGGAAGAGGGACACTCTATGACGCCGAAGGAAACGAGGTCAACCTCGCTCAGAACTACGTTCCGCTGCTGAACAGGCTGCGTGACGAGTTAGATGCGAAAGTGATCTTCAATCCGGTTTCGGGCTACGGCAGCGACGAGATGCTTTCCGAAACCGTTTACGACATCGTTTATGAAGAGTTCTGGGAAGGCGACGGTCGGGGATATCATGATCTTCGAAACGAGGTCTATCGCCTGCGCAACAAGATGACGGATGACAAGGGGATCGTCATGGCCGCGTATATGGACAAAAACAGCTCCGCCGAATTGTTCAACCCCGCCGGCATCCTTCTGACCGACGCGACGCTGATGGCTTCCGGTGCGGCGCATCTCGAACTCGGCGACACAGGGATGCTTAAAAGCGAATACTACCCCGGCGGCACTCTTAAGATCGGCGAAGGCCTTGACGCTTCGCTGAAGAGCTATTATTCCTTCTTTGTCGCCTATGAGAACATTCTCAGGGACGCGGCGTTCAAACCGAGCGACAAGAAGACGATAGTCGATCTGAAAACCGTTCCCGGAAACCCGAAGAAGAACGGGATCTGGTGCATAAATCGCGAAAAAGCAACCGGAGAAATGGTTTTGAATTTCATCAATTTTAAGGGCGTCGAAAAGCTCGACTGGACGGACGCCGACGGAACACAGGCCATGCCGAAAACAAGAAGATCCGTCGCCGTACGCCAGTACGTGAGTCGAGTTCCCGGCCATGTTTACCTCTCCTCTCCAGATCTAAACGGCGGAATCATGGAAGAACTCACATTCACGAGCGGGAAAGATTTAAGAGGAAACTTCATCAGTTTTGTTATGCCCGAGCTCCGCGTCTGGAATACCGTATATCTGGCAGTTTAACAAATTCCGGTTTGTCAGGGTACTTATTGGTGTACTTTTGGGCGATGATACACATCAAAAACGCCTCTTTTGTCTACCGACAAAAGGGCGTTTTTGAATGATATTTGCCCTGTCGGGCAAATGATGTGTGCTTCGAACATGATGTCGCTGCGCTGATGATGTGTGCTGCGGCACATGAGGGCAAACATCGCATCATTGCGAGCAAGGCGAGCAACATCATTTCGGAGCGCAGCGGAGAAACATCATTAGCCGCCAAAGGCGGCGACATCATTGACGCTTAAAGACAAGGAACCGTCCCCTGTCTTTTATGTCGCCCGTCAGCACGCGGGCGTCCAGTGTTTTACCGTCCCGCGCCGCCTTCACGGCGAAATGGCTGAAGCAGTTGTCGCCGCCCTTGTTCGGGCGATCGAAGATCTCCCAATCGATCAGGCTGCCGTTGCCCGCAAGCCCGATGCAGCCTGTGCCGATCCCACCCATGGGAAAGGAGATCTCTCTCAGCGATTCTTTTCTTTATACCGTTCTTTTTTCCATGCCTTCGCTCCTGTGATATTCTTTGCTCCCGGGTCAGCCGTAGACCGCGATATCGCGGACGGCGGGCGTTCCCGCGGCTTTATTGATCTCGAACGTGATACGCCGGGCCGTCAGCTCTTTGAAGGGAACGATCCGTTTATGTCCGACGCATTCGCTTTCATAAACGGGCTTGCCGTCCGCCAGTATACGGAAGCCGCGGATGCGCTGGCCTTCACGGATATCCTCCCGGATCATCAGATATTTCACCGGCCTCGCCCCGTCCAGCGTGATCTCACAACGGCCGTCCGTCAGGGCCGGGAACGATCGGTACGCGAGAGGGCTGCCGAAGGTCTCACAGATCAGCCTGCCGAACGCGCGGAACTGCGCTTCGTCCTGAAAATCGCCGTCCCGGCTGATGGCCATTCCCAGCAGCAGGTTGGAGTTTCTTCCGACGGAACGGATATAGCAATCCAGCAGCTGTTCCGGCGTGTAACACAGATGCGCCTCGCCCGGCTGCCAGCTCCAGCCGCCGCCAAAGGCCTCGTGGGTACGGTTCGGCATATCGGTTTCGGCGGGCCAATAATACTTGCCGTCGGGATCGCCGACGCCGGCCTGCTCGTCCGGCGCAGTCCCGTCGTAACGCGCCTCGCCCGCGTTGGTCGTCGCCCAGCAGTTTTCCGGCGCAAGGCCGTCCTCGTTACCGACCCAGCGGACGTTGTGCGCCCAATCCCGCGGGCCCTGAAAGCAGATCGCGTTCGGCTGGTACTCGCGCAAAAGCGGTATCAGGTCCGGCCCGCCCCGCTCCGGCGGGATCACGCCGCCGTCGAACCAGATCTCTATCAGCTCGCCGTAGCGGCTCCACAGCTCCCTGACCTGCGCCTCCACGCATTTCACGTAATCGCGGTATTGTTTTCTGCCGGTATCCTGCGGCAGGTTGTCGTTGATATCGTAATATCCGTTGCAGACGGTGCTGTAATAAAATCCGGGCTTTAATCCGTACTTTCTGCACGCCTCCACGAACTCACGGCAAACGTCGCCGCCGCCCCCGCGCCAATCGGTGTGCGCGATGGAAAAATCATTGACCTTCGTATCCCAAAGGGCGAAACCGGTGCAGTGCTTCGCGACCAGCACCGCGTATTTCGCGCCCAGCTCCGCGGCGCAGCGCACCCACTGCTCCGGATCGAGCTTTTCCGGATGGATCGTGTCCGGCGACAGCGCCTTTCGCACCGTGGCGGTTTTATACCAGTCGCCCTTCAGCTCCGGGCGGTACATCTCCATACAGTAATGGATCAGCACGCCAAGCTCCATCTCGTGCCAGGCAAGCTGTTGTTCTGTCGGTTTTGCGATATACATACGCGCCTCCGTCATTCACTGTAATAAAATACTGTTATTGCAAGCGCGGTCATTTTCAACCGATTCCATTATACAGGATCCCGCTGCATAAATCCAGCCGGTACGATAAAAAAGATATATTTTTCACATCAATCAGTCAATCAGGGGACGGTTCTCTGATTGATGGCAAATAGCTGTTAGCGGTGTACTTTTAGGTTTTTACCCATTAAAAAGTGTACTTTTGGGAGCTAACACACATATCTCCACGGTAATTTTGATAGAATTATCGTGGAGATACTTTTTTGCCAGAAAACGCCGGAACCCGTTGATTTGCAAGGGTTCTGACGTTCCGGCAAAGCAAAAGCCCGTTACAGTTTGATCCGCAGAGGGCCTTTTTGCGTTTAAAAAAGTGTGATTTTAGCTGTTTTCCCCTTTTTGTAAATGATCAGGTATAGGGGGTAATCGTTCAGAAATAGAGGAAAACGTCCGATTATTCATATTTTCCCTTTTGTTTTTATTTCACGCATTGCCCCGCTTCCAATCTTTATCACTTTTCGGGGCTGTGCAGATTTATCTTTGTCCGGCTGATAACAGGTCAAGATATCTTGAACAACTGTAAGGAACTCTTCTGCCGACAGATTTTTTATGTATCAAACATTTTTTTACGCGAAGCAGATAGTTTCCTTTACAATCTTGTTTTCCGGCGGCAAATGTTGTATAATAATCTCAACAAAAGAATAAAGGGAGTGCATTTATATGAAAACCGTAAAAACGCTTTTGGCTGTTTTGCTGTCTATTCTTCTGCTGACGCTCGGCTCTACGGCGTTGGCGGCGAACGAAGCAAAAATCGAAACGCTGGACAATTCCGCCATCGACAACACCATGTGGATGATCGCCGGTGGAGAAGATGAATTGTATATCTATCCGAGACCGGACGACGCGAAGGACCGGTTCGATATTTTCACGGCGGAGATCACAAGCAGCGATGAAAGCGTGCTGGGCGTCGGTCCCGGCAAGCGCGATACCTATGAATATGGCTACGTCATTCTGACCGGCAAGCGCGCCGGCAGCGCAGTCGTAACGGTCACCGATCCCGGCTCCGGCGCGGCGTGCAGCGTCAAGGTGACCGTTCTGCCGCAGTATCTGCAAAGCGTGATGAGTCTGTTGGTTACCTTGCAGACCATCTTGGCAAACATTCGCATCGCCTTCTCCTCGCTATTCGGCGGCTGAAAATGGAAGATTTGAAAGCCAGAGTTATGCACATCCGTCCAAAAGGATCACAGCATTCTTTCATCAACACGGGCGATGACGATCTTTTCAGTTGGTGAATAATGGTGTACTTTTTGGCGATGATACCTCAAAAAGTGCACTTTTGGGCGATGGTACACAGCAAAATAACGCCGAAAGGCGTTTTTTTGCTGGTGGAAATGAAGTCGCCCCTGCGGGGCTAATGAAGACGCTTACGCTAATGAAGAAATGAAGACGCTCCTTCGGAACTGATTGTTTCATTGGGGCGACTTCGCTTCATTAGTGAGCGCGGCGAACGACTTCATTAACGAGCGAAGCGAGTGACTTCATCAGGGCGCAGCCCGTCTTCATTAAGCGCCGTCAGGCGCTGACTTCATCATGACGCTTCGCGGGTGAAGCGCGCCTGCGGCGTATGAAGTCGAACGCCTCGCCGTTAAAGCCCGCATCGACGTCCCTGATTTAAAAAGCTTGCGTTTTTCGGTAATACTTGCTATCATATTATCAAGTCAGCTCCGAAACAAAGCAAAGGGAGTAAATACACCGGAAACAACGAAGAAGCCTTCGCTCTGCCGCTTTGCTTTGCTGATGTTTACGTCGGTCACGGTAAACACCTCGTCGGCCACGGCCACGCCCACTTCGTTTCGCAGGTGACGCCGACGCTCAGGCAGTACATGGTCGCTTGCGACGAGAGGCAGATCTTTGAAGTCGGATAACCGCGAAAGCGGGATCTATTCCATTTTACCGATAAGGGTAAGGGGAGTCGAACCCGAATCGCCTTTGGCCGGGTCTTTTTGGCTCTTTCGCGCTCTTCATCCTTGCTTTGCGTCAGCAAAGCGGCGTCTTCAGAGCACAAAATAACTCAACAATACCTTGTCCAAAGGTGCGAAGCAGTTTTTCAGAGGCAGATTTTTTTCAAGACAACGAAGCTGCCGCAGATAATACTGTCGTATTATCAAGGCAGATGAGGCAGTATTGGGGAAAAGATGCTCTGAAAAACCGTTTTGTGTTC
>JAILQN010000301.1 GCA_024699005.1 Clostridia bacterium
CAAAACGACACACGAGGGAATAGAGATGACGGTCTCCTGCTTCGCCACCGATAACGCGGTGATACTGCTCGGCGCCGGGATGAAAGACGGCGCGGGCAGGCAGATGTTCACCACCCTCGACCAATCTTATTTCACAGGCGAATTCAGTCAGGACGGCAACACGGTGATCCATAACGGCATAAAATACGAGCTTCTGGAGGGCGGGACGCTTATTGCGGAGAACGTGCACCGCGCGGGCTCCTGGAGAAGGAACAACCTCACCTATTCCGACATTCCCGCCGAGGGCGATATCTTCACCGTTTACACGGAGAATACAGGCTCGTACGCCTATACCGTCATGTCCGAGAATACCGACGCTGAATTCGAAGTCATCGAAAACACGCCCTCGGTCCAGGCGGTCAGGCTGCCGGACGGCAGGATCGCCGCCGCGTTCTTCGCCGGGGGCAGCTTCACTTATAACGGCAATACCTATAACGGCAAAGCCGGCACGGCATATATCTTTTAAGTAAACCCCGCCGGTTCTTTTCCTGCATATGACACAACAATCCGTCCGGATTTTTCCCGGGCGGAGCTTTTTTCCGGGTAATGGCAAGTATTGCATTTTGATTTTATTTGCGGTAAAATAGATAAGTATTATTGTATGTTTAACATTCAGAAACTGCTTTTGAAAGGCGCAGCGCATGGAACTGATCGACAACACATCAAAAACCCTGCGGGATGATCTGTCTCAGGAGATAAAACCCGGCAGCAGGCTGTCCATTGCCGCCGCATGTTTTTCTATATATGCTTTTCAGGAACTGAAACAAGAACTGAAGAGCATTGATGAATTGCGATTTATCTTCACTTCTCCGACATTCACCACAGAGAAAACCAAAAAGGAAAAACGGGAATTTTATATCCCGCGTCTTAACCGTGAGCGCAGTTTGTACGGTACGGATTTTGAGGTCAAACTCCGCAACGAACTGACTCAGAAGGCTATCGCCCGCGAATGCGCTGACTGGATAAAAGAAAAGGTCACATTCAAATCCAATGTGACCAACGAAAATATGCCCGGTTTCATGACGCTTGACGATAAGAGCTATATGCCGCTTGCCGGGTTCACGACGGTCGATCTGGGATGCGAACGGGGCAATAACGCGTATAACTTTGTCCAGAAAACCGAAGCGCCGTTCTCCACGCAGTATCTTGACCTGTTCAACAGTCTCTGGAACGATCCGAAAAGGATGCAGCTCGTCACGGAGGAAGTGATCGAAAACATCACTGCGGCATATAACGAGAACTCGCCCGATTTTATATACTTTGTTACGCTCTACAACATATTCAACGAGTTTCTTGAGGATATCTCGGAAGACGTTCTTCCCAATGAGGCGACCGGCTTCAAAGAAAGCAAAATCTGGAACATGCTTTTCAATTTCCAGAAGGACGCCGCTCTTGCCATAATCAATAAACTTGAAAAATTCAACGGCTGTATACTTGCGGACAGCGTAGGTCTGGGCAAAACCTTTACCGCGCTTGCCGTTATCAAATACTATGAAAACAAAAACAAGTCCGTACTCGTTCTCTGTCCGAAGAAGCTTACAAACAACTGGAATACGTATAAAGACAACTACGTCAACAACCCGATAGCCGCGGACCGGCTCCGGTACGACGTCCTTTATCATACCGACCTGAACCGTATTCACGGATTCTCAAACGGACTGGACCTGAGCCGTCTGAACTGGGGCAACTATGACCTTGTGGTGATAGACGAGTCCCACAATTTCAGGAACGGCGGAAAGCTTTCCGGAGAAGATAACGAAAAAGAGAACCGGTATCTTCGGCTTCTGAATAAAGTCATACGCGCCGGGGTAAAAACGAAGGTCCTTATGCTGTCCGCAACGCCGGTCAACAACCGTTTTTTCGACCTCAGGAATCAGCTCGCGCTTGCGTATGAGGGAAATACAGACTATATCGACGAGAAACTGAACACGAAACGCTCCATAGACGATATTTTCAGAAGTGCGCAAAAAGCGTTCAATATCTGGAGCAAATGGGATGCATCGGAAAGAACGACTGCGAACCTGCTTAAAATGCTGGACTTCGATTTCTTCGAGGTCCTGGATTCCGTTACCATCGCGAGGTCGAGGAAGCATATTCAGAAGTATTACGACACTTCCGAGATCGGCACTTTCCCGACGAGGCTTAAGCCCATATCCATGCAGCCCCGCCTGACCGACCTGAAATCCGCTATAAACTACAACGAGATATTCGAGCAACTTATGCTGCTCAATCTTTCGATATATACGCCGACGCATTTTATTCTTGCCAGTAAGATCGAAAAATACGCCGAACTTTTTGAGGATAACAAGGTAAACGTCGGCTTTACGCAGGCGAGCCGTGAGCAGGGCATTCGCCGCATTACAGCGATCAATTTGATGAAGCGAATGGAAAGCTCCGTCTGGTCCTTCAACCTGACGCTTTCGAGGATCAAAGACCTGATAAACAGTACGATTGAGAAAATAGACGCTTATGACAGACATTCATCCGTCACAATGGACCTGACGGATATTGCGGACGTCGATGAGTTCGATTCCGAAGACCAGAACAGCGACGAGCTGTTTTCTTTCGGCAGAAAGGTCAGAATCGAACTTGCGGATATGGATTACGCGTCATGGCGCAGGTACCTTGCGAAAGACAGCGAAACTCTTGAACTGCTTACGGAAATGGTCTCGGATATCACGCCGGAACACGACACCAAGCTTCAGGAGCTGTTCAGGCTCCTGAAAAACAAAATCGAACATCCGATCAACGGAGATAACAAAAAGGTTATTATTTTCACCGCGTTCACGGATACAGCCAACTATCTCTATACCCACGTCAGCCGGTATATGAAGACCGGCTTCGGTATCGACTCCGCGATGATTTCCGGCACGGTGGACGGAAAGACCACGGCAAGTCTTAAACATACGGATCTGAATACGATCCTGACTTGTTTTTCTCCTGTTTCCAAGGACAAGCATTTGCTGATGCCGGATGACCCGACGGAGATAGACCTGCTTATCGCGACGGACTGTATTTCGGAAGGTCAGAATTTACAGGACTGCGACTACCTGATAAATTACGATATCCACTGGAACCCCGTGCGCATTATTCAGCGGTTCGGGCGAATCGACCGTATCGGAAGCCGTAATCAATGCATCCAGCTCGTCAATTTCTGGCCGGACGTGACTCTTGACGAGTATATCGACCTGAAAAGCAAAGTCGAGACCCGCATGAAGATCGTCGATATGACCGCCACGGGAGACGATAATATTATCAGTGAAGAGGAAAAGACGGATTTGGAATACCGCAAATCCCAGCTCAAACGACTGAAAGAAGAGGTCGTTGACATTGAGGATATGTCGAGCGGTATTTCCATCATGGATCTGGGCCTTAATGAATTCCGGCTTGACCTTCTGGAATATATCAAACACAATCCCGACATAGAAAAGACTCCGTTCGGGCTTCATTCTGTGGCGCGCGCCGCCGATGACGCGCCCGAGGGCGTGATATACGTTCTGAAAAACCGCTCAAACAGCGTGAACATCAACGATAAGAACCGGCTCCATCCTTTCTACATGGTCTATATAAGCAGAACCGGAGAAGTGATCTGCGATCATCTGTCTCCGAAAGATATGCTTGATAAGATGCGGTTCCTGTGCAAAGGCAAAACCGAGCCGATCCCGGAATTGTACCGCGCTTTCAATAAAGAGACGCGGGACGGCAGGAATATGAGCGGGTATTCAAAACTTCTCGGAGACGCCATTTCTTCCATTATCGAAGTCAAAGAAGAAAGCGATATCGACAGTTTCCTCGGCGGCGGACAGGTCAGCTTCCGCGCGGACGAGATAAGGGGACTGGATGATTTTGAGCTGATATGTTTCCTTGTGATCAGGAATTAAACAATGTTTGGATTACCGAAATCGTCCGAAGTCAGCAAACAGCTGCCCAAGAAAGCGATATACGAGAAATTCAATATGAACACCGCGGCGAAGGATCGTTTTGACGCGGATATATCCCGTATCACCATCGTAAACGAGATATCTCCCGTGACGGTCGCCGTCGCTGCCGGAGAGGAAGTAAAATCCTTCTACGTTCTCCTCGTTTCGTTGAAACGCAGGGACTGCGACGAACGGATTATCGGTCAGCTCTCCAGGCTGATCGGGCAGAATATGCTCTTTGTCCTTGAATACGGCAAAGAAGCGCGGCTCTCGGTTTTTCGCGGAAAGGTCATCAGCACACCGTGGCGACAAACCGACGATATTACTGTCACTCTGAAAGGCCTTGATCTTGACGAGGTATGGCAGAATATTATCGTTCAGATCGGCGATATCGAAATCCGGTCGGGCAACAGCCTTGATGAACAGATCGCCATTGATGAGAAACGGGCTAAGCTGCAAAAGGAAATAGATAAACTCGAAAAAATCGCAAGAGCTGAGAAACAACCGAAGAAAAAGATTGAGTTGTTAATGCAAATAAATAAATTGAAACATCAATATGCGGAAATAATATGGGTATAATTTGATGTGGGAGTATTACATGTGGAATATTCCATTATAACTAAAGATGAAGTTCAAACAGTAATAGGAGAAGCTGAGAAGACACTTCATATGTGTTTTGAATTGCTTTTAGACCTTCGGCATGCGAGAGATAATATGGCTAATACGTTGTTGACATTTCAACCGCTGCTCGCAGAATGCCTTAATGAATTGATGACTTTTTATTTAAAACTCCAAAAAGAAAAAAATACACTTATTTCAAGAAAGGTTGAATTTGAGCATGTGACTTTTGCGAAAGCAATGAGAACAAATGCATTATATTCAGATGCGATAAAGTCAGTCATAGAAATGGGCAAAGATTTGGGAGATGCTTTTGCATGGTATTTTTTTAGGAATAATCGAAAAGAATTAGATAAACACTTTCAACACAAGTCTACAGGATTATTCACGAGTGGAATTGGGGGGCTTGGTGAACTTCAATTCATAAAAATGTGTAATAGAATTGATGGTTGTTATGTATTATATCATGGCATTACGTCAATGCTGAGAATAGGAGATTTTTCTCTTTATGACTTCTCTAATGGTACAATAATGGGGGTTGGTGAAATCAAAACAAAACAAATCGATGACACCCTTCAGATATCTGCTGCTATAACAACAACTGAGAAGATTTCAACACCATCAAGTATAGAAAAAAGCCAATCTTTTACTGAGAGTATTAACGAAATAAAGAAAGATTTTCCTAAAATTGAAGCACAAATAAAGGAGCAAGAGGATCTATTCACAAATAAAGAAAGCGGTAAATTGTTCGATCAATACACATCCTATGACCACGCCATTCTTGATGGTCTCAATCCTGCTGCTCCTGTTGCATTGAATAGTGATAACTCTTTGATGATACTTGCAAACTGGAGTAACTATGAATCTTTAAATGAAATTCTATTGAATCCAGAGGATTTTGATATTGCGGAGAATGAACTAAAACAAAGAGTAAACTCATTTATGAAACCAGAAAGTTCATATAATATGGTTTTCATTGGGGAGTTAAATACAAGAATAAACATGTTTGGTGAACCCATTTTATGGTGGCATATTGATGATAAAACATGCGAGGACTTGTATTTCAAGAGGATGAAGATTACGACAATGTTTAATCCAGCAAAAGTAATCCAACTATTTCTGGATGATGGGTTCTGTGTTATACAAGCAAAGAAGCCAAAAGATTTTGAAATCTATAAGGAACTAAATGATGCAAGAATACGTGTCGGTACATTTGAGATTATTTCTTCTTTTATTCAGAATAATCTTATGAAAACAAAAGATGCATATGAGAGCACAAAACATTTGTTAGATGCAATAAACAAAGGCGAGATACAACAAAACACAAAGATTGAAATGCATATTCACCTAAACAGTTTTGGGAAAGAGTAAACAAAGAAAGGGTATTGTAATAATGAGAAGATTAAAAATGCACACTCCCAACAAAGTTGACGATAATATCAGGCGTATCGGCGAACTGTTCCCGAACTGCCTGACAGAGCGGCTTGACGATAACGGCAAGCCGGAGATCTGCATTGACTTTGATATGCTGAAACAGGAGCTTTCCTCCGTTGTTGTTGAAGGAAATGAGGAGCGGTATCAGTTCACATGGCCGGACAAGAAGAAATCGATACTGCTTGCTAACTCTCCGATCTCCGCGACCCTGCGCCCCTGCCGGGAGGAGAGCGTTGATTTTGACACAACGCAGAACCTTTATATCGAAGGTGATAATCTTGACGTGCTGAAGCTTTTGCAGGAGACCTATCTCGGCAAAATAAAGATGATCTATATCGACCCTCCTTACAACACCGGCAACGATTTCGTATATGAGGACGACTTTGCTGAAAGCGCGGAGGAATACCTTGCCAGAAGCGGTCAGTTCGACGCCGAGGGCAACCGTCTTGTTCCGAATACCGAAAGCAACGGTCGCTTCCATACCGACTGGCTGAATATGATCTATCCGAGACTAAAACTGTCGAAGGATTTGCTGACGGATGATGGGGTTATTTTTATCAGTATTGATGATAATGAAGTTGAGAATCTCTTGAAACTGGGTAAGGAGGTTTTCGGTCACGAGAATTATGTGGCAACTTTCCCGTGGAGAAAGAGAACAGCAAAATCCGATGTGCCTTTTGGAGTTTCACAAGACTACGAATGGATATTGGTATTCGCAAAAAGTAATGATTATGTTGCAAGAATTGATGGACCAGAGAGACAATACTTTGAAACTCCAGATTATCCGGGAAAGCCTTGGCGTATTCATGATATAACAACTCAAAGGTCGGCAGCTGAACGTCCGAATAGTAATTTTGTGATGATAAATCCAAAAAACGGAGATCAGTATCCTGCCAATCCACTTAGAACATGGGCAGTTACGAAAGATACATTTGACCAATATTATAGTCAAGGCAAAATTGTTTTTCCCGGTGACTATGATTTTTTGCGTATTTCCAAACCGGCTTTTCGATATTGGAAAGAAGATGATATAAAAAAAGCCGGCGAGATGTTTGGTATGATTGCCGCAAGTACAAAACTGCCCGATGATATAGGCATGTCACTTGACGGGACAAAGGAAATAACAGAATTGTTCAATGGAAAGATATTCAGTTTCCCTAAAGCGGTTAATTTAATAAAATACTTCATCGATATAAGCACCAAAGGTGAAAGAGACGCCATTATACTCGATTTCTTTTCCGGTTCCGCTACCACTGCCCACGCCGTCATGCAGCTCAACGCCGAGGACGGCGGCAACCGCAAGTTTATTATGGTGCAGCTGCCGGAAGAAACTGATGAAAAATCCGAGGCGTATAAAGCCGGATATAAGAATATCTGCGAAATAGGCAAAGAACGGATCCGCAGAGCGGGCCGGAAAATCAAAAACGAATATCAGACCGGCAGCGGTTTTGAACAGCTGGGAATGGACTCTGCGCATTTCAAAGAAGATATCATGAAAGCAGGTGAATCTGCCGTAAAAGACCCCGATATCGGTTTCCGCGTCCTGAAACTCGACTCCTCCAACATGAAAGACGTCTATTACACCCCCGCGGAGCTGACCATGGAAAACCTACTTGATTCGGCTGACAACATCAAAGAGGAGCGCACGTCGGAGGACCTGCTTTTCCAGGTCATGCTTGAACTCGGAGTTGAACTCTCCGCGACGATACGTGAGGAAACGATCGCGGGCAAGAAAGTGTTTTACGTCGCAGAGGAGCTCGATAATTTCCTGATCGCATGCTTTGACGAGGACGTGACGGACGAGGTCATCACGGAGATAGCTAAGAAAAAGCCTTACTATTTCGTCACCCGCGATCATTCCATGGCTTCCGACAGCGTGGCGACGAATTTTGAGCAGATATTTGAGACGTACAGCCCGGCGACCGTAAGGAAGGTGCTGTAATGCCGAAAAATAAGGACAAACGGATCCGGAAAACTTCGATCAGGTTTTTTAACGATACCCCCGTGCGCTCCGTCTGGGATGAGGAAGATTCCAAATGGTGGTTTTGCGCCGCGGATATCGCGGAGGCGCTGACCAAAAGCAAAAATCCGCGTTCGTACTGGAACAAAATCAAAAGCCGTAAAACTGAGTTGTCGACAATTTGTCGACAACTGAGATTAAAAGCGCGGGACGGCAAGTTTTACAACACCGACGTTGTGGACGAGTCGGGGCTTAATACGGTCATCGCGCTGATACCGGGCAAAAACTCCGAAGCGTTTGTCCGATGGATGAAAAACATGGAGTCCTCGCTTGACGAAAAAAGCAAACAAAAGGCGTATGAGCTTTTTGAAAGCGGCTTTATCGACAATATCGAAGTCGGAACGGCGAAAGGTCTGCAGCAGATCCACGGATATATTTTCGGCGGCCTCTATGATTTTGCCGGACAGATAAGAACGGTCAATATCGCGAAGGGCGGTTTTGCCTTTGCTCCCGCGCTGTATCTGGACGGGGCTCTCGAAAGCATTGAAAAAATGCCCGAGAGCACGCTTGAAGAGATCGTCAGCAAATACGTTGAAATGAATGTAGCGCATCCTTTTATGGAGGGCAACGGCAGAAGCACGCGCATATGGCTCGATCTGATCCTGAAAAAGAATCTGAAAAAATGTGTTGACTGGAGCCTGATAGACAAAAAAGATTATCTGAACGCAATGCGGGAAAGCGTGGATGATCCCGCTGAGATTTTCGGGCTTATTGAAAATGCTCTGACAGATGATATCAACAATCGTGAGATCATAATGAAGGGTATTGATTATTCTTATTACTACGAAGAAGCCGATGACGCTGAGGAATAATATATGAAATTCAACTTTAAGATCCAGCAATACCAAACCGACGCTGTCGACGCCGTCGTTCAGGTCTTCAACGGGCAGCGAAAATATGAACGGACAGGCTATATCCGCGACGTCGGCTCGGCAAAGTATGAACCGACTCAGATGAGCTTTCTCGCTGCCGACACCGATATCGACCTTGAGGATATTCAGAACGATACAGGCTATAAAAACGAGAACGTGGAGCTGACTGACGACGAGCTTCTTTCCAATATCCGCCGTATACAGACGTTCAACAATATAAAACTCTCTCCGTCCCTTGTCAAAGACTTCGGACGGTGCGGTCTTGATATCGAAATGGAGACAGGTACGGGCAAAACCTACGTCTATATCAAAACGATGTTCGAGCTGAACAAGCGTTACGGCTGGTCGAAGTTTATTGTTGTCGTGCCGTCCATCGCGATACGCGAGGGCGTTAAAAAATCCTTTGAGATAACTCAGGATCACTTTATGGAGCAGTACGGCAAAAAGGTGCGGTTTTTTGTTTACAACAGTTCCAACCTTAACCAGCTTGACAACTTCTCCGCGAGTTCCGGCATCAACGTGATGATCATCAATACTCAGGCGTTCGCGTCCTCACTGAAGGAAGGCGCGAAAAGCAAAGAGAGCCGTATCATCTATTCCAAGCGCGACGAGTTCGGTTCCCGCCGTCCGATCGACGTTATCAAGGCGAACAGGCCCGTTATCATTCTGGACGAGCCGCAGAAGATGGGCGGAGAGGTGACGCAGAAAGCGATAAAAAACTTCAATCCGCTGTTTGCGCTGAACTATTCCGCAACACACGCGAAACAGCACAATCTGATCTACGTTCTGGACGCGCTGGACGCGTATAATAAACGCCTTGTCAAAAAGATCGAGGTCAAGGGCTTTGAAGTAAAGAATTTCCGGGGAACAGACAGTTATCTGTATCTGGAGCAGATAATCCTTTCAAGTAAGGAGCCGCCGAAAGCGAAGCTTGAACTTGAGATCAGATACAACAAGTCGATCAACCGCGAAACAAGGCGAGTCGGCGTAAACGATAATCTGTTTTTTATCTCTCAGGAGATGGAGCAATACAGAGGCTATACAGTATCAGAGATCGACCCGTTCCGCGGGACAGTTATTTTTACCAACGGAGAAACGATCTGTGTCGGAGAAGTCCGAGGCGATATTTCTGAAAAAGATATGCGCCGCATCCAGATCCGCGAGACGATCCTTTCACACTTTGAGAAAGAAGAAACCCTCTTTAACAAAGGCATAAAAACTCTGTCCCTGTTTTTCATTGATGAAGTTGCAAAGTACCGTATATATGACGAAAACGGCGATGAGCAGCCCGGAGAATACGGCAGGATGTTTGAACAGGAATATATTTCGGTCCTGAACGATTATATCACTCTGTTTGACACGCCGTATCAGAAGTATCTGAAAAGCACCTGCGCGGACGTTTCCGCCGTTCACAAGGGATATTTCAGCATAGACAAGAAAACCGGACGCAGCATCAACAGCGAGCTGAAACGCGGCAGCGAGTTCTCCGACGATATTTCTGCATATGATCTGATACTAAAAAACAAAGAGCGGCTCCTGAGCTTTGAGGAACCGACGAGATTCATTTTCTCCCACTCGGCTCTGCGCGAGGGCTGGGACAACCCGAACGTGTTCCAGATCTGTACGCTGAAACATTCCGATTCCAACACGGCGAAACGGCAGGAAGTCGGGCGCGGTCTGCGCCTCTGCGTCGATCAGGCGGGCAACAGGATGGACGCGGAAAGCTGCGGCGATACCGTTCACGATATCAATATGCTGACAGTCATTGCCAGCGAGAGTTACAGGGATTTTGTCGCCGCGCTGCAGACGGATATCAAAGAAGTACTTTATGACCGTCCGACAAAGGCGACGATGGAATATTTCGAGGGCAAAACGATCCTCGCGGGCGGTCAGCCTGTCACTATCGACGCGAAGCAGGCAAAGGCGATATACAAATATCTCATCAAAAACGACTATATTGACGACGATGACAAGGTGACCGATTCCTACCGCGCCGACCTTACAGACAGTTGTCTCGCGCCTCTGCCGTTGGAGCTTCAGGATATGGCGGAAGGCGTCCATAAGCTTATTCAGGGTATCTTTGACGAAAAAGTGCTTCAGGAGATGATCACCGATGCCGGCAAAACCAAGGTTCAGGATAACCCGCTGAATGACAATTTCAAAAAGCAGGAATTCCAGACGCTCTGGAATCACATCAACCACAAATACGCATATACAGTGCGGTTTGACAGCGCAGAGCTGACAGAAAAAGCCATCGCCCATATCGACGATAAGCTGTTTGTCTCTCAGCTTCAATACACGACTTCCGTGGGTCGGCAGAAGACTGATATGAACGGGTATGAAGTTGGCCGCGGCGAGTCTTTCGGGGCGGTAAAGACGAAGACACAGACGCTGAAACACGCCGAAACGGCTCAGGTGCCATATGACCTTATCGGTCAGGTCGCCGGAGGAACGAAATTGACAAGGCGGACAGTCGCGAAGATACTCTCGGGTATCCGCGCGGACAAGTTCGCCATGTTCCGCAATAACCCGGAGGAGTTCATTTCCAAAGTCACGAAGCTTATCAACGAACAGAAAGCGACGATGATCGTCGATCATATTTCATACAATAAGATCGACGGGGAATACGACAATGATATCTTTACCGCCGAGAAGATATCGCAGCCGCTGGCAAAAGCGTTCAAAGCCGAAAAAGCCATTCAGGATTACGTTTTTACTGACGGATACGCCTCTGACGGACAATCCACCGAACGGAAATTCGTGTCTGACCTTGACGCCGCAGATGAAGTTGTCGTATACGCTAAGCTTCCTAAGGGATTTCACATCCCCACGCCGGTGGGAAACTATTCTCCGGACTGGGCGATCGCGTTCCGGGAGGGCAGCGTGAAACACGTCTATTTCATCGCCGAGACAAAGGGGACTATGGAGTCTTTGAATTTCAAACAAATCGAAGCCGCCAAGATCAGCTGCGCGAAAAAGCTGTTTAATGATATTTCAACAAGCCATGTACGGTACGATGCCGTAAATGATTATTCAAAGCTGCTGAGTGTGATCAACTCAATGGATTAAGGCAGGACAAGACAACAAGAGGTGAACGTTTTGGACAAAACCAACGTGATGCGCATCCTATCACAAAAGAAGATAGATTTCAAAGAATACTACTACGGCGATTCCGGGGCGATAAGCGGCGTCGACGTCGCGGCCGCGCTGAATGAGGACGAAAGACAGGTGTTCAAAACGCTTGTGACAGTCGGCAGGTCAAAACAGCATTACGTGTTCATGATACCGGTCGCGGAAGAACTCGATTTAAAAAAGGCCGCGAAAGCCGCGGGAGAGAAGAGCGTTGAAATGATCCCGCAGAAGGACCTGCTGCCGCTGACGGGATACGTT
>JAILQN010000353.1 GCA_024699005.1 Clostridia bacterium
CAGACCCCGGTGCGAGGCTCGCGCCGCAACCAAAAAGCTTCACTCGCTACGCTCCCTCAGCTTTTTGGTTGCGTTTCCTAAGAGTTGAGCGTAAATCTTTAGAAAGGGTATGATGTAGCTTCGACTATATCATACAAGATATATATCTATGAAACGTGTTATTTCTGTTTTGCTGACTGTTGTTTTACTTTTGACCATAGCTCCCCTTTCTTCATTGGCTGACGATAAACGGACTGCCGAAGCTCAGACAGGCGACATTACCTATACCGCGACGACGCCTTTTGCCAGGCTGCTCAAAGCATCTGCGGAGGAAGGCGCTGCCGAAGATGTTTCCGTGGATGCCGTTTGCGGTATTTCCGTTGAGGACGGCAAGGCAACTGTTACCGTCAGGCATTCATCGGCGTGTACTGTGATAGTTGCGATATATGACGATTCCGGTGAGAACTTGCTTGCATATGCGTATAAAGACCTCGGTCCAGATGAAGCAACCGCGGAGCTTGATCTGGATATCAGTCTTCCGAAGTATTATATGGTTCGGGGTTTTTTGACAAGAGATCATAAAGATCTCTCTCCGCTCAGCAAACCATATGAGAATATAACACACACCTCTTTATATGCGGAATTTCAGCAAAAGACCACGAATGATTTTGACGCGGATCTGATTGATAATCTGGATGAATCCACCGATAACAACTTCTGTGTTTTTAAAGACGGCACTGTTGTAAAAGCGGATGACGGAGAACATAATATAATTGTCAACGCGGATTATACAAACGCGAAATACAAATTTGATAACATTGACGACGACGTACGTAATCTTAAAGCCGGGGACATTTTTTATTATGAATCCGAAGACGCGGAGATCCTTGTAAAAGTCAAAACGATAAAAATCACCGGCGATAAGGCAGTTATCACCGGCGATACGGAAGCTGGTCTTGAGGATTTTTACCAGTATATCAAGATCGACACGAAAGTCGGATTAGACGTGGACGCTTACAAAAACGACGATGACAGCGAACTGCCGGAAGGCATGACATATAAGGTGCTTGACAAAAACGGAAATCCACTTTATGACAGTCTGTCAAAAATGAATGATCTTAATCCGAAACTCGGCAAAACATACACAGGCGACCTCAACGTCGAAGGCAGTATTGAGACTAAATGGAAACTCGAGGAGGGCAGCAAGGAAACGCTCGGCGGTCGTTTAAAGTTCAATGGCTCTATCGATGTTTCAGTTACGGTCACTCCGAGCGGAGGAGTTAAACTCTCCCTTTTTGAAGGCGATTTATTTGATCTTAACGTTACGCTCGGTCTGAAGGCTGAGGAAAATATGACGTTTTCCGGTTCCGTGACCGGTGAAATTCCGCTCAAAGAATTGAAGCTAAACGCCGGAATAGACGGCTTTGATATCGGCGTGGGGTTGTATATCAGGATAACAGTCGGCGCCTCGTTTAAATTCGGTTTTACACAGAGTATAGGGATTGACGTCGGTTTTTCCACAAAAGAAAAATTCTATAATCATTCCGTCAAGCCGTTAAATGAGGTAAATGAATTTGATGTCGGCGCTGACATCAGTATAACCGTCGCTCTTGTTTCAGAGGTATGGTTCAAGCTTAAAAAAGGTGACGAAACGCTGTTCGGTCTGGAGGGCTCTGTTGAGGGCGGGATAAAGATAACGGCAACGCTTTTCGATATTGATAAGGTATCCGATGCCGTTAAAAAGAATATACGTCATGACTGCAATCTGTGCGTCAGCGGTATACCGTCGGGGTACTTACAGAACAACTTTTCATATACCCGCAAAAAAAAGACGAAATCGGTATCGCCTTTATTCATAACAGTTGATATTCCGGAATTCGGTTATTCGTTTACGCACAAAGAATTTTTCTTCGGCGGATGTCCGTATAAAAAATACAGAGTCGGTATATCTGTCGTGGACGAGAACAAAAAGGTTCTCTCAGGAGCGGAAATAACCTATAAAGATAAGGACAACAAAACTCAGACTATCACGTCTGATTCAAATGGAAAAACAAATATCTATTTGCCTGACGGAGATTATAAAATCACCGCTGCAGCAAAGGGATCGTCGAAAACAATAAGTGTCAATGTCAACGATACTGCCCAGGATGTCACAATTAAAATCAACACAGAATATGTGCTGAATATCGGAGTCAGGGATAAGGATGGCAAGTTTGTTTCCGGCGCTGACATTGTTGTGTCAGGAAATGGGATAACAGAGAAATACGTGAGCGATGATAAAAAACCAGTGACAGCCCGTTTGCAAGCGGGAGAATATACTATATCTGCCGAATTGGGTGAAGAGTACGGTACTGAAACGATCACACTGAAAGACTCCATAAGTCCGCAGGAGATAACAATCAAACTTGACAAGCAGCAGGTCAGATATAAATTGACCGTTACAGTCGAAGATAAAGACGGCAACAAAATATCCGGGGCGGAAGTCGCAGTGTCAGGTAACGGTATCACGGAGAATCTGACAACTGCGGACGACGGAACTGCCACTGTTGAATTGAAGAACGGTGAATATACCGTGACCGCGGAAAAAGACGGTGTCGAGGCTTCAGAGAAAGTCAAAATCACCGGAAAGAAATCAGTGACTATAACGCTTGATATGCAGGATGACCCCGACGACCCGTCAGACACTGAAGTTCCTCCGGGGTACACGACCGGCACACTTGTCACATTCGGCTCTTACCCGCAGAGCCGGGTGACCGATGAGACTTTGCTTGCAAAGCTCAATGCCAAGACTTTAAACTGGACATATTATGATTATTACTGTTACGATCGTGACTTTGACGGTAAACAGGAAGATTATATGAAATACGCAGACATTACGTATTCCGGTACAAAGTACCGCGCTGTCACATTTAGTCATTACAGACCGGTTGCTTGGAATGAATTAGGAGACGCATCGCATACTTATCAGGACGATAACGGTTACGAGCCGGATACCATCTACTGGTTTAAATTTGAGCCGATAGTCTGGCGGGTGTTGGACGCGAAAGAGGGCCTTCTAATGTCCGAGAGTCTAATCGACAGCCAGCCGTTTCATAATGTTTATTATTATAACAAAGGGTATTACGGCGACCCGAACTACACACATTATGCCTCAAACTGGGCTTATTCCTCGCTGCGGTCATGGATGAATGATAGTTTCTATAATACCGCGTTCACCACAGCAAAGAGTTTTATTAAAACCACACCGCTGACTACGCCGTCTACACTTGCGTCGACGAGATATGACGCTGATCCGACCGAAGACAAGGTCTTTCTTCTTTCCTGGGATGACGCTGTATTGACCAAGTCTTACGGATTTTCAGGTACTGCCCCTGATACGAACCGCATCGCCTACGGCACGGATTACGCCAAGTGCCAGGGGTTGAAGGTGCGTACTAATGAGGGCCAGTCATGGTGGCTTCCCGCTTACGACGGCGCGTCGTATTGGCGTCTGCGTACTCCCACCGACTCCGAATCAACCGGGGAAATTAATTACAGTGGCGACACCGGAAAACTTCTCGGTACACAGGCTACACATATTGGCATTCGTCCAGCTTTGAAAGTCAATCTTAAATCCGCAATTTCTGCAGGATTGATCAAAAAGGTCAATTCCGAAGATATAACTTCGCTGAAACTGAGCAAGTCAAAAGTCGCCGTAAAACTACCGTCGGAGCATGTCGGGTCTGATGTGAAAACTGAAACTCTGAAATATAACCTCGGAGCGGCGGCTTCCAAAACTGCTTCACACAGGGATTGCATCGCCGGAAACGAATATGTTTTCATTTGCGTCAAAGATCCCGAATCCGATCTGCTTGCGGACGGCAACCTGCTCTATATCGACCAGAAAACGGCTGAAAGCGACACCGTGGAATTCACTTACAATTCGGCGGCGGGCACTGAGTTGTTCTTCGGGAAATTCACCGGCGATACCCCCGATTTATATATCGTATGCGAAGGGGGACGCGTCGGAAATACCGTAACGGCAAAACTTATGGGAACCGGATTAAAGGGGGTAACGTCTCTCGATCTCGATATTTCTTTTGATGATGAGATCCTTCAATTCGAATCCGGAGAAGTAAACAAAGACCTGAATACCGAAATAAGCGAAGATTGGCCCGGCGGTAAAGACGCTCTGGCGGTCACAACAGCAAGTAAGGATGATGCGTTTTCCAATCATCTGAGTTTTACGCTTGCTACCGTTCCTCCGGTTTCAGAGGAATCCGATACGGACGTTCTGGCGACCTATACGTTTAAAGCTGTCAAATTCGGCGATTGTGAATTCAAAGTCGATGTGACAAGCGCCACTGTCGGAGCCGATGAGGTAACAATACTTTCCAAAGGAATGACAATTGCATTCATTGAGCCCAATTCTGACGTATATGTTTCTCTGAATTGTCCGACTGAGGTTAAGAATACCGATCTGCACGTATGGGGACGCGCTGTTCCCGGCGCTGAACTCAGTATAACGCTTGAAAGCTGGGATGACGCAGACTGGAGCGCTGAAGTCGTATCGGAGACAGTCGGAGATGACGGCAGATATGAATACATCATTCCATTTTCGGATTATACCGCAGATCTTTATATGAAGAGTGAAGGTTTCGTTGTTGTCAAAGCATCTGTCACACTGAACGGCGAAACAGCTGAAGAGACAGCGGATGTATTCTATAAGTTCTTCCCCGGAGACGTTAACGGTGACGGTTTTGTCCTCGCCGACGACGCGCGCCTTGCCCTTCGTGGCTCGGCAAAGCTTGAAGAACTGACCGCCGAACAGACGCTTGCCGCCGACGTGGACGGCAACGGCAAGGTCCTTGCCGACGACGCCAGGCAGATTCTGCGTTTCTCCGCAAAGCTTCAGCAGACGTTCGACAAAGCGCAATAAACGAACGGCGGCAGATCCCCGCAGATACACATACCATGTCCCCGCCCGGATGAGAGGCGGGGACGTAAAATTGTCCCGTTGCTCCGGAAGACCGTTTCTTTTTCGGTCTTCACGGATTCGTGGAATAATAATCAAACGTATCATGTCCATTCCGGGCAATGATTACTGATAAGTATATCACCAGATCGGCATGCCATTTCGATCAACCTGCTTTCTTAACGCGCCTCAATACAGACAATAACCATTTATCCCGTATCCGTCTGCGGCTTATCCAGTTGACAAACATGGTTTTACGGTCATCTGTCTGACCTTAAAAGCGATATTCGTGAACATTGCATAAGGTTGTTGATAATATATGAGGCGCGTGGGGCACGCGCGCTACCGCATTGGCAATAAGATTATATGTAAACAATCTGATTTATGGCAGAGTGAACCGGATTATTACACGAAATGAGTGAAGACCGAAAAATATTTTTAAAATCCCTCTTGACAAATCAAGAGGGATGTTATATATTTAAATCACGGGTTAGCACTCGCGGCTTGAGAGTGCTAAAACCTGAAAAGAGGTGATGATATGGCGTTGACAAAAAGACAGGAGCAGATACTTGCCCTGATCGTCGACAGCTATATCTCAAGCGGCGGGCCCATAGGCTCCGGTGCGATCTCCGGCGAATTAGCAGTCTCATCCGCCACAGTGCGAAACGAGATGGCGATCCTTACCGACCGGGGTTATATAGAGCAGCCGCATACCTCCGCAGGTCGCGTGCCATCCGAAAGGGGATACCGCTATTACGTGGACAACCTTATCGGCATGCCCGACGCGGGCGAAGATCTGCACAATGAAGCGCAGGGCTTCTTCGAAGGGCTCTCCGGCTCCCACGACGAGATCCTCTCCGCAGTCGCGTCAAAGCTTTCCGATCTGTCCGGCTGTATCGCCGTGGTCACCACCCCGTACGACGAGCGGGCTGCGGTCTCGGCGGCAAGGCTGATGCCTCTGGGCAAACGGTCCGCGATGGTCGCGGTCATCATGTCCACCGGCGTTGTCAAAAGCAAGATCTGCAGGCTGACGGACGAACTCGGGATGGACGACGCAAGGCTGTTCTACACCATTGCGAACGCGTTCTTTACCGGCAGAGGTCTTGCGGGGCTGACGATCGCCAATCTCCAGACCACAGTCGCCGCCCTCGGCGAGAAGCTGTTCACCCTTGCGCCGCTGATAATCGCCGTTGACGAACTTGCAAGGGAGAGTTTCCGGCGCAGCGCGATAGTCGGCGGGATGTCCGCCCTGACGAAGGGGAGCTACAATACCGACGTCGGCGCTCTTTCCGCTTATCTGCGCAATCCGGACCGGCTCGCCGCTGCGTTCTGTTCCTTCAAAGACGATATGACGGTGCGCATAGGCCATGAAAACCGCGACAGGGAGCTTGCCGGTTCAAGCGTGATAATATCAAAATACAAGGTCGGCGGGCAAAACGTCGGTTCCGTGGGCATAATCGGTCCGGTCAGGATGGATTACGCCAGACTGATTCCCTGCGTAAGACTGTTCTCGGTCTCTCTGAACGACGTTTTCTCCGACACGGAAGCGTCATTGCAATAAACAGGAAGTGATGTTATGGCAGCAAAAGAAAAAACAGACAAAAAATCCGAATCCGCCGTAAAAGATAAAGCTGAATCCGCGAAGGAGAAAAAACAGGATAAAGCGAAAGCGGCGGCTGAGGAGAAAACCGAAGACAACCCGGTCGAGGTTTTGAAAAAGCAATATGACGAGCTGAACGACAAATATATGCGGATGCTCGCGGAGTATGACAATTACCGGAAGCGCACTGCCAAGGAACTTGACGCCCGGAGCAACAACGCGAAAGTCGACCTTATCTCAAAACTTCTGCCCGTCATGGACAATTTTGAGAGAGCGGCAGGCGGAAGCGCGGAAGATCCCGAGGCATATAAAAAGGGCGTGGAGATGATAGCCCGGCAGTTCAGGGACACGATCATCGGCATGGGGATCGAGGAGTTCGGTGAAAAGGGCGAACAGTTCGATCCGAATATCCACACCGCAGTCATGCACGAAGAAAATGACGAACTGGAAGACAACGTCATCACAGAAGTCTTTATGAAAGGCTATAAATTGGGTGACAGGATCGTCCGGCACGCCGCGGTAAAAGTCGCAAACTGACAAGTTGTTAGATTCGCTTAATATAAAAAACAAAGAAAGGAAGTATTTAAAATGTCAAAGGTCATCGGTATAGATTTAGGTACCACAAATTCATGCGTCGCTGTTATCGAAGGCGGCGAACCCGTAGTTATCACCAATCCCGAAGGCGCAAGGACTACTCCCTCCGTCGTGGCGTTCCAGAAGAACGGCGAGAGGGCCGTAGGTCAGACCGCCAAGAGGCAGGCTATCGCGAACCCCGAGCGCACCATTTCTTCTATCAAGCGTCAGATGGGTTCCGATTATCACGTCGACATCGACGGCAAAAAGTACACCCCGCAGGAGATCTCCGCCATGATCCTGCAGAAGCTGCGCAGCGATGCGGAGGCTTATCTCGGCGAAAAGATCAACGAGGCGGTCATCACCGTTCCGGCGTACTTCACCGACTCTCAGCGTCAGGCGACCAAGGATGCGGGCAAGATCGCGGGTCTTGACGTCAAGAGGATCATCAATGAGCCGACGGCAGCGGCGCTTGCCTACGGCATCGACAAAGAGGCCGATCAGAAGGTAATGGTATACGACCTGGGCGGCGGCACGTTCGACGTTTCCATCATCGAAATGGGCGACGGCGTGCAGGAGGTTCTGGCTACCGCCGGCAACAATCACCTGGGCGGCGACGACTTCGATCAGAGAATAGTCGACTGGCTCGCGGACGGCTTCAAGCAGTCCGACGGTATCGACCTGCGCGGCGACAAGAGAGCCATGCAGCGGCTCAAGGACGAGGCGGAGAAGGCAAAGATCGAGCTTTCCGGCATGACCTCCACCCAGATCAGTCTGCCCTTCATCACAGCCGATGCGAACGGCCCCAGGCATCTGGAGACCACGCTTACAAGGGCAAAATTCAACGAGCTGACAGCCGACCTCGTAGAGGCGACCATGGGTCCCGTAAGGCAGGCGATAAGCGATTCCGGTCTTTCAACTTCCGATATCGACAAGGTCCTTATGGTGGGCGGCTCCTCCAGGATCCCCGCTGTTCAGGACGCAGTCAGGTCCTTCATCGGCAAAGACCCCTTCAAGGGCATCAACCCGGACGAGTGCGTCGCTATGGGCGCGGCTATCCAGGCGGGCGTGCTCGGCGGCGACGTAAAGGGCCTTCTGCTGCTCGACGTCACTCCGCTGTCCCTTGGTATCGAGACCCTCGGAGGCGTCTGCACGAAGATCATCGAGAGGAATACCACGATCCCCACCAAGAAGAGTCAGATATTCTCCACCGCGGCGGACAATCAGACCTCGGTCGAGGTGCACGTCCTGCAGGGTGAGCGCGAGTTCGCCAAGGACAACAAGACTCTCGGCATGTTCCATCTTGACGGGATCCTGCCCGCGAGGCGCGGCGTCCCGCAGATAGAAGTCACCTTCGATATAGACGCCAACGGCATCGTCCACGTTTCCGCGAAGGATCTGGGCACCGGCAAGGAGCAGAGCATCTCTATCACAGCTTCTTCCAATATGTCCAAAGAGGATATAGATAAGGCTGTCAGAGAGGCCCAGCAGTTCGCCGAGGAGGACAAGAAGCGCAAGGAAGAGCTCGACATCCGCAACGGCGCCGACCAGCTCAGATACGAGGCGGAGAAGATCCTCACCGAAAGCGGCGACAAGATCTCCGACGACGACAAGGCGAGCATCCGTTCCAAGATCGACGCGCTGCAGAACGCCCTTAACGGCAACGACATCAACACCATCAAATCCGCTCAGGAAGAGCTTCAGAAGGTGTTCTACGACGTGTCCGCGAAGCTCTATCAGCAGAACGCGCCTCAGGGCGGCGCCGAAGGGCAGCCCGGCGCGGGCTTCAATCCCGGCGATTTCGGCGGTGCGCAGAACGCCGGAGACGGAGATTTTACGGACGTCGATTGATCCTCCGGCGATATTGAGACTTCTTCCTTTTATGTGGAAAAGACGGCGTTGATTAATGTGCAATTAGCAATGTGCAATGTGTAATTGATGTTGATATGATTCTTTAGTAAATATCCACGAGTGTTTTATCGTGGTTTTGCGGAGCGGCGTCAAGGTATTATGTATTGCATTTTAAGGCGCAATTGCACATTGTACATTACACATTGCACATTATTGATACCGTCTTCTTAATTGAAAAATACACTCCATGGAAAAAAGAGACTACTATGAAGTCCTCGGCGTAAGTAAGGAATCAACCGAGGAGGAGATAAAAAAGGCGTACCGCCAGAAGGCAAAACTATATCATCCGGATCTGCATCCGGATGATAAGGAGGCTGAGGCCAAATTCAAAGAAGTCAACGAAGCCTACGAAGTCCTTTCCAACGCCGATAAACGCCAGAAGTACGACCGATTCGGTCACGCCGGCGTGGATCCGAACTACGGCGCGGGGCAGGGCAGCGGCTTCGGCTTTGACGGAGGAATGGATTTTGACCTCGGAGATATATTCTCAAGCTTCTTCGGCGGCTTCGGAGGCTCCTCCCGCCGCGCCGACCCCAATGCCCCGCAGCGCGGCTCCGACATACAGACGAGCGTCACGCTGTCGTTCGAGGAGGCTGCAAAGGGCTGCAAAAAGACCGTCAGCTATCCGCGAATAGAGGTGTGCGATCAGTGCAGCGGTTCCGGTTCGGCAAAGGGCGCGTCCACAAAGACCTGCCCGACCTGCCAGGGCAGAGGCTCGGTCATCTCGCAGACCCGCACGCCCTTCGGCAATATCCAGCAGCAAAAGACCTGCACACAGTGCGGCGGCAGGGGAGTCATCATAACCGATCCCTGCCCGAGGTGCAAGGGCAAGGGCAGGATAAGACGCACGGTTTCCGTAGATATAGACGTGCCGACAGGTATAGACGACGGCCAGATCTTCCAGGTGCGCGGCAAGGGCAACAAGGGCATAAACGGCGGCTCTGCGGGCGATCTGAGGGTTGGCGTGAACGTAAGGCCCCATCCCTTCTTTGAGCGGCAGGGCAACGCCGTTTACTGCACCGTGTCCGTCAGCTACGTGCAGGCGGCGCTCGGCGCTGAGCTCAATATCCCGACGCTTGACGGGAAAGTGAAATACAATATTCCCGCCGGAACTCAGCCGGGCGATACCTTCCGCCTGCGCGGCAAAGGGATCAAAAGCGTCAACGGCTGGGGACAGGGCGATCAGCTCGTAACGGTCCAGGTAAGCGTCCCGAAGAAGCTCGATTCCCGGCAGAAAGAGAAACTGCGCGAGCTTGCCGCGGAGCTTGACGACGAGTCTCCGTTCACTGCGAATCCGGGGGATAAATCCGGAGGGATATTCGGGAAAAAGAAAAAATAATCAATTACGAACCATCTCTTACGCACCCGACGCGTAAGGGATGGTGACTTTTATTCGGAAAAAGATTGCAATAAATCCGATAATAAATGTGTCCTCTCTGGCTTTGACATATTTCTTGACAAAATAATACAAATCAGCTACATTATCCGCTCTTCACGGAAAGTTGTGGGATAAAAGCAATTTCAGAAAAAACGTTCGGTCGGCACTTTGTTTTGTCAGATAAAGATCATCCGGTCGGTGCCCGCCCCTACCGGATTTCGTCTCTTTATCGGTAATCATCGCATCAGCGATGGAC
>JAILQN010000356.1 GCA_024699005.1 Clostridia bacterium
GGATATATCCGGATCATCCGTATTGTCATATGATATGAGTTCCGATATGTTCTCTTCGGTAATGAAGTATTTTGCGCCGCTGTCCGACAGCATGTATCCGATACGGTCTTCCGGATAATCCGGATCGATCGGTAAATATGAAGCGCCTGTTTTCAGTATGCCTGTCATCGCGGAGATCAGATAACTCTTTCTCGGAAGGCAGAACGCGACCGTATCTCCGGGCAGTATCCCTCTTGCGATAAGTCCGTTGGCGATCCTGCAGGACTCCTCATTCAATTCCCGGTAAGTGACCGTCCTGTCCGCCGCTGTTACGGCTTCTTTGTCCGGCGTCCTTCGTGATTGCTCTTCGATCAGTTCGTGTACGCACTTCTCCGGGATCGGCGCTGCTGGACCGGTGCTGAATTCATTAAGGATTTTTCGCTGTTTATCTGTAAGAATATCGTACTGTGATATCCGTTTCTTCGGGGAATCTGCGATCTGCAGAATGAACTTATAAAACGACGCTTCAAAATTCCCGGCGTTTACGTCAGCGAAAACGTCGCGGGCATATCTTATGAGTATTTTCAAGCCATTGTTTTTGATCCGGAACAGGTGTATCTCCAACGGAACGCTGCAGGTCCCGCTGTAAATGATCTGATGAGACACACCCTCAAAATCCGGTATTGGGCTGTAGTCCACAGCGACTTCAAAAAGCGGAGTGTTCCGGTAAAGTCCGTTTCCGCAATCCTGTGAAATGCTGTACGCGGACAGTTTTTCATGACGCATAAGCGTCATCAGGCTGTCTGATATCTGTTCGGCAAGTCTCAGAAAAGATCTGTCGTCAACAGACAGCATCAGCGGAACTACGTGCATAAAAAGACCGAACGTATTCAGATCGTTTTGTGTGACACGGTTTAAAAGCGCTATACCCAGATTGAACTTGTCCGCATCAAACTGTCTTGAAAGAAACGCCGCTGTTGCGGAGTACCAGAAAACAGATTCCGGGAACTCATGATCCTTACAGATCAACGCCGCTTTTTCACATATATGTTCCGGAACGGTGAACCATCTTGAGAAAGTATCGAAAACTGTCTGATCCTGTGTCCTGAACAAACGTTCATTATCGCGGTTTTCGCTGATCATTTTGTTCCAGAACGAGATATCTTTCCGGTATCTGTCTGTGTTTTTATATTTTAATTCATCCTCGATATGGTTCTTTATGGATGATTCCGGCGAGGGTTTACCTTTAAGTATTTCTGAAATGCCTTTGATAAAAAGAATACCGGAATAGCCGTCTACCAATGCATGATGAATGGTGCAGATTGCCCCGATTTTTTTTTCAAAACGGACAACGTTTGCTCTGAACAGTTCACCGTCGGTCGTTAAAGGCCGGTTTGCCTCATTTTGTGCAAAAACAAGAACGTCTTTATAAGAGCCGCACTCCGTTACCGGAATGTCCATGGACGTGAACGGAGAAATGTCGATCTTTGTCCCGGTGCTTCTGTTGACAAAACCGATTCCGAATGAATCGTTGTTTTTTATATAAGTGCGGATCGCGTCTGCAACGTCTTCTTCGGAATAATCATCGTCAAATACCAGCACGAGACTCTGCTGCCATACAGACGAGTCTCGTGTTAAGCTGTCGGATGAGAACATCTTCATCGAATCCGGTATGTCAAACAATGTATTCACCTCGGAAACGTATGGTACGGTTACTGTTTATTGCTGTCTGCGCTTTTCCAAAAAATCTGCGATATCTTTCACGGTTTTAAAAGACGTTAGCTGTTTGTTGGATATTTCAATATCGAAATGATCCTCGATCGCGCAGATCAGATTGATCATTCCTATGGACGTGAGTCCGGGTATGTTGTTGATTTTATCTTTCGGCGACAGAGTATAATCGTGAACGCCCAGCGTGTCTTCATATATTTCCTGCAGTTCCTCAAGCATTTTTGTTTCTCCTTGTTTTCGCGTTTGCGTCCGTTTCCATTTTTGTGTAATCGATTTTGCCCATCTTTGTTAACGGAAATTCCCGCATAAATACGATTTTTGTAGGTACGGCATATGCGGACAACCGTTCAGTGCATGCTTTCAAGACGTCGGCGCGAAGCTTATTCTCATCCGCTCCTTCAGCAGGTATCACAAATGCCGCCACCTGCTGACCGGAAAGCCGGTTTTTAAGTCCTATCACACAGGAGTTCTTTACTCCCGCCGTATCGTTGATGACACGTTCGACCTGAGAGGGCGAAACGTTGTAACCGTTCGTGATGATGAGCCGTTTCAGCCTCTGAACGAAATAAACGTATCCCTCTTCGTCCATCGTGCATAAGTCGCCGGTAAATAACCAGATGTTTCCGTCGTTTGATTTTTTAAGGACTTTTTCGGTTTCCTCCGGCGCGTTCAGATATTTCAGCATGACCGAAGGACCGTTGATTATCAGTTCTCCCGTTTCCCCGAAGGGCAGATCCTCAAACGTGCCGGGTCTGACTATTCTGCACTTTGTTTCTCCGAGAGGCAATCCGATACTTCCGGTTTTGACTTTGTCGACAGGATTTAAAATACAGGCGGTTACCGTTTCGGTCAGTCCGTATCCTTCGCGTACTTTCTCCCTGCAGTTATGGTCTTTCAGAAAAGAGTTGACTCTTTCCTGTAAGACTACCGGCGTGGAATCCGCTCCGCAGAAAATCCCCTTCAGATAAGAAAGATCCTTTCCGTCAAATGCGTCCGATCTCAGAAATGATTCCAGCATTGACGGGACGATCGCGAGCATATTGATCTTTTCTTTCAGCAGGGTTTTGACGTATGAGTCAAGATCGAACTTCGGCACCAGAACGCATTGCGCGCCGTTGCATAAAAGGGAGTGGAGTCCTACGCCCAGACCGAAACCGTGAAACAACGGCATCGCGGACAGAAACTTCAATCCCGGTCCGAGACGGTACCCCGCAAAATCCGCGACCTGGATGCTGAGCGAATTGAGATTGTAATCGGAAAGGCAGATGCCCTTGGGATAACCGGTCGAACCTCCGGAATACAGAATTATGGAAGTGCGGTTTTTTATAAAATTCACCGTTGGCAGAACTGCCGGTTTCCCTTGCCGCAGCAGGTCTTTAAGATACAGAGCCCCGTAAACTTTCGGTTTCACTTTTTTTTCTTTGATCGTTTTTACGGTATAAGCGATCCTGACGGACGGCGACATTTTATCAATGATTTTTGTGTATATGATTGAGGCTCTTATCCCGGATTGTTCGATTGCTTTGGAGACGACCGGGACGAAACTGTTCAGCGTGACGATAAAACGGCTTTTCGCCTGTTCCATATAATAGCTTATTTCTTCTGCGGAAGAAAGCGTGTGGATCATGTTTGCGACCGCGCCAAGACGGCTGATTGCATAAAACACACTTACGGCCTGAGGGCAGTTCGGTAGCATGAAAGTCACAGCGTCATCGGCGCAGATACCTGCGGCGGATAAAGCGCGCGCCGTATCTTCCACGTCTTTGATCAGTTTTTTATAGGAAGTCCTTTTGCCGAAAAAACTTACAGCCGGTGCATCCGGATTTCTTTTTGCCGAATCATTCAGCGCTCCGAATGCTGTCGTTTCTGCATTCTGAAAGCTCTGGCGTATTATTCTGTCGCTCATTTTTTAATATCTCCTGTTAATAAACCGCAGTATAATTATATTTCCGATAATTATAATTATGATATTAAGAATAATATATTTGATTATATTATTTTAACCAATAAAGGAATGAAAGTCAAATTATTTTTGATCATCCGCAGTTCATCCCGGATTTCCGTATTGAAAAACGTATTTTTCCGATATAAAATTCAACGTATTGTCATAGTGTTATATGGATCAGCCGCCTGCGAGGCTGATACGCGCGCTGCCGAAGGCGCGGGAGAGCGTGGTTTTCAGCCTCCCTGTGCTTTTTTATGATTTGATCTGTCAGGAGATCAGCGTTCTGTTTCGGTTCGGGCTGACAATTGCGCTTTGTGCGTAAAAATCCGATACACATTCCCATTTTTGTCTGTAAATTTATTATACCTGCGGAAGGACCTTCCAAATTTCAGTCCTGTTTTTTGTGCAAATGGGATAATATTGTCGAACTTTTAATTTGTTATTGAAATTTCGTTTACAGTATGTTAAAATCTTACCGATAAAGTATGTACAGGTGGGAAAGTCTGTCTGTGCGTCGTAATAATCGTAATACATCTTAAAGGAGAGATTTTGATGAAAATCGTCAAAAAATCACTCAGCATGCTGTTGACATTCCTGTTGATTTTCTCCAGCATTGCTGTAGGCTTTTCCGACATTTCGCCGTTCAGCTTCGCAACGCTCAAGGCTGATGCCGCGTCGAGTTATTCGGCGCAGCAGGTCAGGGATCTTGTGGATGCCGCGGCAGGTGCTATCAGCGGCACCAACGCCTCTAATAACAATTTTGATTATTCAGGGGACGACGGCACGGTTCTTGCCGCCGCCGAAGCGGCGTATGATTACGCTGTAAACGGGCTGAGGAACGCATCATCCACTACGAGTGTCCCCAACGCCTCAAATACGCTTGCTTCCGGCGTTGCGAATACCGGTGCAAATTCCGCTGCTGTCACGAAGCTGCTGAATCCCGCCGGCACGGAAATAAAGGATTTTGACAGCAGATTGTCCACTCCTGTTTCCAACAGCGACACAGAGGACTCAAACTGGTTCAATAATCAGAACAATTATCCTGCGTTGTCCGCGGCGACAAAGACCACGAAGGTCACGCTCAGCGTTAACGATTATCTTGTCAAGCAGTTCGCGAACGTCAGCGCGATCCCCGCGAGCTTTGACACCGTATATACCTATACTTTCGTTAACTCTGTCGGTAATCGAAAAACCGGTGGGCAGACAAACAGCTGGGACGTAAACCACGGCGACAGCTGCAATGCGGACTGGCATACTCACTATTCCTTCTCCGGTACTCTTGAGTCATGGCATTATCTCACCTCCGTTTCAAGATCTTCGTCGACTCCGAATACCACAGCGAAGAGCGATCTGACCGCTTACGTCACTTACTTCACAAGCACCGTCTACGACGATCTTACAAGTACCGTGCCTGAGCTGATGGCGAATTACACCGCCGATGAGCTGTCCTCTATGTATGACGATGCTCAGGCGAAGATCACCGCCATCAATAACGGCGGATATGACACCGACGTGCTGAACCACTTCCTGCATGCGGAGAAGGAGGACGTCACTGCCGGCGCCGGCGGATCCATCGAAACCTATCTCTCCAACCTTACCACAGCCAAAAACTACATGGTCGCGTACGTTGCGGCTCAGCAGCTGAATCCTTACGTCAGCCAGGGCAACGGCAACGGCTACAACAATGAAGACCTTGACGCGATGGAGTCCCTGTATACTCACCTGACAGAACAGGCGGGCATTTATGCGGGTTGCGGCACGGAAGCCATCGACTTCGTACGCAATAATTTCGATGGCTACTCCGGTCTGACTCTTGCGGCTGTCAACGGCTATAACGCTCAGCTGTTGCACGACATCAACATCATATACCTCAAAGCCATCCGTCAGAACATGGTCGATCTTATCGCCGAGGTCCAGACGGGCAAGGGCTATGAGGTCATGAACGCGGAGCTCCTGAGAGACCCGGCGGATGATACGATCTCTGACGAGGATATCGTGGATCTTGCCACAAGAGCTTCCGCGCTTATGACATCTGCTTCGACGTACCCTGTTGAGCATCAGAATGAGGTCCTGGGCGTTCCTGTTCAATGGAATGACACCACAACCGCTCTTTTCTGGACACTGGAGCTCGACCCCGGCGAATCCACCGCAATAACCGCCCTTGAGGATTACGAGGGCAAGACCGTCGCTCAGGCGATACAGATGTTCTATGACGCTGCGGTTTATATGCAGAACGTCCGTGAGATCGAAGTGGACGCTGATCCCTATTATCAGTATTTTGCGTCCAAGGTGCTTTCAAGCGTCACCACCATGTCCGATTCTGCGGCTATCGCGGCTTATGACGAAGCCAATCAGAAGCTTACCGAAATGAACGCTCAGATCGCGGCTACCATCGCGGCGGGCGAAGTTTCCGAGGCTGACATCAGAGAAATCTACTCCCTTTCCTATACCGGCACCGACGGCGTATACCACAAAGACGCTTACCTGCCGGACCTTGCCGCGGATTATATCAACAGGATCAAGACTCTCATCGTCAACCGCGTGACAGAAAAGCTTGACGGCGTAGCCGACCTTATCGAGAACGTCGGCGGCACGATAAACAATCCTGTTGTCAACATCAATAACTTTGTCGGTCTTAAGACCGTAATCGACCGTCTCAACGAGACCAATGTCGTTATCACCTGCAGAAAAGAGGATAACAACTACATATTCAATATCGACGGCGGCGACGATACTAACGAGTCCGCCGCAAGAAGCGCTTTCAACCTCACAAATGCGGCGTACAGTTTCGCAAACTCCAAGGGCTGGCTCTCCGGCTCCGGCGCTCCTTCTCACAACGGAACTTCCTATCCGTCCATCTGGAGCAAGGTCACCGATATCTATATTGCGGTGCTTAAGTTCAAGGCCGCTCCCACCGGCGTTGAGTACAAGACCAAGGCGGACGCCAACGGCAACTACGCCGTACGCCTCGCCACGGACGACGACGTTGCGCGCCAGGTAGGGGAGGATTACTACGTAACAGAGGCGACCGTTGACGCCACCATCACCAAACTGGATAAATTCATCACTTCCGACGACTTTGCCGATATCGCCCTGAACAACATGCTTAAGTTCAAGGACGGTTCAAAGGCGGACAATCTTTCCGATTTCATCGAAAAAGCTCTCAATAACCTTCTGTTCACCAATGACATGATCAGCACCATAGTCGCTGCTCTGTACCCGATGGTTTGCGAGTTTATCAATTCTTTACTGTTTGACGATCCCGACACGCCTACGGTGAACGACGCGAAGCTTGTCAGCATGGTCGATCAGCTCGTTCCGCCTTCAAGCTGGTCAAGCTGGAACGCCGCTCTTGATCTTGCGTCTCTGAATATAAACGTATACCAGGCAGACGTTTTCCTGGGCGGCGACCTGACCGTCAACAACGTGCGCGGTCTTGTGGATCTCGCTCTCGGCGGCAGGAACGGCACCACCGGCATCAGGACGCTTGCGGAGAATCTCGGACTTTATATCTTCCCGGTAAGCTTCAGAAGCCAGCTTCCCGATACAGCGCAGTACAGCGCTTTAAGGTCCGCGCTGAACAGCGCCGGTATGGACTGGACCTGGTTCGATAAAGACGGCGACGGAAAGGTCGAAGTCAATGAGGGCAAGGTCGTAAACGGCGAAATGACCGAGGACGTTGAAGACAGACAGGGCAATATCATAACCGACGTTGAACCCAACGATATAGGTTCACTCGGCAGGACAGCCTGGGGCGTCAGCACCGATCCCGACGAGGCTTACGGAAGTTTCATCGTGGCGATAGGCACGATCTTTACTCCCATCGTAAAACTGCTGCGTACCGTATTGGCGAACGCGCCTCTGAATATCTCTCTGGACAAATCTTCCGTAAAACTGAGCACTTCCGGTTCCGCCGCCAAGGCACATGTTGTATTCGGTGTCGTACTTGATCAGGATATATCACTGAATCTTACAGGTACCGCCGGCGCAACGGCTACCATATCCGGTGTCGAAGGCTTCAAACTTTTGTGGATCCCGATAATGGAAGCTCTCGGTATCAGGGATTCGGGCTATGATATCTCCGACGCCAGGGCGAAATCAAATATAGCGAGTCTGGGTACGGGCGCCATGTCGGTGACCGGCAGCGGCACGAACGCGGTTTATAATTTCCGTACGCTTCCCACAGACGCTTCTGCCGCGCGCATAGCTCAGGCGCTGTTTGAGCCACTGCTTGTACTTATCGATCAGCTGAAAGCGACTCCTATCAGGAAAGTTACGCAGATGCTGCCTCAGCTTATGTACTTCCTCACCTTTGACGGTGTTGCGGATCTTATCAGCCGGTTAAATATTAATATCCACGCGGAAGTGCAGACTGACAAGGATCATATTTCCGATTTCCATCTTAATGTCACGATTCTTTTTTCTTCAACAGATATCGGCTGGCTGGTAAAAGGATTTATAATCGACGCTGTTAACGACAACGCCAAGTTTGACGTTCCGCTGGCGCTCGGCGATATGCTTAACATCGGCGACCTTCTCGGCGTCGACCTGACGGATATCAACGCGCTTGTAGCATTTATTCTTGATAAAGCCGGAGTGGATCTGGCGATTCCCGCGATAAACGCAGGTAACCTTATTACTGCGGCTGAGTGGCAATCTGTTGCCTCCGCCGGCAGCGGGTATTACCTGAAGGGCACAGCCCACTCCGCGGACGTACTGTACGTCGTCCTTGAGTACGTCATCAGGGCTCTGGGCGACAGCAACTTTATAAACAGCATTCTCACCCTTATCGGCGACTCCGATGAGGACGGCGTGCTCTCCGACGAGGAGCTGGCAGCGATCTCCGAACTTCCTATAGCGGAGATCATCAACGGCGTTTCTTCTAATGCAATTGCGCATCCGGATCAGATACTCGCCGCTCTTATCGAGCTGTTCATTCCGTATAACGAAATGACAGATATCACCGGACATACAGGCCCCGGCGTGCCCGACGAGTACGATTATGAACAGTACGTCTGGGCAAATTCCACTCATCAGGATTATGATCTGCCGGCGGCTCAGCAGCAGTCCCTGGTCTACCTGACCTACGGCAACAACTGGACCCGCGACAGCGCCAAGAAAGTCGTCTCCGGCATAGAGGACGCCATCAACAGCTTCGCGGCTTATCCGGTGGACAGCATCTCCGATGAAAGGGCGAGAGCCGCCGCGGAGAAGCTTGACCAGGATGAGGACGGCAAAGTCACCTTCACCGAGGCTATGGTGGGCGGCATCAATTCCATGTTCTCCAGCTCCGGCCTTGCGGGCGTCATCAGGGGCCTTGCCACCATGGGCGGCAGCCTTGCCAAAAACGCGGCTCTTGCCACCGTTATCTCCGCGGCCGTTGACGTGGATGGCGACATCGACCTGTTCGCCTGGTTCAAGGCATTCGGTTCTCAGATCCCCTACGTGCGTGAGCAGTACGTTGAGGCGGTCGTAAAGGCGATCTCCGATTACGGTATGCTTCCCGAGGAGGATTTTGACGAAGAAGCGCTTACCGACGCTCTCAAGGAGCAGGCGACCCAGGCCAACGTTGAAGGCGATTTCGCTTCGATCGTCATCAGCGCTCTTGCCGCTATGGGCGTCACCACGTTTGACGTCACCAACACCCCGATCACCGCTGCCGTCGTTAACGCCGCTCTTACCGAAGCCGGCACTCCCAGGCCCGGCAGCGCCGGCATGAACGGCGTTACCATGACCGTCGTTGAGGGAGAGGGATCCGAAGATCCCGGCGCCGGCACGGGCCTTGATATAGGTCTGGGCGACGACAGCCAGATCGGCGATCTCCTTTCCAATGATGACGTATATACTCTTTACCTCTTAGGTGAAGAGATGAACGACGGTTCCGAGGCGGGCCGCGAGATGTTCGTTGACATCTTCACCCGCATCTGCGCGGACTTCGCTCCCGTGGTCGCCATGATCCTGGGCGGCGACGATATGAAGCTGTTCGACGGCGCCATCACCATCCCGGGCTACGAAGGCTACGCCCAGGGGCTCATGCAGCTGTTCTACGTATTCGGCATCAACGAATACAGTGATATAATAACAGGCGAGCAGTATTACAACGCCACCCATACGAACGGCAGGCTCGACAAACAGAAGACCATAGATATGTTCAACAAACTGACCAACCAGCTGTTCGACTGGATCGACCAGCAGGTCAACGGCGAATATATCCTGGACGGCGAAGGACACAAACAGTACAATACCGACGGCAGCGTAAAGCGCAAAGACGCCAACTTCATACAGAAGCTGCTCGAGCTGGTCCCGCGCATCTCGTATTTCATCTCTTCGAACGGTCTGTCCACTTCCGTTATGAACATAGCCAAGCCCGTGCTTGCTATAGTCGACACGCTCAGACCGATAGTCAACGTTGACGCGGATACTCTTATCTCCGTCATCCTTACCGATATCCTCGGCGATCCCGCAGCTCCCGAAGAGGGCACCATCAAAGCGATGCTGGCGCAGGATCCCGTAAGCTTCGACGGACTTGACCTCGGCTCGAAGTTCAATCTCAACAAGATCCTCGCGATCCTGTTCAACTACTACACCGGCGACGTGGGAGCCAAGTACCCGATCGACCTGGAGCATCTCAGCTTCGACAACCTGCTGGTGTTCATCGATACGCTTATAGACACCGACATGGCCGGCGGCCCGTTCGCAACGGAGGGCCTTGACGCGTTCATTGCCATGGCGAAGACCGTCATGGGCGACGATATGAACGGCCTGGCAGGAATGTCTGACGACGAAAAGCTGTTTGTCGCCGCGGACTCCCTTACAATACTTGTCTCCATGGTGCTTGAGGGACTCGATTACGAGATCCCGTCCGGAAAGAACGCCGGCAGCACAAACGGCCAGGTCATTTGTGATCTGGTGCAGCGCATAGTCGACGGCGTTGCGGGCGACTCCATGGAAGGCCTTGACATACCCGCCATCTACGACGCAATAGTCACTCTGCTCAAGGGCGGAGAGTTCGACACCGGCATAGTCGACCCGAACTGGTTCTACGCCTACGGCGAGACCACCACTCAGGAGCAGATAGACGCCTGGATCGCGGACAACGGCACTGCCGCCGGTTACAACACCGTCGCGGACGAAGCAAGGACGAAAGTCTATCTTGACTACAACAACAACTGGAACAAGGATACCGCCGGCACCCTTGAGGCGAACCTTGAGGTCCTGTTCAATCAGATCCTTGCGCTCGTTTCGGGTGAGGACGGCACATCCAGCATCGACCTTCTCAAGCTTATCGCGGAGAACGTCCTTGATTCCGAGTCAGGCACCATCTATGACGCAAAGGTCCTGTCCTCTCTCATCGCTGCCATAGTCGGCGCGCTGACCCAGCTTGACAAATCCCTTATCGACATCGTCGGCGCGACGATGAATATCAACTTCGATTATTACTATAACTTCTGCTCCTTCAAGGTAAAGACCGGTGAGGGCGAGGATGATTATACCACCTACGCCACCTACGCCGACCTTGTGGAGGCGGAAGACGTGACCGCGGACGTCATCAAGTCCGCCGAGGTCATTGTGAACGAGGCGCAGGTCTCCGCATGGACCGCCGAGTTTGAGGCGTGCGCGGACGACGCTGCGAAGAAAGCTCTGTTCCTTGACAGACTCGAGGAGCTCCTGCAGCCGCTCAACCCCGTCATCAGCTTCCTGCTGTTCGGCGGCAGCTACGAGTGGTTCACCTCCTCCGCTGATGCTGACGGCAACCATCAGGATCCCGATAACATCAGCGCAAGCTTCCCGTACGC
>JAILQN010000357.1 GCA_024699005.1 Clostridia bacterium
GGACGCACAGATGGGAGCTCAACACCCTCACAATGGGCGGGACTTTCGACCTGCTGCAGCAGGAGAGGATCCCGCTGCTCCTGAACACCGCCTGCGGCGTAAATATGGGGCAGATATATGCCGTCATGTCGGAATTCCCGCGTCTGACCGCCGTGATCGCCGATTCGGACTGCTGGCCCAACGCCAGGCGGCTGTATCCGCTGGCTTATAAATACGAAAATCTGCGGCTCGATCTGTCCTACGTCATGGACGCCGGCGGCGTAGAGGACATGGTCTCCCGCTTCGGCGCGGAAAAGCTGCTCTTCGGCACGGCTTTCCCGTACAGGTACACCGGCTCCATGCTCGCCGTAGTGCGCAGCGCCGATATCTCCGAAACCGACAGGGAAAAGATATTCGGACTTAATCTTATCAAAATGCTTGAGGAGGCGGGGCTGAAATGATCAACTCAAAAAGCGAACTCGCGTCTTACTTCTGGCGGAACGGAAAACTGCCCTGCCCGGTAATGGATTTTCACGCCCACATGGACGAGCATCCGCAGATATATTTTCCGTTTTCGGACTCTGACGATATGATCGCGGATATGGATAAAAACGGAGTCAGGACTCTCTTTTTCTGCGGACACTTCGCGCTTGACGATCCGCTGTACGGCGAAAAATACAACGTCGCCGCCGTAAGGAAACACCCGGAGCGCCTGCGCGCCTATCACATAATACATTCCCGTCACGCCGCCCCGGAGCGCGATATACGTGAGGTCGATGAGAATCCGGACGTGTACGTCGGATTCAAGATCCTCGGTGATTACGAAAAAACGTCCGTAGCCGATCCCGTGAACGATCCGTATTACGAATACCTTGACCGGACGAAAAAACTGCTGCTTCTGCACACCTGGGGCGGATCGCCCTTTGACGACGCGGACAAAGTGGAAGATATCGCGAAACGGTTTCCGGATATACGCATGATCTGCGGTCATTCGTTCTTTTCCCGCCAAATCGAAGCCGCGGAGAGGCTTAAAAAGTACCCGAACGTATATTTCGAACTGACGGCGGTGCCGATAATCAGGGGATATCTTGAGGATATCGTCGGCGCCATAGGGAGCGACAGGGTGCTCTTCGGCACCGACCTGCCGTGGTTCTCCACCATGCACGGCGTGGGGATGGTGCTCGGCGCGGATATCACCGACCGCGACCGCGAAAACATCTTCCACCTTAACGGAGAAAAACTGCTTGCCGGTTCCGGGGTCGATAAAGCGGGTCTGCTTCTCTGAGCAGCGTACTGCACGTCACGTCCGGCGAAGCCGGACATATCGCGTCGAACGAAGTGAGACATTTCGCATATGCAAAGAAGATAAATCGCGGAAAAAAAGTATATTATCAAGGATGAAGGTCTTTTTCGCTATGCTATATAGTACACGCTAATCGGTCAGGCACTGAAAACCAACAATAATACTGTTCATAATATTTCGAAATATATATATTATATTATTATATTTAATGTCTTTCAACTGCTTTCCGCAATAATCCATTTTACTTGGTTATTCGCTGATTGATTTAATATTCAGATGTAGAACTTTACTTTCGGGGACAGATTCCGGTTCTATAGTTCCGGCCTTTAATCCCATGATATCTGTCAAGTCATTATCTGAAAGAATTATTCCAGACTGTGCCAGACGAATTCTTAACTCATGCGAATCCAGATATTCGCCGTCAAACAGAGCATCCAGTGTGCTTTGAAAAATGGTGCTGTTAAGTTCACCTGGAACATCTCCTGGTTCTTTCTTTCTCCAACCGTTTTGGGAAACCTGTCTCATCATGTAGGAAAACTGATTTCCAGATATGATTTCAAGCTGACGAGCACGGTACATCATAGCCTGTATGGAAACACGCCATTTTTTCTTCAGATGCTTGTAATAATTGATTTCTGTGGCGTACGGCAGTACATCTCTTGTAAAAGATGATTTTGGTAGCAGGAGGGCACTTGCAAACATATTTGCCTGTTTCTCTCTTGCATTAAATGCATCCTTGTCCAAGTCTTCAATGCTTTCATCCCATGGATGCAGCAGGATGTGTCCAAGTTCATGTGCCATATCAAATCGAAGTCTTTCAATCGGTTTTTCTCCCAAAGCAAGTGCTATCACATACACATATCCTTGATCAAACCCTTTTCCGAGTCTTACTTTTTGACTAAAAGCATCAATTTTCGCAGCAGCATTTCTTGTGCTTGTCACGATGATTCCATTAGACTCCAAGATGTACTGCATGTTATCAATAGGGCCGCTACCGAGCTTCCATTGTATTCTAACTTGATTTGCAGCTTCTTCAATCTGCTGTATCATTTTTGCGAAGTCAACTTCGGCGAGATTATCATTCTGTTCAAAACTTACTTTAGGAAGGTTCAGCTCAGGCAGTTCTACATAATCCGTTAAAACATCATAAATTTTAGCTACATATTCTATTTTGATCTCTTGTGCCCGTTGTGATGTTTTGGTTGCTGTGGTTTGAGAGCGGAAATATATGTTGTCGGTTGCTGTAGTACATAGATCCTCGACCATGAAATAATCTGTCGGAAAGTCAAGCCCTTGGGCGATCTTAACAACATTATCATAGGGCGGTATATTTGATTCATTTGCGTAGTTTGACAGGGACTGTTTACTTATTCCGGTCTTGACTGCGAGTTCGGTCAAGCGCATTTCCCTGAAAAGCAGAGCTTCTTTCAGCCTTGCACCATTGAATTTCTTTCTTTCCATAGTTTTTTATGCGAAACAAAATGATTTATGCGTGTTTCGCAGCCTCCTCTTCTTTGGTGAAAATTTCAGTTCTTTTTTCTGGCTCGTTTGAAATCTTACTCTTAATTCCCGGTTTGACTTTAACAAGGCTATGTGAATCCTTTTTTACGGGTTTTGCTTCCTCGGGTACAGCAGGGGCGGTTAATGTACCAAAGTCGGGTTTAAGCATTTCCATTAATGATGCTTCCGAAACAGTACGCAGTTCCTTATCCAGCAAAAGTAATGATATGCTTGAAACCTCAAAATTAGCCGCTTCATACATTACCACATAATGATGATAGCCGTCTTCTGCATTAAATGCCATATCAACAATGGTTTCAAAATCAGCCTCATACTCTTCATCGGAAAAAGCAGCTGTATTTTCTAATCCTTCGATATGCATCTGCTCATATTCAGGCTTAAGATCACTATTGAGTTCATGGCATAAAGATTGAAGATAGTGGGGTCTGTTTCGTTCCTTCGGTCTACGTATCCTGTCTATTGTATTTTTAGAAGAGACAGTGATGGTAATCTTGTTTTCGTTGTCAATAATCAGGCTACCTTCCCATGAATAACGCTTGAAATGTTTTAATTCGAGATTGTTATTCTGTAAGATAACCATATCACGAATATTGGTGTTGATATAATCACCGCGAAGATAAGGTACAGCGTTTCGGGTGTCGGTATTGCATTCGTTGAGATAATTACGTGTATCGAATCCCACTGCCTTGGCTACTGCTTTTACAATGTTTTCCAATTCTTTACTATTGATTGTCACCATATAAAAAACCTCGTCTTTAATATTTTGTCAACTTAATTTTCTCTGCAAGTGCGAACTCACGTATATATTTTACATAATTTATCTGATTTGTCAAGTAAATTATAAAATAAATTTATGTGCGTCAATTATTGTTATGAATAAAGAGAACTGGGGGAAAAATATTATACCGATTTTATCCCGCGATATTGAAAAATTCATAGTTTCGTGATACAATAAAACATATTAATTTATTCTCAGAGGTGTTGAGAATGTCAAAACAGGTTCACGTCCGTATGGATGATTCATTATACGAGGCTCTCTCTATGTACACGGGAGCCACTGGGAAGTCCATTCAGGACTGTATTTCCGTTGCCATCATGCAGATGCTCGGCAGACAAAAAAACGAACATACGCAGCATAATGCTGACTTCACATTTATTGATCTTTTTGCGGGAATCGGCGGAATGCGTATCGCTTTTGAGCAAGCGGGCGGTCACTGTGTTTATTCCAACGAGTGGAATAAGTACAGCCAGCAGACTTACTTTGCAAACTTCGGAGATCAGCCGGACGGCGATATCACAAAGGTGGCTGCGGAGACGATCCCCGACCACGATATCCTTGTGGCGGGCTTCCCATGCCAGCCGTTCTCAATTGCTGGCGTTTCCAAGAAACAAAGTCTTGGTCGCGCAACTGGCTTTGAGGATAAAACGCAGGGCACTCTGTTCTTTGACGTCTGCCGTATTCTCAAGGCGAAAAGGCCTAAGGCGTTCCTCCTTGAAAACGTGAAAAACCTGTGCAGCCATGACAGAGGCCGCACATTCAAAGTAATCAGAGAGGCTCTTGATGAGCTTGACTACGAGATCTATTATCAGGTAATCGACGGTCAGGCATTTGTGCCTCAGCACCGAGAAAGGATCCTTATCGTCGGCTTCGACCGCAAACGGTATCTGCCGGAGAACATTCAGTTTGAGTTCAATATCGTCCCAAAAGCTCCGAAACCGGTTATGAGTGATATCCTTGAAACATCCGTAGACGAGAGATACACGCTTTCCGACAAGCTCTGGAACTATCTGCAGGACTACGCCGCGAAGCACAAGGCCGCAGGGAACGGCTTTGGTTACGGTCTTGCTCCTGTAAACGGTGTATCCCGAACGCTCAGTGCGAGATATTATAAGGATGGCTCCGAGATACTAATCGTCCAGCAAAACAAAAATCCTCGGCGACTGACGCCGAGGGAGTGTGCTCGTTTGCAGGGGTTCCCGGATACATTTATAATACCAGTGTCCGATACGCAGGCATATAAACAATTTGGCAACTCCGTGGTCGTTCCGCTGATGAGCGCCGTCGCGAAATTGATGACGGCGGAGCTGAAAAGGCTGGATTCGATATCCGAATAACAACTTGTAGGGGTAGTGGCATATGGATAATTGCGCAGCAGAAGCCGTACAGTCGGCATTAAAGGGAACAAAGGCGTTCTGCAAGTTCCTGTCGGCAAACGATACGGGTCTAACTGGAGGTCATCAGGCTGGTATATATATCTCCAAGCCATCGATACCTATTCTCTTTGACGCACCCGGCACAAAGGGGCAGAATATGGAGAAGTGGGTAAGAATCCAATGGATGGACGGCAACTTGACCGACAGTCGTTTTATCTACTATGGACAGGGAACCCGAAACGAGTACCGCATCACCAACTTCGGACGGGGATTCCCATATCTCCGTCCAGATTACACAGGTGCTCTTTTTGTCTTTGTGCAGAACTCCCCAGAGGATTATCAGGCGTTCGTACTGAACACCGAGGATGAGATCAATCAGTTCCTTGACGCTTTCGGTTTGAGCGCCACCGAAACTAACCGCCTGATCGACGTTCACGATGTGAATCCCGAACTGCGGGAGCAGGCTGAAATTGAGCGGTTTATCAGCGGTCTTGAGGTTGATTTTCCGACTTCGGAGATCATGTCCGCTGCCGCCCGCGAAATACAGAACACCGTTTACGACCACGTTGAGTTCATCGTTTCCAATCCTGATCGCAAACTGATTGAATGGACGAACGTTGAATACAAACTGTTCCGCGCTCTTGAGTACGCTCGCTACGGTGATATAATCACCAGCGGCTTTGCCACGGTAGAGGATTTCATCGCCACGGCGAATCAAGTGCTGAACCGAAGAAAGAGCCGCGCCGGAAAAAGTCTGGAGCATCATCTGTCCGCCCTGTTCACCGGTAACGGTCTGCATTTTGAGGAGCAGGCTGTAACCGAAGGTAACAAGAAACCCGATTTTCTGTTTCCATCACAGGAAGCATACCATACGGTAACATTCCCGACCGAGAAACTCATCTCTCTTGCCGCGAAGACCACATGCAAGGACAGATGGCGTCAGGTCATAAACGAAGCCGACCGTTTGCGCGACAGACCTAAGTATCTCTGTACTCTTCAGCAGGGCATATCCACGGCGCAGCTTGACGAGATGGAAACTGAGCAAGTTGTTCTCGTTGTTCCGAAGCCCTACATCGCTTCCTATCCGAAAGATCGGAAAGATCACATCTGGACGCTCGGACGTTTCGTTGCATTTGTCAGAGAAATCGAGGGCGTATAATGGCAGATACGATCAGTCCAGAAAGCAGAAGCCGGAATATGTCCGCAATTAAAAGCAGAGACACAAAACCGGAGGTCTACCTTCGCAAACTGCTGTATTACAAAGGCTTTCGCTACAGGAAGAATTACTCCGGTGTGTTCGGTCATCCCGACATCTATCTTCCGAAATATAAGGTTGCCATCTTCGTTCATGGCTGTTACTGGCATCGGCACAACGGATGCCGGTACGCTTATATGCCGAAAAGCCGTGTCGATTTCTGGCATAATAAATTTGAGGATAATGTCCGCAGAGACAAGCTTGTCAAGGAATCTCTAGAGAGCCAAGGAATCCGTTATCTTGTGGTTTGGGAATGCACTGTAAAGAAGATGCAAAAGAGCAATGACTTTGAGAAAATAGAACTTGATAAAATATACGAATTTATAACAAATTGAATAATCAAATCATTATAATCTGACAGAAGATAAACTTCTTCCCGGTTCGCTTGTGTTATATTAATTGTATTCAATCAATGAAAATGAATCTTTGTTCGCTTTTTGTATACTATAATTCGTTCAATAGCCTTGACATTCTGATGAGTTTTTACAATATGCCTCAAGCCAATAAGAGATAATGACTATACAATAATTATATTAACACTGTGAGGTTCTTCGCACACGAATATCTTGCAAACGATTACTATTAAAGGGACAGCGTAAAAGTGTCTTAAAATAAATAAGCCCGCCCCAACAATTCAATCTGTTAAGCTATGCAGAAGTCATAATAGTGTGCAAAAAATTGAAAAATGTTTTGTTTTTAGGTTTCTAAATTGACTTGGGGTGCAGCTTGTAGCCACATAAATGTTATTTACCATTATTTCACGAAAATCCGAGAACTAAAAATAATGTGCGCCGCTTCAGACGCACCTTTCGAATTAAATGGTATATTGCTAAACTAAATGGCTAATGGGCGACCATGCAGGCCGCCCTTTTTTTATTCTATTGATTTGAGGGATTCGACCATGTCCACGGACGTGATCTTATTCCTCATGGCGAGGGCGGCGAAGACCGAGAACAGCGCGGTGGCGGCGGCGGCGATCAGGAAGCAGTACCATTTGAGCTCCTGACCGTACATCACGATCCCGACTGAACAGTATTTTATCAGCACCCCGTGCAGCCCTTTGCCGGCGAACATACCGAGTATTATACCCATAAACGTCAGGATCGCGCTTTCGCGGTTGACGTAAGTCCGCATCTCCTGCGGGTAAAAGCCCAGCACTTTCAGCGTCGCAAGCTCGCGTCTGCGTTCCGATACGTTGACGTTCGAAAGGTTGTACATCACTATGAACGCCAGCAG
>JAILQN010000022.1 GCA_024699005.1 Clostridia bacterium
GAGAGGGGGGATTTCTGATGCGATACCGTCTGTATATTTACAAATCGACCGCAGCCACCGCAACGGCGCCGGCTGTGGATTTTATCAATGCTGCCGTAAGCGCCCCGTCCGCAAGTGTATGGCGCGAAGACGAAGACGAAATGACTGACTATATGGAGCATTTTGACGCGGAAGACATAAAGAACAGGATCGAAACCGAGCTGGGCGATAAATGCCGGGTCATGGTTTGTTTCGCGCCGACAACAAATGAGCAAAAAGAGTATCTGTACATATCAACGTCATTCGACCGCATCACGGAGGTCCTTCCCCGCGTGCATCTGATCGCAATGGAGAACCGGCTTGCGCTTTACGACGCGGAAACAGGAAGGACCTTTTTCAGGAGCCTGTTGGACGACGCGTTCATAACTCTCAGGATCAGGGAGAGAGAACTCAGAGACTGCATAGAGAGAGAACTTAAGCCGCTATGGCGAATCAGAAAGATTCATGCCTGCGAAAATGGGGCATATAAGAGTTCGAGTTATTCCGTCACTCTGAAAAAAGACCGGGACAAACCTTTTTCGCGCCGGGCAAGCGACTTGTTCGACTGTTTGAAAAAAAATCTGAAAGCCGACGAGGAACTTGTCTGCAAAGACAGGTCTTTCATCGTTTCCGGTGAATACTATTCCGTCACCTTCGTTCTTGAAGGATACAAAGGGCGCGCGAACTGGATCGGTTTCTTTGAGAACGGACTCGCGCGGCAGGAGCTTATTTGCAGAATGAGCGTCGAAGAAGCTTCCAAATGGATGGAATGCTGCTGCGATACAGAAAAAAACGATATCCGCAAACGCATGAATTTCACCGAAATGAAAGAAAAGTTCCCGAATCCGGCAGACAGATTCGTGAACAGCGTCCGGATCACAAAATGGCAGAGAAAGCAGGTATTTGATATCCGTTACAGTGACATCGGGTATTACGGTTCGGAGGTGATATTCCACGTCTTACCGGATATTGAATATGAAAACGCAGATACCATTTCCGTACTGAAGATAGAAGAGAGCAGCGCATCCTTTATCCTTCCGATTATTCATGACGTGTATCCTTATATCGGTGAGATCTGTTTTTGGCATGAAGACCATCTTCCGACGAACATCTGGAAAGAAATTATCGGCAAGATGAAAGAAATCAAGGAAATGATACTGAACGATACGTTTAACCCCGAGATTGAGAAATACATCGATGTTTTCAATCTGTTTGTATTTGATAAAAACGACAATCCGCGTATCTGGCATCAGGAAAAAGAATACGACCCGAAAGCTTTCGTATATGATCACAGATTCGAGATCGCGTATCTGTATGAGATCTTTATCCAATGGTCCGAGACTCAGATTCATTATCACGGAGATGATCGCATGTTCAACGTTCAGGGACCGTAACCTTCTGCAGCGTCCCCGTTTTTGCGGCTGAAAATGCCGTCTTCGATGAAAAATAATAATCTGTTCTGACTGTTGTATACTATCTCTTTTTACGAAAGGAGGCGCTGAAGCGCATTGAAGGTTTTCAGGTTTACGGAAGCACAGCCGCTTTTGGATTTTATAGATTCATACTCCAAAGAAATAATAGGACACACGATAAAAAAACTCTATATCAGACTCTGGCCCGGATTGGGATTAAATGATTATATAATGTCTGATGAGCCGGTCGTTCTGGAAATGGATAACGGATGCATCCGGTTGGAGTACTTGCTTATCAGCGATCTGACGATATTTATTGGCAGCAAAGATGAGTTTCAACAAGAAGATCCAGTAAATATTGTTATGCGAACCAGAGATGAAGTAAGCAACTATTTTACCTTTGATGACTCGGTAAAAAAAGAGGATATTGAGGGACGCACCGTAATCGATATAACCGTTGAACGCTTTTCACGTGCTTTTGAATACAATATTCACGGCGATATGCGTCCGAAAGGCGGGGATTATTTTCTGACGGTCAAGCTGCATCTCGACAACGGAATGCGCCTTTGCTTCTGCGGCGATGTTGCCGAAGCGTGCGGATATATTCTTTCATGGTGTGAAAAAAAGAACGACGACACCGACATAACGAGTCTTTTCATTTTTCCGGACGTATGAGCGTGTATCGTTTTGGCGTTGTTGCACAGGAATAAAGCAGTCATCTGTAACACAGCCCACCGGTAGCGCGTGCGCCCTCGCACGCGTATCAGCCGCGCAAGCGGCTAACCCTTTTTACGATTATTGATATATTGAAGAAATAAATCTTTTTGGCAATATGGTATTGTTTGACTTCGTCAAACGTGATACGCGCGCGAGGGCGCGCGCGCTACCGACACTTGTCCGAAAGAAAAATAAATAATCAGCTTCCCGCCTGCCGCATCGTTTTATTCATCTCCCATCTTTCCGTGAAGAGCGGATAAAATCGCTTCCGTTCATCCCGGATATGCTTTCAAATAAAACACGGATTCCCGATGCGAAATCGGGAATCCGTTATATATACTCAAAAAGACGTCACTTAAAAACAGCCGGCACCTTCGCGAACAGATCCACGAACACGCGTATTCCCCTGAATATCGCCCTGAACACTTTAGCAGCGAAGCCCGGCGCGACCGCTTTTTCCCCGCCGTTATCGGGCGTAAGAGGAGAAAAAGTGTTGGTATCCGGGTCGCGCACCACGAACTGCGGGAATTTCGGGTCGGTGAACACGTCGAATCCGTCGGTCCAGAAGATATTCTGCACCAGCTCCAGCGAGAAAGCCTCATAGTTGACCTTGTGATGCGCGAATTTCACGAACCAGGTGTTGTCCGGGAAGATGCAGGCGGAGGCGTCGATCACCCGGTCCGCCGATATATGATTATGTCCGTCG
>JAILQN010000060.1 GCA_024699005.1 Clostridia bacterium
GTACCATGGTATCACAACGGGAAGGGGCATGCCAATTGTTTTGTTCTGTTTTGGAAAATTTTTACATCAAACGATTGATCAAAGCGATCGTTCTTCCATTATCCGCCTGTGAAAAACGGCTGTATCGGAAAGACCGGTACAGCCGCCATCGTTAGATTGTTTATTACTAATTCAGACCGAAGAGTTTCTGGAAAAAGGCCTTGATCATGTTGAAAAAGTTCTTGATCGCTTCAATGAGCGACATGTTATTCGTCTGCTTTTTTCCCCAGACCGCATAGAGGATCTTCCCGCTGCCGGGAGTGATCGTATCGCCCGCCTGATATTCGGCCGTCTTGCCGTTGGGCGTCTCGGTCCAGCCGAGGAATACGTCGGAGCTGTTTCTCGCCTCGCCGGCGCGGAGCACGGTCGCCGTTTCGCCGGCCTGATAGATCCTGCGGTCGGTCGTGAGCTCCTTTGCCTTGGCGTACGTGACGTAGCGGACAAAGCCGGTCTCATTTGACAGATAGTTGTTCATAAACGCGATCCTGTTCGTGATAAACGCCTTGAGGGAGGCGATCTGACCGTTGTAGCCGCTGTCTGCCGCCGCGACGGTGCCCGCGCCGATCTGTTTCCAAACGATGGCGTCCATCAGGACGGCCGATTTCACCGTTGCCGCCTTCGCGTCTACGCTGTCATACATCGCCTGCGCCGCCGCGAGTCCTCTCGTCTGCCAAAGGTTTTTGACAGCCTCAATGAAGTCGGCATGGTTGAGCGCCTGACCGAGCAGCGAGGGGTACCATCTGATACTGTTGGCGATTTGCGTACTGAAAATGTAGGGGACGGACGGATCTTCGGGATGAAGTCCAAGGGTGATCAGGTTGTTCTGGAAACCGTTTCCGAGCGCCAGGTCGAGATCCCAGGTCGGGCCCAAGTGGAATTTCTCATCCCCGGAGTCTTTATAGAGATAGAAACTGCTTGAGCAGCCGTCAAAGTTCTCGGTGAATTCCTGAACGATATACGCCTGCGCCAGCTCTTCCAGATCGATATAGTCGGTGTAGTACTTGCCCTTGGAATTGAAGCCCGTGGGCGAATAGAGCGCATCCTCAAACTCTTTATAATAATCGAAGATATATTTGCTCTGCGCCTTCGAAGCGTTCTCAGGCTCCTTTATGGTGATGGTCTGTCCGATGGGGGTGGAGAAGCCGGTGGGCTCGCTCTCATAGCGGAGGATCTTTTCGAGCTCCAGCAGATAGCCGCCCGTGATATCCGCGGGATTGTTCGGGACGTTGAAATACTTGTAGGTGTCGGGCGTCCTCACGCCCTGGGAGCCGCCGAGCGAATAGGAATCAAGCTCCGCGTCGTTCACTTCCTCGGTCGCGTCAGCGAGGTTATAGATGTCGATGCGGTTTTCGCCGATCTCAACTTTCTCCGCCACGGAGTAAACGCCCATATAAATGCCGTTGCAATACAGGTTCGTCAAAACAACGTCGCTCGTGAGGGCGTTGCCCATGGTCTGTGAGAAGGAATAGCCCAGGTCGTTGCGGAGCTTTGTACCGTCGCCGTGGTTGGCCAGCAGGCACCATTTCTTTGACTTGCCCATGCCGAAGAGATCGGCTTTTTTGGCGAGCTTGATGTTGTAGGGCTTCTTGTTCAGATCCCATGTGGAATTGCCGCGGCCCTTGATGTAGTCGAGGGCGCCGCTGTACTGCGTTGTGCCGGTGCCGGTCGTGATGACGATGCTGCCGGGTTCCTTGTGTTCCTTGTCGGCGTGAACGGCGTCCATCGAACCGCTTTGGGTTGTGACGAACACAGAGGGAGACGACGACTGCATGACGATCACGTTATACGTCTTGGAACCGCAGACGACCGCGACGTTATCGGCCGCGAACGCATTGGAGACCGAGCCGCTGGCGACTTGCGCGCCGCCGATGGTAAGCGTCTGATCCGCGTCGTAGCTGACCGTGAGCGCGTTTCTGTCTGCTTCCGCAGGCAGGAAGAGATAATAGTTGCCGTCGTGCTTATACCAGTAAAGGGGCGCGGGCTCGTCGGAGCCTGCCGTCTGCAGCGCGCCTACGCTGAACGAACGGACGCTGCCGCCGGCCGCGAACGCAATAACCGACGTCGTGCCGAACAGCATCAAAGCGCAGAGCAATACCGAAATGATTTTTTTGATTTTCATATGGTTTCTCCTTCCTTCTTTGTAATCGTTAACAGCAAGTATAGTTTAACATATTTTTATCGCAATACGCAAGCTTTTTTTGTATAACAACTTTGCAAACCGGAGAGAAACGTGGCAATTCCGATCACCGGCTGAAGTTGATCTGATACT
>JAILQN010000079.1 GCA_024699005.1 Clostridia bacterium
CAACCGTTTACTTCACACCGCTCCGTCAGCGTCAGAACAAAATCTTCCGGAGCGGAGACAAGTCAGCAGTTATACTATCCAAAGCGCAATTGCACATTGCACATTGCTAATTGCACATTGTTATTTGCACATTGCACATTAATGATATCGTTCTCCTCACTGAAAAGCAAAAACGTAAAATTATGATAATATCTGTAATAGGCGGCGGCGCTTCTGGCTGCGCCGCGGCGATCGGGGCAGCCCGCGCCGCAAAGGACGCGGGCGTCAGGGCAAGGGTGGTCATTCTGGAAAAACTGCCCGTCCTGCTCAAAAAAATTCCGGCGACCGGCAACGGCCGCTGTAATTTGCTGAACTGCTCGCCGGCGCCGGATCGTTATCACGGAGACGCCGTAATATACGATCGGGTGTTCTCCCGTTTCGGTTACGGCAGTCTCGCGGGATTCTACAACAGTCTCGGTCTGCGGCTTGCCGGAGAGGAAGGCGGCAGGATCTATCCCGCGTCCTTCAGGGCGGAGAGCGTCGTCTGCGCTTTTGAACGGGAAATAAGGCGGCTCGGTATAATTGCCGTGACCGGCTGCCGCGTTGCCGGCGTGCGAAAAACCGGTGGCGGTTTTGAGATGGAAACGGACGCCGGCGTCAGGCGTTCCGACGCGGTGATAATCGCGGGCGGCGGCAGAAGCTCCCCGGCGCACGGGTCCGACGGTTCGGCGTTCGCTCTGGCAAAGAGCCTCGGCGCGCGTATTACGCCGTTTTTTCCGGCGCTGACCCCCCTCGTTCTGAAGGAAAAAAATCCGGGTCTCAAGGGCACGCGTCTGCGCGGAAAAATCGAGATCGTTTCCGGCGGAGGTATCGTCGGTTCGTCAACGGGGGAGCTGCAGTTCACCGATTACGGCGTTTCCGGCATTCCCGCCCTCGACGTCTCAGGTCCGGCGGCGAAGGCCCTTGCTTCCGGCGAAGTCATGGCGCGTATCACGACGGGCTGTTTCGCGGATGAAAAAGACGCCGCCGACGCGCTTTGCGGGCTGTTTTGCAAATACCCGGATGAACCTGCAGCAGAACTGCTGTCCTCGTTCGTTCCGCGCAAGCTGGCCATCGCAAAACTGAAAAACTGCGGGATCGGTACGGAATCCAAAGCCGGAGAAATAACCGGCGGAGTTTTCGACAAGCTGTGTTCGCTTATATTTTCCGAGACCTTCACCGTTACCGGCGTGCGCGGCTATAACGACTCGCAGATCACGGCGGGCGGTATCGCCGGCGAAAGCCTTACGGAGGAGCTTATGCTCATATCCGCTCCTGGTGCGTTCGCCTGCGGCGAAGCTCTTGACGTCGACGGCGTCTGCGGAGGCTATAACCTGACGTTTGCCGCGGCGTCCGGGCTGCTTGCCGGAGAGGCTGCGCTCCTGTTTTGTCAAAGAGGATAGTTCAAAGTTCATAGTTCATAGTTCTAAGTTTTAGTTCAAAGTTCAAAGTTCAAAGTTCAAAGCTCTAAGTTCTGAGCTCTAAGACTCAATGATAAGAATAAATGAGATAACCGTCCCTCTCGGAGCGGACGTCACTGAGATAAGATCCGCCGCGGCAAAGCTTGTCGGGGTCAGTCCTTTGGATTTTCTTGAGTTTGAGATCGCGAAGGAGTCCGTGGACTGCCGCAAAAAGTCGGACATAAAAATGATATACAGCGCGGACGTTTCCCTGCCTGCGGACGAGCGCGCTTTCGCCTCGAAGTTCGAGCCCAAAAGCGTCGCTTACAGGGAGCGGTATAACTACGTTTTTCCGGCGGTAAGACGCGTTTCGGCTTTCAGGCCCGTCATCGTCGGCTTCGGTCCCGCCGGAATGCTCTGCGGGCTCATGCTGGCAAAAGCGGGGCTGGATCCCGTTATTCTGGAAAGGGGCAACGACGTTGATACCCGTCTTAAGGACGTAAAAGACTTCTGGCAGAACAGGCGCCTCAACGTGAATTCCAACGTGCAGTTCGGCGAGGGCGGCGCGGGCACGTTCTCCGACGGTAAGCTGACTACGGGAATAAAGGACGGCAGAGTGCGCGAGGTTTTCAATCAGCTTCACTCTCACGGCGCGCCGGACGATATCATGTATTCGGCTCACCCGCATATAGGGACCGACAAACTCGGCGGGGTGGTAAAGGCGCTCCGGAAAGAGATCATCGCCCTGGGAGGCGAGGTAAGATTCGGCTGCGCTCTTACAGATATAATAACCGCGAATTCCGCCGTTCAGGGCGTCGTTTATACAGATGAGAACGGCGGTGTCCGTGATATGGAGACCGATGCCGTGATCCTTGCCACTGGGCACAGCGCGAGAGACACTGTGGAAACTCTGTACCGCCGCGGCGTGAAGATGGAAAAAAAGCCTTTCTCGGTCGGCGTAAGAGTGGAGCATACCCGCGAATTCATCAACAGGGCGCAGTACGGCAGGTTCTGGAACGATCCGCGTCTGCCAGCCGCTGTGTATAAGCTCTCTAATCATCCTCTGCACGGCAGGGGAGGCTACACCTTCTGCATGTGCCCGGGCGGAACGGTGGTCGCCGCTTCCAGCGAGGAGGGCGGCATGGTTGTGAACGGCATGAGCGAATACGCGCGCGACGGCAGAAATTCCAATTCCGCCATCCTGTGCGGCATAGAGCCGGAATATTTCCCCGGGGACGATCCCCTTGCCGGGATCGCTTTCCAGCGCGGACTGGAGCGTACGGCGTTCATGGCGGGCGGCTCCGATTACACCGCTCCGGCGCAGCTTGTCGGCGATTTCCTGCGCGGCGAGCGGTCGGTCCGCTGCGGCGGCGTGGTACCCACCTGCCCCACAGGCGTACGTTTCGGAGACGTAACGGAGGTCCTTCCTCCTCCCGTGACAGTGACGATACGCGACGCGCTTATCGCATTTGACAGAAAGATAAACGGCTTCGCGCAGAAGGACGCTGTCCTGACAGCTCCCGAGAGCCGCTCATCCTCTCCCGTCAGGATATTAAGGGACGATATCTTCCAGTCCAATATCCGCGGTCTCTACCCCTGCGGCGAGGGCGCGGGCTACGCGGGCGGGATAGTCTCCGCCGGAGTGGACGGCATACGCGTCGCCGAGGCTGTTGTGACCGACGAGCGCTGATAAACAAACGAAATCCGGACGGGACGCGCCTATGTGTGCGTCCCGCCAACTTTTTATGGACACGTCCGGGAAAAGATGGGCAATTACCCGCCGGCGGTTGCGTCTGCGTGGGGTCGGACACACAGGTCCGCCCCTATCGTGTATGCCCTGAACGCCGCGGTTATCCATCTTTCTAAGGGCGTGACCGTTCTGTGATTGAAATCCCCTGCTTTCGGAGGTTTTATAACCCATTTTTGTGGTTAACAGTTTATTAATATTTTATTTTAAAAAGACTTGAAAATCATATATGAATCTGTTAATATAAATTGAATAACGATATACTGTATTATTGGGTCTTTGTTTCTGTCAATCCCGCGGGCGATATAGGATTCAGGGAAGAGATTTGCATTTTTCAATAATCGTCGTCAGAAAAGAATATTCAGGGAGATCGGATCATGAAAACCGGATCATCAGTCAAAGTTCACGTTTTAAGAAAGAAAACGCTCAGCATGCTGCTGTCGTTCCTTATGGTGCTGTCTTCGGTATCAATAGGGTTTGTATTTGCGCCGATTGCAATGGCGGATACCTGGGACGGAACCGTTCCGGGCAGCGCCACCGGCTTTTCGAACAATCACATTACCTCCGCCGCGGGACTGGTTTGGTTTATCAGAACTATCAGTAACGGAACAGACTACAGCGGTCAGATCGTTTATCTTGACGTGGACGTTGACCTGAACAGTCAGGATTTCGTGGGCAAAGGAGTTTTCCCGTACAACGACGGCAGATATTTCCGCGGCACCTTCAACGGTCAGAACCACACGATCTCCAATTTCAAAATGACTGACAGCAACCACCGTGTCGCCATGTTCCGTCAGACGGAGAACGCTGTGTTCAGAAATATCAATTTCAATAACGTCAGCATAACAAGCAACGGCGATTACTCCGGTCACGCGGTGCTGGTCGGTTATCATAAGTCCGGCAGTCTGACGTTTGAAAACATTCACGTCAACAGCGGTTCCATCTCCGGCTACCGTTGGATAGGCGCGCTCGCTGGTGAGATAGCCGCCAACAGCAGCGGAAATCAGCTGACAATGACAAACTGCTCAAACGGCGCGACAATCACCGGACGCAATACAAGAATCGGCGGTCTCGCCGGCAGTTCTCTTCCCGCGGTTTATGCCAAGAACTGCTCCAATACGGGCAATGTAACCAGCAATTCGACCGACGTGGGCGGTATCGTGGGCTGGATAGAGGACGATCCTTCCACATTCAGCGGCTGCAGCAACTCCGGCAACGTGCAGGGTACAGATTCCATCGGCGGTATCCTCGGATATTTCGGCA
>JAILQN010000084.1 GCA_024699005.1 Clostridia bacterium
TGACCATTATGGTGCGCTCGGTCACGTCGCGCACAAACTTGTTCGCGTTATCTTTAAACTCTTAAAATCCAATTCTCCGTTCATTCATGACCGCCTGCTGAAAACCTGATTCTTTATCTTGACTTTTCATAGCTGGTCTCCTTAATAATAGTTTACGCTCGGGTTTTTCCGGTTCCACGACACAAACAACGCCGCAGGGCATACCAACCCCACGGCAACAAATCATATTAAAAGCAAAGTTGACAAACGCGCGCATCTTCCTTTTTGCAGGCGCACTGAAGCGCGCCAATACATGCTTGCTGAAGGATCGTACGCCGTATTAAGCATCTGTCAACACCTCTTCCGAACAAAACCACCAAAACCGACTACGCGGTGACTTCCATCGCAACCTTATAAAGATCCTTATCAAAGGGTTTTGTCATCTTAAGGGCTTCGTAGATATCCATATCGGAAATAACGTCCTTGTTGATGGTGACTACCCTGTTGCCCTTGCCGCTTATTATAAGGTGAGCGGCATAGTTGCCCATTCGCGTGCCTATGACTCTGTCTCTGAGCGTGGGCGAACCGCCGCGCTGGATGTGACCGAGGACAATGGAACGGCTTTCGATATCGGTCTCCGCTTCGATCTGCTTGGCGAGAGCCTCGACCCCGCCGAACTGCGCGGAGCAGCCCTCTGCAACCATAACGATAAAATGCGTTTCGCCCTTGGACTGAGCTCTTCTGATGCGCTGAATAACGTCGAGCTCCACGTCGAAGGCGATCTCGGGAACGAGTATCGCCACCGCGCCGCAGGCGATGCCGCCGTTAAGAGCCAGGTAACCCGCGTTCCTGCCCATGGTCTCTACGACCATACAGCGCCCGTGAGACTCCATCGTATCGCGGATACGGTCCGTCATCTCAACGATCGTGTTGAGGGAGGTATCGTAACCTGTGGTGTAGTCGCTGCTGGAGATATCGTTGTCGATAGTGCCGCTGACGCCTATGCAGTTCACGCCGTGAGCGGTAAAATCCCTGGCGCCGCGGAAAGAGCCGTCCCCGCCGATAACGACGATCCCGTCGATATCGTTGTCACGGCAGACCTTAAGCGCCTTCTGCATACCGGATTCTTCGCGGAATTCCGGGCTTCTGGCGGATTTCAGCACGGTGCCGCCGCGCGAGATTATATTGGAAACGGAGTGATAGTTCATTTCGAAGATATCACCCTCCATAAGCCCCTGATAACCGCGGCGGACGCCTACGACTTTTACTCCCATGGAAAGAGCCGTCCTTACTACTCCGCGGATAACGGGATTCATGCCCGGCGCGTCGCCGCCGCTGGTAAGCACTGCTATTTTTCTTATTGTTGACATATCTATATATCCTTTCTTGCACATAATATAACAGGTTAGTCAGCAAACAGCGAACAGTGAACAGTTCTTGAACAGAAACTGATTACAATTCAGCGATACTTTCGGCAAACAATACCCGCTGATCTTCAAGCCTGTTCGCTGTTTACTGTTCGCTGTTCACTCCTTATAACACATTTTTCCGGAACAGTCAATAGTTTAATCCTGAAGCACACCATGATACAGCCCCAGCCAGTAGCTTGTGGTGTAAGCCGTGCAGGACTCGACGTACATGGTCCCGCCGGAATCCTCATGGGTGTACTGACGGGCGTTGCGGTCATATTTTGAGATAAACCGCTCCTCGGGATTCAGCAGGAACCCCGTTTCACGGTAACCGGCGCGGTAGATCTTCATCGGCACGTCGTATCTGTCGAAAACGCCCGTGCCGGAAGCGAGCATGCTAACGTTGTGCCGGCTGTACCAGGCGTTCAGACCGTGAGCGATACCTTCCTCATTTTTAAAATCCGGATCGGGGCATTTCCCGTTTATGATAAGATAAGGCACGTCGTACATCGGGTTATGCTGTCTCTCGACGTCGCGGTCGCGCCAGTCGTGCAGGAATTTAAGATACTTTGCCCGGAGTTCGCTGTCCGTCTCGGTCATCAGCAAGCCGTAGACCGACCAGGTGGCGAGCATATGGTCGCCGTACATTATATCCTCCGGTATGTCGACGCCCTCCGCGAAGGACTGCGCCCATACCCTGTCGCCGCGCAGAGGAGAGATGTCCGCATAACCGTCCGCGACGAGCTTTTTATATTCTTCATCCCATCTCGGGTCGCCCGTCATATCCCCGACTACCCTGCAGTACATGAGCACTTCGGTGGCGTTGAGCGGCGCGTCGCCCCAGCCCAGGCCGCCGGCGAAATACCTTTTGCTCCACTTTGCCCAGGTGGTGCTGCCGCCGTGCATAGCCCTGAATTCATAGCCGTTTTTTATGATATGGTCAAGCATGGCTGCGGCGCAGTGGACGGCGTACGAGTCCAGCTCGGGATCATCTTCCGCAAGGATCTTATGAGCGTACCAGAAATTGATAAAATGCAGAGTCGCCTCATCCGAGGAAGTGTCCGTCTTAAAGATGATATCATCGTCCGTGTAACCGTCGTCACGGTAAAGCTTTGCAAACCTTGCGGGGATCCCGTCGGGTGTGTCGTATACGTCGCCGACGATGCCGTATTCACGACAGAGAGAAGTATCCAGCGCGACGGCGGTCCTGCCCTCTTTTTTCAGCCAGAGCCCGCCTTTCGGCTGCGGCGCGTCGGTCGTGATGTAAGACCTCGCCGGGAAGCCGTCGTCCCGCCCGGAGATATAGAACATCAGAATGCACGCTTCAAGCGCTCTTACAGCCGATGCTTTGGCTTTTTCAAGCTCTTCCGCCGCGGCTCCCTCGCGCTTCAGCACGGCGTATCTGCACAGAGCGCCTATACAGAACGCAGCGGTAAAGCCGCCGTCGTTGTCACTGGTGTTGAACTTGTCCCACTCCGACAGATCGGACGGTCTTATGAGTTTTCGCTCGGAGATCATACCGTGACGGTCAAGGATCTTTGTCGTCTCCGCAAACAGAAGCTCCGAATGTTCGCGTACGGTCAGAGACTTCAGTTCGATATGCGACACTCCTGCGGCGTTTTTCACCCAGATCTCATTCTCTGATGCGCTGATCGCGGTGACGTCGCCGCTCTGCAGATCGCGTTTTGCCGAGAAAAACATGACGCGATCATAATCGTTTCCGGCGTTTTCATCGTATCTCGCGACACCTCCGTTCCCGGCGAACCAGTAAATATCTCCGGTTCTGAGCGCGATTTTTATATCCCTGCGGCGCAGAGGCAGCGGGTATTCAGGCTTCAGGCTGCCGATATCGACGTTTGAACGGTCGGACAGCTCCGGCACCTGCGGGGAACCGGTTTCATAAAAGGTAATAAACCTGGCTTTGTGGGGTTTCAGTGTTATCATCGTTTTTGCCTTTCTGTGTGGTAAGGTGACAGGTTACAGGTAACAGGTGTAAGGTTTAAGGTTTTTTTAAATGTTTTCGCGCGGTACTTGAATATTATTATTATTATCTTCACCGCGCGCTGTCACCTGTTACCTGTTACCTGTCCCCTGACCTGTCACCTGTTTCCTGTAACCTTAAAAAGAATTCATACAGCTCGTCGATTTCCCTGTTGACATTTATTGCGTAATCGCGCAGCGCTTCATCCCCGGACATCAGTTCCGCGACCCGGAGCATCGCGCTTATGAATCTGTCCTGCGGTTCGCGCGAAGCCAGAAGCGGACATATCGCCGCAGCCCTCAGATCCGCCCGCATATCAACAGGATCCGTGATCGGAAAATAAGGAAAAATCATACATGCCAGCGGGCGGTTCTCTCTGTCGCAGCGCCCGCCGCAGACAGCCGTTTTATATCCGAAATTACCCTCGGAATCAAAAAAACTGAACTCCCCGCAACCCTTAAGCAGCTCATACTCCCCGGGGAACAGACCCATGCCGGTCCTGTCGTCGCCCGCGCAGCACGCGCCGCCGCAAAGAGTGCCGCAGTCGTTTTTGAGAGGAGTCACGCCGCAGAGTATCGCACGGCAACGTTTAACGGTACTTATCGTTTTGTCAGTTGCTTCCATGTTTTATATACTACTACCTTTCCGGCAGTTTTGCAACGGTAGATTTTAAAAACATACTATTTACATTTTTGAATAATATTATATAATAAATATATCAAAACCTTTTACGCTATCCACTATCCACTATCTGTCCGCCATCTGCCATCCGCTCAGCAAGGAAGTATCACCGTGAATACACCCGAAAGCATCAGATCGCGCGCCGAAGAGCTGCGCGAAACGCTCAATTATCATATCCATAAATACTACGTCGAGAACACCAACGAGATCTCCGACTACGAATACGATATGCTTATGCGTGAGCTCAAGGATATAGAAACAGAGTATCCCGATTTAAGGACGCCGGACTCCCCCACACTGAGGGTCGGCGGCGAGGCGCAGAGCAGTTTTGAACCCGTAGTCCACACCGTCAGGATGGAAAGTCTGCAGGACGCTTTCTCCGAGGAGGAGCTTTACGCGTTCGACGAACGGATAAGAGCTGTCTGCCCGGACGCGGAATATGTGGTCGAGCCGAAGATCGACGGCCTGAGCGCGTCGCTTGAATATCGCGACGGCATATTGACCACAGGCTCAACCCGCGGCGACGGCGACACCGGCGAGAACGTCACGGAGAACATCCGGACGATCGCTTCCGTGCCGCTGCGTTTGACGGAAGATCTCCCCCTTGTCGAGGCGAGAGGCGAAGTCTATATGCCGCGGGCGGTGTTCGCAGAGCTTGCAAGAGCGCAGGAGGAGAACGGCGAGGAGCCCTTCCGCAATCCACGGAACGCCGCCGCAGGCGCCCTGCGGCAGAAAGACGCAAAAGTCACCGCAAAAAGGAGGCTCGATATTTTCTGTTTCAATCTGCAGCGGCTGGAAGGCGCCGAAGTCAACAGCCACTCCGAGTCCCTTGAGCTGCTTAAAAGACTGGGCTTTCATATCATCCCGTTTTATAAAATCTGCGCAGATATCAACGAGGCGATAAACGAAGTCCGGCGCATAGGCGAAATACGCGATTCACTGTCCTTTGATATAGACGGCGCCGTGATCAAGGTCAATTCCTTCGCGCAGCGCGAGAGATTTGGCAGCACATCCAAATTCCCCAAATGGGCGCAGGCTTTCAAGTATCCTCCGGAAGAGAAAGACGCCGTTCTGCGCGATATCGAGATCACCGTAGGCAGGACCGGAGTCCTGACTCCCACCGCCGTTTTCGACCCCGTGACGCTCGCCGGCACCAGGGTACAGCGGGCGACCCTGCACAATCAGGACAATATCACGGCAAAGGACGTGCGCATCGGCGACACCATACGAGTCAGCAAGGCGGGCGATATCATCCCGGAGGTCATAAAGGTGGTGACCCGCGGAGAAGATACCGTGCCTTTCTTCATTCCGAAGATCTGCCCGTCCTGCGGAGCCCCGACGGTGCGAGAGGAGGGTGAGGCGGCTGTGCGCTGCATAAACCCGGAATGCCCGGCTCAGAGCATCGGAAGGCTCATACATTTTGCTTCAAAAGCGGCCATGGATATAGAGGGTTTGGGAGAGCAGAACGTCCGCGCCCTGCACGCCGCGGGACATCTGGTTTCGATAGCCGACATCTACAGACTGAAGCAGGAAGATATCGCCGCGCTGGAGCGTTCCGGAGACAAATCCGCGCAGAACCTTATAAACGCGATCGAAGCATCAAAAAACAACGATCTTTACAGACTGCTTTTCGGTTTCGGCATCCGCCATATCGGCGAAAAGGCGTCCAAACTTCTGGCGTCACACTTCGGGGATATGGATTCCCTGCTTGCCGCAGGAGTCGAAGACGTTCTGAATATCGACGGTTTCGGGGAGATAATGGCGCAGAGCTTTGTCGATTTTATGGCTATGGAAGGAACGCGCCACATAATCTCCGAGCTTAAGGCTTCGGGCGTCAATATGAGATGCCTGTCCGAAGTGAAGGACACCCGCTTCGCCGGAATGACTTTCGTGCTGACCGGCAGCCTTGAAACCATGACAAGGGACGAGGCCAAGGCGATTATCGAATCCTTCGGCGGCAAGGCGGCGGGATCTGTTTCAAAAAAAACAAGCGTGGTCGTCGCCGGCGAAGCGGCGGGATCGAAGCTGACAAAAGCGCAGGAACTTGGAGTCAGAATCATCTCGGAAGCCGAGTTCATACAAATGACAGTCTGAGGAACGGAAGCCAGGAAAATATGCCCAGGAAACTTTTTTGCGAGATAAGTCCGCTGACTTATAAGATCTCTCTGAGAAAAGAAATCCTTAAAAGAGATCTGACCGATCTTATCGCCAACCGCGATATAGTGGCAAAAACGCACGATGCGGATGAATTGCCGAATATCGTAAAGGGGCACAGCTCTGTTCTTTTGCGCAAGCTGCACGGCGTGGACCCAGTACTGCAGGAGAACAAAGTCACAAACATTCAGCTTGCCTGTGAAAAGATAAACGGAATCATCATTCACCCCGGAGAGACGTTCTCTTTCTGGAGAACCATCGGCGAACCCACCGAAAAGAAGGGATATAAGGAGGGCCTTGCGATCCGGACAGGCAAGACCGCGAAAGGCATAGGCGGCGGACTCTGCCAGATGGCGAATATGATCCACTATCTTGTTCTCAACAGCCCTCTGACGGTCACCGAGCTGCACCATCATACGGACGCCCTGTTCCCCGACGAACGCAGACGCGTTCCCTTCGGCACCGGCACTTCCGTTTTTTATAACAGAAGCGACTATCGCTTCCGCAACGATACCGATCAGGACGTCCAGATACTTGTGTGGACCGAAGACGGCGAGTTATGCGGAGAACTTCGCAGCGAGCGCGCTTTTCCGTACCGCTACAAGCTTGTGGAAGAGGACCATTATTTCAGCGAAGAAGACGGAAAATACTACAGAAACTCAAAGGTCTACCGTATCGTAATAGATCGGTCGTCCAATACGCAGATCAAAAAAGAATTACTTCTGGACAATCATTCTCCGGTCATGTACGATCCTTCGCTTATCCCGCAGGATCAGATACGCGCGAAATGAACAGCATACTTGAACTGATCCGCAAAACCGTCGTTTCCGATCCTTCCCGGACGGCTTACCGAAGCGGCAATGATTCCGTTTCATATTCCTCGCTCTGGAACAGGGCGGAAACCGGGGCAGAATATCTTAAACGGCAGGGCACGTCGCCCGTTATTGTTTACGGCGACAAAGAAATCAGCGTGGTGGTTTCGATCATATCCTGCCTTATGGCTGACCGCACTTACGTTCCCGTAAGCACCAACACTCCGGAAACCAGAGCAAGGCGGATCATCGAAGCAACGGGTTCGGATCTGATACTTACGGATCATAACGCAGATATTTTCGGCACGGATTATTGCAGAGTATCGGACCTTGAACGTTTTTCGGATAACGCCGAAAACAAATGCGATACGGATATCGCCTATATAATCTTTACTTCGGGAAGCACCGGCGAACCGAAAGGCGTGCCTGTCTCCGTTGATAATCTGGAGAATTTTGTCCGCTGGATAAGTTCGCTGCATCCCCTATGCGATTACCGAAACAGGATCGTGTTCAATCAGGCGAGTTTCAGCTTTGATCTTTCCGTCGCAGATCTGTATTATTCCTTATGCAACGGGCATACGCTGACTGCTGCGCCCGGCGATCTGCGCGAACGTCCCGAAGCGGCTCTTGGCGCGCTTGCCTGCACAAACGTAGCGGTCATGACTCCCACGTTTGCCCGCTTCTGCCTGCTGTATAAGGAGTTTTCCGCGGAAAGCTGCCACGGGCTGCAATGTATTTATTTCTGCGGTGAAACGCTGGACGTAATTACCGTCCGCCGCCTTTTCAGGGCTTTTCCGGAGCTCAGCATCATCAACGCTTACGGACCCACAGAGGCGACCTCGGCAGTCACCGCAGTCGGGATCACTCCGGAAATGGCTGATTCGACGGATATCCTGCCTGTAGGGATCGTTGACGAAAGTGCGGTTTCGGTGTCTGTGGAAGACGGGGAGATAGTACTCAGGGGCAGGAGCGTTTTCGGAGGTTATCAGGACGGTCTCTCCGGCGGCTGGTTTTCCGAAAACGGAGTCAACGGGTATCGTACCGGCGACCTCGGAGAGATCAGAAACGGCCTTTTATACTGCTGCGGCAGAAAGGATCGTCAGATCAAATATCAGGGCTACCGTATAGAACTTGACGATATCGAGCGCAATCTCAGCATCATAGAAGGGATAAAAGACAGCGCCGTCGTCGCGAAAAGGAACGGGGACGGAACCATAAAGCTTATAAAAGCTTTCGTTGTGACGGACGGAACGCCTGACTCCGCCGCAATCCGGAAAAAACTGCAGGAACTGATCCCCGGTTATATGATACCGAAAACCATTTCATTTATCGATGCTTTACCCGTAAACGCGAACGGCAAGACCGACAGAAAGGAACTTGAAAAATGGTAAATATCGCCGACATTCTTTTTGATCTCTGTGAAGATGATTCGGTATATCAGCCCGGAACGGATCTTATAAACAGCGGTCTGCTTGATTCTTTCGCGACGATCGAACTGTTTTCAAGACTCGAAGACGAAGGGATCTTTATCCAGCTGACACGCATCGACCGCACGAAACTTCACACGGTGGAAGGAATCGAAGAACTTGTCAACGACTATCTCAGAAACCCATACTAAAACACGGCTCCCTCAACGGGAGCCGGATTTATGTTTCAGGAACGAAGAACACATTCTGCCTTACAGCATCTTCTTGATAAGGCTCTTGCCCGTCATTTCCTTCGGCTGCTCTATGCCCATAAGGTCAAGCAGAGTCGGGGCGAGATCGCACAGCTTGCCGCCCTCGACGAGTTCCGCTTTCCGGTTGACAAGGATAAGCGGCACGAGATTCGTGGTGTGCGCGGTGAACGGGGTAACGCCGTCCGCCTCTATCATCTTGTCGGCGTTGCCGTGATCGGCTGTGATAAGAGCCGCGCCGCCCATTTTTTCAACCGCCTCCACCATCCTGCCGACGCACTTGTCAACGGCCTCGACAGCCTTTACGGCAGCCTCGAACACGCCGGTATGCCCGACCATATCGCAGTTGGCAAAGTTGATTATGACAGCGTCGTATTTGCCGCTCTCTATAGCCTCCACAAGTTTATCCGTGACCTCATAGGCGCTCATATGGGGCTGAAGATCGTAAGTCGCGACTTTCGGGGAGTTTATAAGGATCCTGTCCTCGCCCGGATACTGTTTTTCCACGCCGCCGTTGAAGAAGAACGTTACGTGGGCGTACTTTTCGGTCTCGGCGATCCTGAGCTGGGTTTTGCCGAGCGTTGACATATACTCGCCGAAGGTATTGTCCAGCGACTCGGGTTTGAACGCGATATGCACGTTCGGCATTGTCGCGTCATACTGGGTCATGGTGACGTAGAACAGATTCTGTATCTGCTCGCGCCCGAAACCCTTGAAATCCGGATCGACGAACGCGCGGGTTATCTCCCTCGCCCTGTCGGGACGGAAGTTTGCGAAGATTATGCTGTCGCCGTCCTTGACGCCCTCCGCTTTATCGCTGACTGAAGGGATGACGAACTCGTCGGTGACGCCCGAGTCGTAGGACTGCTGCATAAGCTCCTCGCCGTCGGTG
>JAILQN010000197.1 GCA_024699005.1 Clostridia bacterium
GGATTTCCCGCAGACAGCCTTTGAAACGGAGCTCGATCTGATAGTATGCGAAACGGCGCATTTCTCGCCGGACGAATGCATACCGTTTTTCGACAAAGCGCGGGTGAAACGCGTACTGCATACGCATATCAACGACAGCCGTTGGGCGGCGGCGCTGTCCGCGCAGACAGCCGCGCCTCATCCCTACGAATACGGAGCGGCGTTTGACGGGATGGAGATAAACTTTTAAGATCCCGTAAATCACACCCCCGGCCGGTACTGCGGTCGGGGGTATAAGTGTCTTTCTTGTCCGGGCGGAGATTTATTCTCTGCTTTTAGCTATCATTCCGTTTATTCCGCCGTACACGATGTGTTCAAGCAGCTCCGCGACTTTCTCCGGCGGCTCGAGCATATCGGTAGAAGCCCATTTTCTGATGAAAGCGATGCTGCCGTTCACGATAAAATCGTAAAACATCTCCATTTCATCTTCACCCAGCGTGATGCCCTCGGTGTGCCAGCCCTCAAAAACTACCGGCTTTCCGGCGGATATGATAGCTTCGAAAAACGCGCCGTCGCCGTTTTTGGAAAGGAGGATCCGGCAGAAATCCTTCTGTGCGTGAATGATATGGCATATTTCCTTCAGCGTCTGGGAAATGTCTATGTTTTCCGCCGTATACTGGCTTCTTAAGGATTCGAGGATCTGCTCGGAAAAATCGGATTCGATTTCCGTAAGCACGTCCCGCGGAGTGTAGTAATGCGAATAGAACGTGTTCCTGTTGATATTCGCCTTTCTGCACAGCTCCGTGGGAGTGATCTTGTCGATGGGCTTTTCCTTCATCAGCTCCAGCAGGCTTTCTTTTAAAAACATTTTAGTATACAGCACGCGACGGTCGGTTTTTCCGTTATTTGCCATTGTTTTTAACCTCTTGTTAATATTTCTTTTCCGATTTGTTATTTTCGAACATATTATTTGCATTTGTCCTTTTATTGTCGAAAAGACCTGAAAAGTGTTCGATAAATAGCATATATACAGGCCATCTGTTAATTAACACCCGGAAAGATATCGAACTGTTTGTTGAATATTTAACGCGCCTATATTATAATCACCGTGTGTATTTTCGTCAAGTACGAATAAATAAGGAGTAAGTAATTATGAAAAAACCATTCAGCGTCATTACGGGAGGGACCGGCTACGTAGGACTTGCGTTGGTCAAATATCTCGTGTCCCGCGGAGAGAACATCCGCCTGTTTCTGCTTGAGGATCACCCGTGTCTTGAGGGGATCGAGTGCGAGAAATTTTACGGCAACGTTTGCAGTCAGGAAGACGTCGACAAGTGTTTTGAAGGAGCCGAAACGGTGTATCACATCGCCGGGGTGGTGGACATCTCGGGCAAGAAGGAGCAGCTGATGTGGGACGTTAACGTCGGCGGCACGAAAAACGTGGTGGAGAGCTGCAAAAGGCAGGGCGTGAAAAATCTGATCTACGTCTCGTCGATAGATACCTATCCCGATAAATTCAGCGAGGGTACGATCAGCGAACGCGACGAGTATTCGGAGGTCGGACTGGAAAGTCCCTACGCCATCACCAAAGCGATAGCCACTCAGATCGTACTGGATGCAAAAGACGATCTCAAGGTATGCTGCGTGCAGCCCACCGGCGTGATCGGCCCCGACGATTACATGGGGTCTTCCGTCGGCGCCATGGTCGATCTTTTTATCCAGGGGCTTTTCCCCGTTTCCATGAATTTCGGGGAGTATAACTTTGTGGACGCCCGCGATATGGCGGTCGCCATGCGCAACGCCGTGGACACGGGCAGGACCGGGGAGTGCTATATCCTGGGCGGGCACAGAGTCACCGTCGACGAGCTTATGGGCTATATGGCGGATACTCTGGGCAGAAAAAAGCCGAAAGTAAAAGTCTCAAAAGCCGTGGTCAAACCGTTCGTTCCGCTGGTTTCCGGGGTGATGGACATGGCGAAACTGCCGCCCATGCTTAACTCGTTCTCGCTCAGCAAGCTGGAAGAGAACTGCGACTTCTCCAACGAAAAAGCGAAGCGCGAGATAGGCTTCTCGCCGCGTCCCGTGGAGGAATCGATCCGCGATACCGTGCTCTGGCACAAAAAGAAACTTGAAGGAGACGTTTGATATGAAATACGTACTTTTTACCGGCGCGACCGGCGATCTGGGAAGATGCTGCGTGGAAGAGATCTCCGCTCTGGGCGACTGGACGGTTTTCGCCGGCGGCACGAATAAATCTAAACTGAAAGAACTCGGACGTCTGCCGAACGTTATCCCCGTTGAGCTGGACGTCACAAGCGAAGAGAGCGTCGAAAATGCATACAATACAGTAAAAAGCCATACTTATACGCTGAACGCCGTAGTGAATTTCGCGGGGATCCACGTCTTTACCTCCATGGTGGAGGGCGACTGCGTGAATGAAATAGAAAAAATGCTCAACGTGAACGTGATGGGCATGGTGCGTGTGAACAAACGCTTTTTCGAGATGGTCCGTATCGGTCACGGGCGCATCATCAACTGCTCGTCCGAGAGCGGCTGGATGACCCCGCAGCCCTTCAACGGTCCCTATACCATGACCAAATACGCGGTGGAAGCTTACAACGATTCCCTTCGCCGCGAGCTGATGTACCTGAACGTCCCGGTTATCAAGATCCAGCCGGGTTCCTTCAAAACGCAGCTTACAGACAAGATATACCGCGATTTCGACAAATGTATCGAGACCACGAATTATTATAAAAAGAT
>JAILQN010000248.1 GCA_024699005.1 Clostridia bacterium
GGGCCTGTCCAAATCACATATGATAGCAGGCTTCCGTATCGGCTGGATGATCCTGAGCGGCAACAAAGCCATCGGAAAAGACTTTATAGAGGGCGTAAACATGCTCTCGAATATGCGTCTTTGCTCCAACGTGCCCGCGCAGTCCATAGTGCAGACCGCACTGGGCGGTTATCAGAGCGTAAACGAATATATAGTGCCCGGCGGCAGGATCTACGAGCAGAGGGAATTCATCTGTAACGCCCTTAAAGATATCCCCGGCATAACCGCGGTAAAGCCCAAGGCGGCGTTCTATATTTTCCCGAAGATCGACGTCAAAAAGTTCAATATAACGGACGACGAGCAGTTCACCCTCGACTTCCTGCATCACGAGCAGGTGCTCGTGGTGCCGGGCAAGGGCTTCAACTGGCAGACGCCCGATCATTTCAGGATCGTATATCTGCCCGAGATCAGGCGGCTTAAAACCGCAACGCAGAGGCTTGCGCATTTTCTGGAGGAATACAGGCAGTAAATGAGAGAGGAGTGTGGAGAGAGGAGAGAGGAGTTATCTCAGACAGAACAAGGCGAATTTCCGACGCAAGTTACGATGGGAAAGAAAACTCTGACTACAGCGGATCAACTCCTAACTCCACTTTCCACACTCCACACTATCACAACCGTTCCGTCCATGACCGATATCTCCGCTTCCTGTCCGACAAACTCATTGCTCGCACCGAGAGAAGCGTTATCAGGCGAAAGGGTTAGATTATCCGCTTCAAAGCTCAGCCCACGCTCGGTCACGCCTTTCGCGGCGCCGCCGAACGCGAACACTGATATATTCCCCGTACAGGATGCGGGGAATTTTATTTTGCCGTTGTGAACGGCGGCGACAGTCTGCCGTGCTCCGATAAGCCTGCAGTCGGCGCCGTTCCGCGCGGCGAAGGCGCAGTCCGCGATATTAGACAGGCTGTGATCGAGCCGCTCCCCGCCGAGCCCGCCATATATGATTATCTTCTTAAAGCCGGCTTTAAGAGCATATTCCACGGCGTAACGGGTGTCGGTCACGTCTTTTCTGACGGGCAGCGTGATAACGCTTTTTCCCTCCGGCTTATAACCCAGGGAATCGAAATCGCCGATTATCACGTCCGGCTCAAAGCCGGAGCCGCGGGCGTAAAGGAGCCCGGCGTCCGCGGCTATCACCATATCGGAGTCGTCTTTCTGAAAATCCGCAGGGGTCCTGTCCCCCGCGGAAAAGATGTAACAAACGTTCATATGCTCTTGGTGAGCGTGGGTATGCCTTTGATAACGTCAGGCAGTACCTTGGCGATCAGCTGGATAAAGCCGAGCGTGACCGGTTTTTTGTCGTTCAGGATATCGAGCAGCTGATCGGCCGCCTCGGCGGAGAACACGCCCATACTCATGGAAGTGAAATTCTTTATGGGCAGCTGGAATGCGATCGAACCGGCAAGACTGTCCGGATTGACGAGCTTCCCGATGAAATCGCAGATCATTCTTCCGTTTCTGCCCTCCGCCGAGTCCTCGAAGGTGTTGGCAGCGGTCAGGTTCGGATAGGCGTGAACGTCCGGATCGGGCAGGTCCTTGCCGTATACGGCGGCAAACTGCTCTGCGGAGATATTCCGGATGTTCGCTCCGTAATAGTCCGGAGCGGTCTCGCGATAATCCGGGCAGGGGGCGTCGATATCCGAAGTTACGCCGACGTTCGCCGAGAGCCTTATATCGCGGGAGGACGCGCCGACGAGGATCTCGAAATCGCCGGACTCCACGTGCCAGTCTCCGAGCGCCGCGTCATAGAAGGCGAACGCGCGCTTGTCGAGTTCCAGGGTGACGGTTTTAGCCTCACCGGGCTCCAGGAATATCTTTGTGAAAGCCTTCAGTTCTTTGTCCGGGCGGTAGATCGTACTCTCGGTGTCCCTTACGTAGACCTGGGCGACCTCCGCTCCGCCGACCTCGCCGGTGTTTTTTACCGTGAAGGTGACCTTCAGGGTTTTTGGCATTTTGAGCTTTTTGTTGGAGAGCTTAATGTCGGAATACTCAAACGTGGTATAGGAAAGACCGAAACCGAACGGGAACGCGACGTCCTTTTTCGCGGTATCGTAGTATCTGTAGCCGATATAGACGCCTTCGCGGTATTCCACCGTAGCGTGATTGCCCGGGAAGAAATTATATGCCGGAGTGTCGGAAAGCCTGACCGGATAAGTCTCCGCCAGTTTGCCGGAGGGATTCACGTCGCCGAACAGTATATCCACGACCGCGCTGCCGCTCGCCTCGCCGCTCAGAACGCTGTTGAGTATGGCTTTCGCGGAACCCGCCCAGGGAGTTTCCACAACGGAACCGCCCGCGAGAACGACCACGGTATTGGGGTTTGTGCTGCCGACGGCCTCTATAAGAGCAACGTGGGACGCGGGAATGCGCAGGGTCCTGCGGTCAAAGCCCTCCGCTTCGTACTCTTCGGTGAGCCCGGCGAAGATGACCGCGACATCGGCCTTGGCTGCGGCGGTGACCGCCTCTTTGATATATGATTCTATGTTTTTTCTGTCGCGTTTGGGAGCGGGATAACCGTCCGCGTACGACGCTTCTATGCCTGAGCGCAGCATCGTGCCGTAGGCGTCGTCGACCATGGGCGGATTGACCAGCGAAGAGCCTGCGCCCTGATAACGCGGAGTCTTCGCCATTCTGCCGATGACCGCGATCTTTGATTTCTTTGACAGCGGCAGGAGCTTGTCATCGTTCTTCATAAGCACCATGGACTGCCCTGCTATGCGCCTCGCCGCCTTGTGATGATCGGCGTAATCGTAGGGTTTACCGTCCAGGCTGTCCTTTGTCGACATGATAACGTCCAGCACGCCGTCCGCCATTTCGTCGATGAGGTCTTCGGATATCCTGCCGGCTTTTAAAGCGTCGATAATGTTCTTCGCGCCTATACCGTTGGAAGTGGGCATCTCCAGGTTCTGCCCCGCCTCAAGGCCCCTTACGCGGTCATTGCAGGCTCCCCAATCCGTTACAACCATGCCTTTATAACCGAAGTCGTTCCTCAGGACGTCGGTCAGGAGCCATCTGTTTTCGGAAGCATAATCGCCGTTAAGCCTGTTGTAAGAACACATGATCGTCGCAGGATTTGCTTTTTTGACGGCGATCTCATATGCGGCAAGGTAGATCTCACGCAGGGTGCGCTCGTCCGCCACGGCGTTGACCGTCATACGGCGGGTCTCCTGATTGTTGACTGCAAAATGCTTGAGACTGGTGCCTATGCCTTTTGACTGCACGCCGTTGATATAGCCCGCGGCGATCTCGCCGGCAAGAACCGGATCCTCGGAATAATACTCAAAGTTTCTGCCGCAGAGGGGCGAACGTTTCATATTCGCGCCGGGCCCCAGAAGTACGGCGACTTTCTCTTTGCGGCACTCTTCGCCCAGAAGCTCGCCCATCTCCCGCGCCAGGTCCACGTCCCAGGAGCAGGCGACCGTCGCGGCCGTGGGGAAACATACCGCGGGAACGCCTTTAAGCCCGGGGGTCTTGCTTTCCTCGGAGCGCTTCCTTATGCCGTGCGGGCCGTCCGTCCACGTTACGGACGGAATCCCCAGGCGTTCTATGCCTACGGTATGCCAGTAGTCCTTGCCCGAGAGCAGAGAGACTTTTTCTTCAAGAGTCATCTGTTTTATAAGATCGGCGTGTTTCATATATATCCTCCTTGTTATACTGTTATCAGAATAATACCAAAAAACATCCCGCAATGCAACATAAATTTAGGGACGTTTATCGGCACAGTGCTGTTTTTATTTGAATTCATCTTGCGTTTTGTGCCGACAGATGATATAGTTTATACGTGGTGTATCATACCGATATTATCGAATAAAGAAAAAACGAATTATTAATGAGAATAAAAAACGGGGGAGAATTAATGAGGTTGGAATTAAATTTAAATCAGTATTATGATAATCTGGAAATCGGGCAGGTAAATGAGATTTTTTCCAAATTTACAGATTTAAAATTGCGCATGGAAACAATGAGAGAAATGCTGTCAAAACCAAAAGAAGAATTGGAAGGAAGTTTTGATTGGAAAATAAATAGAAGAAAAATAATAGAAAAGTGTAAAGAAATCAATGAAATAATGCTGCAATTTGGCAAAGAGCCTGTATTTGACGTCAAAGGAATGGATGATACAGATTTTGAAGCAATTGTATCCAAATTTGAATATCTGATGTCAAAACCCGGACAAAATGCTGAAAAAAAGTGACGGACGGGAAAAGACAGAATAAGTATAACGACATATAGAAACCTTCTTCAGGAAATAATAATATGGATAGAGTCAGCAGATCTGTATACCCTGCTCAGGCGCAGTTCCCGACGCCCTCGCTGTATGCGAAAAAGTATTTATACTGCTGTTACGCGGCGGGCAGCATGGCGCTGCCCGCGGGCGGGACGTTCGTTTCTCCCGCAGAGCGCGGCATTGAGGTGGTTTATCTGGAGAGCGGCAGCGTCTCCGTTTCCACCAAAGGCGCCGGCAGTTTTCTGGGCGACGGCATGACTTTTGTCGCCGACTGCGAAGAGCGCCCCGAATTGACCGCCGTTGCGGATTCCGTGCTTTATTTCGCCTGCGCAGACGGCGCGAACACCCGCGAACTGTATGATTTCATCACCTCCGGCGGCTCTTCGCCCTTTGTCGCGAACTGCGACTTAAGGGCTTACTGCGGCGCCATAGGGGAAATAATGAACAACGACCCGGTCGGACATGACAGCGAAATCTCTGCCGAGACCCATAAGCTTTTCTGTTCGCTCTTTGACAGCGCCCTGCGCCGCATTTCCGGTGAAAAGCCGCAGGTCGCGCGGGTACGGGAGTATATTGAAAAGCATTACGCCGAGAAGCTGAGCCTTGCAAAAATGGCGCGTATGGCGAATCTGTCGGAATCCGATTTCGGAGAGGCGTTCCGGATCTCGACCGGTTTCACCCCTTACGACTATCTTCTGACCGTGCGCGTCACCGAAGGCCGCCGGCTTCTTCTGGAGACAGATCTGCCGCTGAAAGAGATCGCCGCGAAGGCGGGATATTCCAACCTTAAAAGCTTCTCGGATATGTTCACGTCAAAAACGGGCATGCCGCCGTCGGCGTTCCGCAGGTTGTTCCGGAAATACACATTAATCAATGAGGTGACAAACCAATGAAAAAAACGATATCAGTATTCTTAAGTATTCTTCTTCTGTTTTCCGTCCTTACCGTCGCCGTTCCCGCCGCGGACAGATCCTGCAGCTGCGGCAAAGCGCCGATCATTCTGATCGACGGCATGAACGCGAGAAACCTCATCCGCGATAAAGGCGCCGAAAACGAGCGCGTAGCGTTTCCGTTCACCGCGGACGATATCAAGGCTCTGATCACGGACAACAAAGACGCCGTCTGGGATATGCTGGACGGGGATTTCTCAAAGGAGAGCGAAAACGCCGTCGCGGAAGGAATAGAAGCGATGCTGGCGGATATCGCCATGCGGGATGACGGGACCCCCGCTTATAACGTAACGATCGACTGGGCATACCCTACCGGAGACGTTCACAAAGAGGGCGGCTATTTCAAATATCAGTACGACTGGCGGCTTGATCCCTTTGAAGTCGCTGCCGGGCTCCGGGATTTCACGGAATACGTCAAAGACCTCACAGGACACGATACCGTGCATTTCGTCGGTTTTTCCCAGGGCGCGATCACGCTGAACACGTATCTCTCGCTATACGGCTATGACGGTATCGAGTCCTGCGTATGGTACTGCGGCGCGCACAACGGCGTGGAAATGGTCGGGCAGCTTTACACCGGCAGGTATAAGGTCGACGCGGACGCCGCAGCCGGATACGTGCACGGCGCGACGGAAAATACTTTTGAATTCGAGCTTCTGTCTTGGATACTGCAGGGGCTCACGGATATAGGCGTCACAGGCGGGATACTGAAAATCACGAACAAAATCCTGAAGCTGATGGTCAAAGACGGCACCATAGCGGATATCACACGGGAGACGTTCGGCAAAATGCCTGCGATCTGGGCGATGATAGACGATGAATACTATGAAGACGCAAAGACCTTTATATTCGGTGATGAAACGGAAAGGTACTCCGCGCTCATCGAAAAGACCGACCGTTATCATTACGACGTACAGGCGCGCTCCGCCGAAATCATGGAGAACGCGCGTACTGCTGCAGGCAGGATCGGCGTTATAACCAAATACGGCAGAAGGCTGATCCCGGTAACGGAGGACTGCGACGTACAATCTGACGGAGTTATCGACGCCCGTCATACCTCCTGCGGAGCGACCTTCGCCGATTTCGGAAAAACTCTTGCCGACGCCTCCGGGGAACAGCGTTACCGCTCCGCGGACGGCATCGTTGACGCCTCCACCGCCCTGTACCCGGACTATACCTGGTTCATCAAAAACGTGGAGCATTCGGAGGGCTGCGACTACGCGGACGAGCTGGTCCGATATATCTCGTTCGCCGACCATCAGCCGGACGTTTCCGAAAACCCCGCTTACCCGCAGTTCAGCGTATACAGCAAGTCGGCGGGCGAAACTCGCCCCCTGACGAAAGACACGGACGAGAGCGCGGACAAAAAGACGGTAGTCCAGATAAGGGAGTTTTTCCAGCGGATATTTGAAGCGGTCAGACGGTTTTTCAGCGGGATATTCGCACAGGTAAGCACCGATTGATTCCTGCACATACACCGGATCAATCAGCACTTACTCAGAAAGAAATATCAGTGTATAAGACTGAAAGATTTAAAAGGGACTCTGCAAACGGAAAGGGCAGGCAAAATGAAAACTCTTAAAACGATCCAGACCTTATCCAAAATCTCAAAAATCTTATCCGAAATCATTTTTATCTGCTCGATAGTCGGGTTATGCCTGTGCGTCGCGGGGATTATCAGCCTTGCCTTTGACTGGAAACCGTTCACGATCGGCGACGTCACGTTCGGCGGAGTTTTTAAGACCCCTGAAGACGGGACGCTCTTATCAGCCGGAGATTGGTACGTCGTATCGGCTCAGGGCATCGTCGTTTGCGTCGGCACGATCATTCTTTCAAAATTCGCCGGAATATATTTCAAAAGAGAACTGAAGGACGGGACTCCTTTCACGTCAGGCGGCGCGAAGGAACTGCTTCGTCTCGGCATTCTTTCCGTATGTATTCCCATCGCGGAACAGATCGCAGCTTCGATCATTTTTTCCGCTGTATCCGTCAGCTCCGGCGACGCAACGCTGCAAACGGATCTTCATACCGAATGCGCCGTCACCGTCGGAATCGCGTTTATCGTGATCGGGCTTATCTGCAGATACGGCGCCGGGCTGGCTGAGGAAGTCAAAGGCTCCCTCTCTGAGGGAGCTGTCGGCAAAGCCGACTGAGGGAGTATGAATCAAAACGACGCCGTTCCCCGACGCCGTTTTGTTTTGCCTGATACGGATCACGTCTGATTTTTCAGCGCCTTGATCCGTTTCATAACGTCGTTCTCTCCCCTGCCGAAGTAATCGTGCAGAATCCTGTACTCCGCAAACAGCTTGTCGTAAACCGCGACCGCATCGGGATCAGGCAGATAGACCGTATCGAGTACCTTGCCCATCTTGCGGCAGGCGTCGACTATATCGTCGTAGCCACCCTTTGCGCTGCCGGCGGCGACCGCGCCGAATATAGCGGAGCCGAGGGCGCCGCCCTGATCGCTCGCGGCGATCCTGACGGGCATATTCAGCACGTCGGCGTAGATCTGCATCATCATCGGGTCCTTTTTGGCGATGCCGCCCGCCGCGATGAACTCGTTGACAGGTACGCCGTATTCGCCGAAAGTCTCCACGATCATCCTTGTGCCGTATGCGGTGGATTCGATAAGCGCACGGTAGATCTCCTCAGGCTTGGTGCGTATGGTCAGGCCCAGTATCATCCCCGAAAGATCCACGTCCACCAGCACGCTCCTGTTGCCGTTGAACCAGTCGAGAGCAAGCAAGCCCGATTCGCCCGGACGCAGAGCCCCGGCTTTTTTGCGCAGATATTTATGGATGCTCACGCCCTCCTCCTTCGCCGCCTCGGTATAGGCAGCGGGTACGCAGTTGTCGATGAACCAGGCAAAGCTGTCGCCTACGCAGGGCTGGCCCGCCTCGTAGCCGAAAAAGCCCGGCAGAATGCCGTCCTCGACCACGCCGCACATGCCGTCCACCTGTTTTTCCTCTTCGCCCAGCAGCATATGGCAGGTGGATGTGCCGACTATAGCCACCATCTTGCCCGGCTCCGCGATGCCGACCGCAGGCACGAACACGTGCGCGTCTATTATGCCCACGGCGCAGGCGGTGCCCTCTTTAAGTCCGGTCTTTGCAGCCATTTCAGCGCAGAGCCTGCCGGCGTTATCGCCCATCGGCTGGATATCTTTGCCGAGTTTGTCGTTTACGACCGTCCTCAGCCGTTCGTCCAGGGCGGCGAAGAAATCCTCCGACGGATAACCGGTCCGCTTGTTCCACATTTCTTTATATCCGGCGCAGCAGGAGCTCCTTGATTCCTTCCCCGTGAGCTGCCAGATTATCCAGTCCGCGGCCTCCACGAAGGCGTCCGCGGCGTCATAGATTGCCGGGCTCTCGTCCAGCACCTGCCAGATCTTGGGGATCGCCCACTCGGAGGATATCTTGCCGCCGTAGTTTTTGAGCCAGGGCTCGCCCCTGTCAGAGGCGATCTTATTGAGCCGGTTGGCGTATTTCTGCGCGGCGTGATGCTTCCAGAGCTTGACGTAAGCGTTCGGCTCGTCTGCGTATTCGGGAAGGAAGCAAAGCGGAGTGCCGTCGCTTTTCACCGGCAGCAGCGTGCATGCGGTAAAGTCGACGCCTATGCCGATAACGTCGGCGGGATCGGCTCCGGATTCCTTCAGCACCGCCGGCACTGTGCGGTAGATGACCTCAAGATAATCCTCCGGATGCTGGAGCGCCCAATCCTCCCCCAGAGGCTTGCCGGAGGGAAGACACTCGTCCATGACCGCGTGCGGATATTCAAATACCGCGGATGCCAGTTCCCTGCCCGTTTCCACCTCGCAGATAAGCGCCCTGCCGGAGAGCGTGCCGTAATCTATGCCTATTGAATACTTCATATTATTCCTTTCTTCTTTTCAGCGAAGATAACGTTTTTATCAGGTGACAGGTAACAGGTGACAGGTCCTGAACCGTTACTTGCCAACCTGTCACCTGTTACCTGTCACCTTATCAGCCGTTTACGGCAGATTCTTATACTGATAGCACCTGACGTAATCCACGACGAACTCCGCGGGCCAGTTCTCGCTCGGGGTCTGGCTGATGGGGCCGGTGCCGTGCCTGTCGGAGCTCTGAACGCCGTCGGAACCCGCGAACTCACACGAGAGCAGCAGATATTCGGGATTCTGCGACACGCCGCCGGTGGAGATCCTGCCGGTCTCCTTGCCGTTGATATAGAAAATATACTCCGTCGGGCTCCACTCCACGCCGTAGGTATTGAACTCATGATACGGATCGTTTTTGAGGTACTGCTTTCCTATCGAGTCGCCCTTGGAGTCCGCGCCGTAACCGTCGTAATGGATGCCGGTGGAGATATAATCGCCGCCCGTCTTGTAGTCTTTATAGTAGAACGACTCGAACACGTCCACCTCCGTGCCGTCCTTGCCGGAACCGTCGACGTTGAAAACACCCTCGTTCATCATCCAGAATGCGCTCCACATACCGGTGGCGGCGGGCAGCTTGCAGCGCACCTCAAAATAGCCGTAACACTGTTCGTATTTGCCGCGAGTCGTGATCTCGCCCGTATACCAGCCGGCTTTGTAAGGTTTGAAATCAATAACGTCGTGCCACTGATCGTAATAACGGTTCTCCAGCGGCTCGTCCTTATACTCGGCCTTGATAACAAGGCTGCCGTCTTTGACGCTTACCATATCCTCGTGCCAGTAGCCGCCTTTACGCATGGTTTCCCACCAGGTGTAACCCCATTTGGAGGTATCTACGGCGTCGCCGTCGAATTCGTCGCTCCAGACCAGGTTGAAGTCTTCGAGATTGATGGTCTTTTTCGCCGGTTTCCCGCCTATGCCGCCGAGGGACGAGAACAAAGCGGAAAATGACATAAACAGTGAAAGAAAAGCTTTGAAGATGGTTCTTATCATGGTATCAGATCCTCCTTATTGATCGAAAGCATAAAGGCGCAGTATGTATGCGCCAGATGAGCGTAAGAGAAATACATATCCGAGACCTTGCGGGTGGTGGCAGAGCCGATACCCTCGTAAATGGCGAAAAAGTCGGCTATATCGCGCAGTTCGCCGCTCGACGTGCCGCGGTTGAGGAACGTGCCGAGCATATACATAGTGCCGCTCCTGCTCTCCTCAGTCCCGTCGGGCTCGGCGCAGATCCTGCATACCGTACGGATAAAATACTCCTGAACTGAGACCTTTTCACCCTGCGAGCGGAAAAGCGTGTCATAAAAGCCGTCGGTATCGTCTATCTTTTTCGTGATAGCCTCGACCACCTTGTCCGAAGGCCGCCTGCCATAGGGGAAAGGCTTGTAATTGTAGCCGGAAAAGGCGTACATCTTTTCGCGGACCTTCTTTAAAAGCGCCTTCCACTCTTTCCCGGAGTTTTTCTCCGGGAAAGCGAGCGTGGTGCCGTATTTGCCGAAACCCCAGACGGAGGGCATGACCTTGGTCACGAAATCCTCGTTGTTGACGATATTGAATATCCTGTGATAAGCCGGCTGGGCGCGCTCCATCCAGAGCACCCCGTTGGGAGCGGCAAAGGTATAGGTATAGACGTTCTCGGGCAGAGCGTAGATCCTGTCCCTGATGAACCTGGCTCCCAGCAGATTGGCTACCGCGCCGCCGCGGCTGTGGCCGATCAGCAGGAGCTTGATATTGTCGCGCTCGGTCCCGAGCTTTTCAAGATACCGGTGCAGACCGTCATAAGCGAAATCCGCGGCGTCGGCAAAGCCCTTGTGTATGCTTCCCCTGCCGGGGTCGAAGTTGGTATACCACTGCCCGCGCCAGGAGCCGATGAACCCGGCAAACACGAGCACGAAGGCCTTGCCGCCGACCGTGATCTCACGGCGCGCGATAAAATAGTTGACCTGATCGATATCGGTATCGGAGACGGTCACGATATCTGTCATGCCTATCGCCTCAAGAGCCGCAGCCGGCTGAGCGGGAGGAGCAACGGCGGATCCGTCTTCCGGGCACTGCGGATCGTCCTCTTTTTCCTCATCCGCAGGCTCCGGGGCTGCGCCGTCTTCGCTCTCCGCGCTCCCGGCTTCGCTCACGGCCGCCCCCCCCGCGTCGGAAGCCATAAGGCCGTAGCCGAGCATAGCAAACTGCGAGCAGAACTGAGCCAGCTCGTGGTTATATACCGCGGAATCACCGGAGAGCAGCTCAGGATCAAAAGAGATCTCCGTCTTCCCGATAAAACCTTCTTCCGACAGAAATTCCATCGGTATACCCGCCGATTCTTCTTCGACCGCGTCGGGAGCTGTCTCTTCCGCCGGGATCTCCTCAACATTCTGTTTCTCTTTTTTCATATTTCACTCCATTATAGTCATATTATGGTATTCCGATATTCAGTATAACTCAACGAAGCGGATTAGTCAACATTTTCAATAAATATCGGTGCGATTTTTTAAAAAATGTATGGTATTGTCTGAGATAATGTGATATTGTTGTGTCGGAAGCATCTCTTACGAATATGAAAGGAACTATAGTATGAACGATAAAACGAACAAATACCTGATACTGCTGTACGCGGATATCGTCGCCGCGGCTTTATCATGCGCGCTGTTTTTCTTTGCATTTGTAAAATGGATAATCCCGTTTTACGGCATATCAGTCGCGCTGTTTGCCGTTACGGCGTTCATCGCGCTGTTTTGTCTGTTCCGGCTGCGCGGACTGCCGGGCAAAAAAGCTGTCCTGCGCGCAGTGATCTTCACGGCGGTCCATATGGCTGTCATCGAGATCGCTACGGTCGTCATAAACAACGTGATACTGAAAGGAGTAAAACCGAGGATAGCTGCGATAACCGTAACGGGGATCACGTTCGTGTTTTTCCTGATCACCGGCATTGCGGCGTCGCCAAGAGGCGCGGGAAGACGCGGCGTGAAAGCGGTGATCGCCGCCGCGCTCGCCCTGCTTATCCCCGCCGGCGCTGCCGCCGTGGGAGCGTCCGGGTTTATACGGGAAAACTATCAGGTCTTTTATAAACCGATTACCGCGCCGGCAGGTTTTTCCGAATCCACACAGGAGAATAAAGAAATGATTTCAGACGCAGATTTTTACGTTTCCGAAACAGGGGACGATTCCGACGACGGAAGTTTCGGAAGGCCGTTCCTGACTCTCGAAAAAGCGCGGGACGCCGTCCGCGCTCTTGATAAGACCGGCAGGACCGGCGTGACCGTCGCCATTATGGCAGGCGAATACCGCACGGGCGGTCTCGTTCTGACAGAGGAAGACAGCGGCACTCCGGAATGCCCGATAGTTTACACGGCATATGGCGACGGCGAGGTGATCCTGAACGGCGGCGTGACCGTCGACTCCGCCGATTTCAAACCCGTTTCCGATCAGGCTGTGCTTGACAGATTATCTCCCGAGGCCCGGGAAAAAGTCGTCTGCGCGGATATCAGAGCGCTGGGTATAACCGCCGAAGACTACGGCAAGATCTACACCATCGGTTCCTACAACACAGCCTCCCATTACGACGGCGATTACGTCGGGCCCATCTATTCCGAACTGTTCGTCAACGACAATCGCTGCTCCCTTGCGCGGTATCCGGACGAGGGCTGGCTTAAGACCGGCGACGTGGTGAAAATGGGCCACGGCAGGGAGTCAGACGGCAGCAAGACAAGGGACGATAACTGGGACAATATAAGGAACCCGGAAAGCGACGTTTATAAAGTTGATAAGGACCTTGCGGAGAGGATAAATTCCTGGCAGACCCTTGAGGACGTGTGGATGTTCGGTTTCTTCAAATACACCTGGGCGGACGCATCCTCCCCCATCGGGACCTTCGATTTCGAAAAACGGGAGATCTCGCCGAAATTCGTGAGCGTATACGGAGCCATAAAAGGCGCGCCTTATTATTTCTTCAACATACTTGAAGAGCTGAGCGCCCCCGGCGAGTGGTACCTCGACCGGGAAAACGGTATAGTATATCTTTATCCGGACGGCGATTTAAACGGCGCTGTCATAGACATGACCCTGTCCTGCGATCCCGTGATACAGGCGGACGGCGTCGGGAACGTCGCCTTTGAGGGCATCACCGTCATGGGCACCCGCGGCGACGGGATCGTGATCAACGGCGACAGCTGCACCGTCAGGAACTGCCTTATAAAAAATATCGCCGGCACGGCGATAATCATGAACGGCAGCGATAACCTTGCTTACGGCAACGAAATAACCCGCACGGGCAAGGCGGGCATAAGCATAAACGGAGGCGACAGACAGACCCTGACGCCCGGAAACAGCAGAGCGGAGAACAACCTTATCCACGACTGGTCAGAGATCTACATGACATATCAGGCGGCGGTATCCTTAGGCGGCGTCGGCAACGTCTGCGCTCACAACGAGATATACAACTCCCCCCACGAGGCGATCACCTACGGCGGCAACAGCCACGTGATAGAATACAACCTTATCCACGACGTCTGCCTGCTCTCCGACGACGCCGGAGCGATATACGCCGGCAGGAGCTGGTCGATGTACGGCAATATCATAAGGTATAACGCCGTATACAACCTCGGCACGCCGGGCGAGCACTCGCCCCAGGGCATCTATATGGACGACGCCCTCTCAGGGCAAACGATATACGGCAACCTGCTCGTTAACGTCCCCTGCGACGGTCTGGCGCTGGGCGGCGGCAGAGATCTGAACGTACGGAACAACGTCGTTATAAACACCGGCAGCAAAGGAGTATCCTTTGACGAGCGCGCGATCGACGGCGTCCTGAACGACGGCTGGTTCGACCACTGCGACCAGATGTGGGACGAGCTCAACACCTTCGACTGGCAGACGGGAGCGTGGCTCTCGGCTTATCCGGAATACGCCGGGCTGCATTACGACAAATCGATTACCGACGACCCGATGTTCGCCGCCAACGCCGCAAAAGGAGCGCTCACAGGGAACGTGTTTGTCAATTTCGCGGGCAAAATAGGCGATATCGCATCCAATCCGGAGAAATACAGCGATATTTCCGGCAACGCGGTCTATAAGCTGTCAAAACTCGGCGACCTGTTCACCGATCCGGATAACGGAGACTATTCGCTTAAGGAAAACAGCCCGATATTGAAGGATATACCCGGGTTTGAGGAGATACCGGTCGGGGAGATCGGAATAAAATGTGCAATGTGCAATTAGCAATGTGCAATTGCGCTTAAGGTTGAACAGCAGTAAAATAACTACCGCCCCGTAAGATGTCAGAATACCTACGGGGCGGTGAAACGTCAACAGCTATTTCCCTGTACGGCGCAATGTGTAAGTGCGTTAAAGACTGAACAACAGTAAAAATAACAATTCTCCCAGCTTTTCGTAAACCGTAAAAAAATCTGCCGCCCCGTCAGCATGCCAACGGGGCGGTGAAACGTCAGCGGCTATTTCCCGGTCCGGCGCAATGTGTAAGTGCGTTAAAGACTGAACAACAGTAAAAATAACAAATCTCCCAGCTTTTCGTAAACCGTAAAAAATCTGCCGCCCCGTCAGCATGCCAACGGAGCGGCGAAACGTCAACAGCTATTTCCCTGTACAGCGCAATGTGTAATAGCGTTAAAGACTGAACAACAGTAAAAATAACAAATCTCCCAGCTTTTCGTAAACCGTAAAAAAATCTGCCGCCCCGTCAGCATGCCAACGGAGCGGCGAAACGTCAACAGCTATTTCCCTGTACAGCGCAATGTGTAATAGCGTTAAAGACTGAACAACAGTAAAAATAACAAATCTCCCAGCTTTTCG
>JAILQN010000267.1 GCA_024699005.1 Clostridia bacterium
GGTTCAAAGTGTTGTTTTTGTTATTGTTCTTCGGGCAAAAAACTGAATATAAACGCTGATATAAGAACGGGGCGCGTCTGCGTCCCGTTCTTATGATTCCGGTTTTATCTTATCGCGTCCGCTATGCTTTCGATTATCGCGCGTATCCTTTCCGTTACAGCCCGGAAGAAGTTCTTTATCTTCTCTATAAAATTATACTGTATCGGCTCGACTGCCGCGTCAGCCTCCGTAGCGGGCAGGAAGGTCGGTTCTGCCGGATCATAATTCAGGAACTGCGGATATCGTTCGTCCGCGAAAACGTCGGTAATATCGTCGTTCCCCAGCGCGTCGTACATGGCGTATATCTGATCCGGGATCGCGTGATTTACGTTTTTGACGTACCAGGTGTTGTCCGGGAAAAGTCCCGTGGAGGCGTCTATCTGCCTGTCGGGGGAGACGTAGGCGCCGAATCCGGCTTCCGTTCTTTCTGTGATATATTTCTCTGAAAGCGCGCCGTCAAGGCGGGAGCACTCCGCCCCGAAGCCCTTATACCGTACGCCGGTAAGGTTGTCGCCGACCTCGCACGCGTCTTTTGAGAGAGGATACATCGGGAAGCCGTATTCCACGATATCCGCAAAAACCACTCCGGCGTCCTGCATTCCGGATACCATCTCCGGCAGCGACGCGGCGACCTCGCGGAACGCGGAGGCTTTATCTATGAAATATGAGTATTCCTCTTTCAGTTCATCCGTTGGGAACAGGTATTCCACTGCCTCGTCAAAACGCTGATACACCGTGCTCCAGGCGCCAAGACCCCGGGCGTAGTACATCCTCAGGAAAGGGGCGAAAAGCGGGTCTTTGAGCTGACGGTACATCCTGTTCACCACAGCGGCCGTAAGCTCTATGCCGTATGTGTTTTTCAGTATGTCGGCGGCCTTCATTATCAGTTCGATCGTTTCGCCGGCGTCGGGGCCGAGCAGGTTTTTCAGTGTGGCTTCCGATTTTATGAAATTCTGAAGGTCTGTGCCGTCGATATAAACGTTTCCGCTGAATATGCCTTCCACGTAGTGGACGCCGTTCATCGCCGGATCGCTCAGGATAAACGCTTTGAGCCCCGAATAATTGCGCGGCCGTTCGTATTTGTCAACGTAAGCCGTCGCGTAGGCGCTGCCTTCGCAGCGGCCGATGACAACGACTTTTTCACAGCCCGTTGACGCGCGCAGTTCGTCGATCAGCTCCGCTATTTCGTCGGCGGTGTCAAGGGGCGACATCCGCTCGTAAGGCCAGTAGTTCCAGCTGTAGCCGTCGTTATCGGGATTGTAAAGATTTGAATGAGAGCCCTCGGGCACGGCGCCGTCAAGGGCGGGAGCGTAATGCTCGTAAGCCGGAGCCATGGTCTCAAGGAACAGGGTTGTCCAGTCGTCCCAGCAGCCTGTCAGCAGACCTTTTGCAAGCATCGGTATGCCGTCGGGTATGAGTTTGGAGATATACTCGCCGTCGTCATACAGCGCGACCTCGCCTTCGGGCGTGTCGTAGACCGTGTTCGAAGTGCCGTGTATCATGATCATCGGCGTGCGCAGGGAAAGCGAGTAGTCTTCCGATGCGTAAGCGGCGCATGCGCAGCCGGAAATCAGAAGAATAAAGCTCAGAAGTAAGGAAATTGTTTTTTCATCTGAATTCACCTGTTTGGTTTTAGTGTTTAGTTTTTAGTTTTTAGTTTGGAGTTTTGAAAATACATCTGACAGAAAACAGTATATATCAATTAACAGATAATTGTCAACCAAAACTGCAGCCGGGTTTCAGCGCGTCCTGCCTCCCGAATCCGCCCGCCAGCTTCACTTCGCGCCCCAGATCGGAGGATTCATGGAATGCGCACATCATATCCAGCACGTGGAAGGTCTGGGTATAGTTCGCCCTCGCCTGCCTGCCTTCTCTTATTGCGAGGCACATATCCGCGACGCCTATGCCGCGGCTGTTTTCGCAGTAGCCGAAGACGACGGGCACGTCCTGATATCCGCCGCCCGCGGAGGTCATCATCCTGACCGGACCGCCGAAGCCGTTGGGGTCGGGCACCTGAATGCTCCCGCGGGAGCCGAAGATCTCTATGCACGCCTGGTGGTCGTCGTATACGTCAAAGCTGGTGGTCAGAGTGCCGATCGCGCCGTTTCTGAATCTGATAAGCCCTGCGATATGCGTCGGTACGTCCACGTCTATAAGGGTGCCGCAGAGCGGCTGAGAGGTGATGAGCCTTTGGGGGAAGGTTATGCGGGTGAAAGCCATAACGCTTTCGGCGGGTCCCGCTAAATTCGCCAGCGCGGTAAGGTAATAGGGCCCCATATCGAACATCGGACCGCCGCCTGCCTTGTAATAGAACTCCGGACCGGGATGCCATGATTCATGCCCTCTGCAGCGCATGGAGGCGTTTACCGCCACCACGTCGCCTATCCAGCCGTCGTCAATAAGCTTGCGGCAGGTCTGTATGCCGCCGCCCATGAAGGTATCCGGAGCGCCGCCCAGCATAAGGCCCTTTTCCTTCGCCAGTGCGACCTGCTTTTCGCCGTCTTCGCGGCAGATCGCCAGCGGCTTTTCGCAGTAGGCGTGCTTGCCTGCTTCAAGAGCCATCATATTTACCGGGCAGTGCTGATCGGGCGTCGTGATGTTGAGGATGAACTCTATCTCATCATCCGCCATTATCTCCCCGTCGGTGAAATACGCTTTCGGGATGCCGTACTTCTTCTGCGCCTCAAGCGCTCTTTCGGGTATTATATCGCAGACGGCGACGACGTTCACGACTTTCGAGAACATCCCCGTCAGGTTCGTAAGATAAATGCCGCTGATATTTCCGCAGCCAACTATGCCTACGTTTACTTTTTTCATTTCTTTACCTCAGGTTTTTTATCTTTTATCAGCGAAACGGCGGTGATGACCAGCGCCGCGGCGATGACGGCTGTCTGGCAGTAGGACGATACCGTTATCGAGAACACCGGTTTAAGCCCGTGATATATGATCGTGTTTATCAGAAGAACGATGAGCTCATAGGGCAGGGCGGCGATAAGCAGCGAGAAGAATACCGAAAGCCGGAGCCGTTTGCCCCTGTGCGGCGTGAAGCCGTTTCTCGCGCAGAAGACGCAGAAGCAGAATCCGGCGACCGACAGCAGCATGACGGCGTCCACCGCGGCGTACAGCGCGAGCCGCGTCCATTCAACGAACAGAGCCCCCGAGTAAATGCCGGCGGCAAGCGCGGACGCGAACAGCAGGATCAGTCCGACGCCGTAAGCATGCCGCTTTCTGATAAATGCGAGGACCGCTGTCGCAATGCAGAGCAGCGCAAGAGCGCAGACGAGCGGGACGGTCAGCTGAGGCAGCCAGTTTTCGTTAAGGTTCCAGTATTCGGGATAAAAACCGTCTTGTACGCTGATATCTTCAAGCAGACCTCCCTCTCTGAACCTTGTGATGCCCATGGCCTTTACGTCGTTCAACAGTTCGTTGACCTCCGTCCTGTTCGCCATATGGAAAGCACGTCTGAACTCGCCCGCGCCGGTCCGAGCCTTGTAATAGCGCCAGCTCAATTCCGCGCGTTTTATCCTCTCCGCCGCGTCGCTGTTGCCTGCTCCTTCGGTTTTTCCGAGCGCGGAAGCGAAAAGCCCGTCGACGTATTTCACGTCCTCTTCGGTCACGTCGTGCATGGAGCTTCTCATGCTGTTGTAGATGCCGAGATGATGTCCGTCCTCATCGCCGGCGTGTTCCTTTGTGAAACCGACGAAATCAAGCATCTCGCCGGCTCCTTCGCCGTAGTACGCCTCGCAGAAAGCGCGGGTAAGCTCTTCTTCTTCCTCCGCAGTGACCTCGTCGCGCATCATGCAGGACAGCAGATACGCCCTCAGGTCGAACATTTCGCAGTTGCATTCGGACGCGTAATATGCGCCTTCCTCATATATGCCGACCACGTTATGTTCGCGGAAAGTCTCTATATTCTGTCTCAGAACTCCGAAATTCGGGAAGATGCCCAGCGCGTTCGCGAAGTTGGTGACGTAATCCCAGACGTACAGCCTGTTTGAGAGTTCGCTCCAGTTTTCGAGGTCCCTCATTATTGCGGCGTTTCTCTCACAGTCAGGGTCGGCAAGAGCGTGCGAGAAGCAGCCTTCTATGGTGCAGAGGCGTACGCAGACGTTGTCTCTCGGTTTTATGCCGGTCGGCGCGGAGCGGGTGTACTGATATGCGAACGTGTCGACAACCGCGTCGGGATATTTCGTTCCGACCTCTTCTGCGATCTGATTGACGAACCATATCATGAGTCCAGACTGTCCGCCGTACTGTTCCGCGATCGCGCTGCAGTTATCGCACACGCAGTAATTCTGATTATCGTCCTGCGTAACGGATACTATGTTCAGAGCGGCTTCGGGGTCATATTTTTCGTCGAGTATGGCGATCACGTCCTGTTTCGCGCGCTCGACGACTTCCGGATTCGAAAGACAGAGCTGAGTCGGCTCGCGCTCACCTTTTCGCTCAGTCAGGGCGAAGTATTCCGGATGCGTCCCGAAAAGCTCTTCGGCGGGTACGATGTAGGTCGACAGCGAGTGGCAGAACAGGACGTAATTCACCTTGCCGCCGTGATCATGCTCAAGCGGGCTGTAAATGCCGTTCAGGCCGTTGGCGAGGGCGAATTCAACGTCGTGCGGGCTTATCCAGTCCGTGTCGGCGTATTCGAGCGTCGGCGTGTATTCGTATGAATACGGGAAAGGGGCTTCGATCGTCCTGCTCTCCGGGACGGTCTTCACGTCAGCCGACCAGATCTCTGTTCCGCAGATCTTCCTCAGAAAGCCGTAAACGCCGTTGATAACGCCTCTTACGCCGCAGCCGTTTATATTGAAGACCGTAGGACCCATTTTTGCGGTTTCGCCCCAGGCGAGCGTGTAGCTGCCCGCCGGCGCGCCGGTTTCCGCGGACGTTTCCGCAAGCTGTATCACGCGGTCCGCGTCCGCTCCGGTCAGAGCAGACGACGGCAGTATCTCCGGCGTTTCGCCGGTTATCTGCGCGATATAGCTCTGCAGCGTCTTCGATGCGAAGTCGAAGGATCCGCTCCCGATATCGGGTATGATTATGGCGAGTTTCTCAGTGTCCGCGTCGAAAAAGACGCTCTTCTCCTCATCTGCGCTCCCGGTCTCCGCGAATGCGGGGACGCAAAGAGCTATGAGCAGGAACAGCGAGGCAAAAAGCGCCGCCGCCTTTTTTGTGAATGCTTTCGTTGTTATCATATTCCGCTCCTGTGGTTGTCAGAACGTGTACGCTGCGCGCCGTACACGGTCAATACATTTTCGCCGTGTTGGTATACTCCATCGGGTCGGGGCGGGTCTCGCGGAATATCCGCTTGCCCTCCGCCGCCCAGAGCATGCCTCTGCGCATCATCTCAAGCGCCTCGGGGATGTCGAAAACGTCGTTGTGGTGCCCAAGGGAGTTGTAATAGACCCTGCCGTGGCCCCAGCGTTTCGTCCATGCGACCGGCACGTCCACTTCTCCGTTGGCGGCGTGATAGTAATTGACCACCGGGTAACGGGTAGTCGCCAGCACCTCTATCGCCGGGTCGACGTGTACGTAATACTGCTCGGAGCTCACGTCAAAATCGTCTATTCCCTCTGTAAGGGGGGAGGAGCCGCGGCGGATATTCACGCGGTAGGGCGTACCGTCCCCGCCCGGATGCGAGACCCACTGGCCGCCGGTCATGAACTGCCACTCCGTGTCGTTGCGGAAGGAGTCGCACATGCCGCCGTGGCAGCCCGCGAGCCCCACGCCGTACATGCCTACGGCCTGCGCCGCCGCTCTCGACTGTTCGCCGGTTATATTGCCCATCGTCCAGACGGGGATCAGCAGATCAAGGTCGTTGAGCTCGTCGGTGCGCTCGGTCAGTATGTCGAGCGTGTCGCTGATCTCAACGTCAAAGCCCTCGTTTTTAAGTACCCCCGCGAAGCGCTCCGAGACCTGCACGGGTTCGTGCCCGTCCCATCCGCCCCGGATTATCCATGCTTTTTTCATTTGGTCACCTCAGTACAGTAACGACAGAATCAGTTTCAGGTAATTGATGATTCGTATAAAGGAATTGATTATAGGATTGTCGGACATGATCCCACCTCCGGGATATATTATAATCGGACAGTTCCGAAAAGTAAACAAAAAAAAGAACATACCGGGAAAATGCCCGATATGATCTGTTCCGTTTTACATTATGCCTGTACGGATGCTTCTACGCCTGCGCTGGGCTGCTCCTCGGCCTGCTTATCGCAGCCTGCAAAAGCGACGACCATCGCTGCCGCCACGACGGCGGAAGTGATAACGAGTATTACTCTCTTCATTACGACACCTCCTTTATCAAGTAATGATATGATTTTGTCACAGAAAGGTTATACACCGAATATCGGATTATGTCAATCAATATTACAAAACTGTAATCATCTCAGCAAAAAAAGAGAATAAATGCGTTTCTGAATCCTGTTACGTGATTTTTGAAATGATCCTGTTCTCCAGAGCATTCAGCCGTTCTTTGACCTTTAGCAGATTAAAAACTCTCGCTCTTATAAAATCGAGCGCCGCGCAGGCAATAAATATCACGGCTGCTGTCCCGAGCACTGCCAGGATCATTACCGGTGCGGAAAAAGTATTGTAATGAATAAATTTGTCTTTTATAAAATTGATTTGTATCAACGGAAGTACGTGAATAATATAAACACTGAAAGTCAGAGGCGCAATAATTGCGGTAATACGCTTTATAATCAGCGGCAGATCCATATTCCGGAATAAGATCAGCATGCAGATTCCCGCGGTCAATACGGTAACGGAAGTATAATTAACAAGAAAATCCGGGTTGTTTTCCCTGCCGAAAAAAGATGTGAAATGATTTTCGATGATATACTTCATTCCCCAGGTTATTACCGTTACGCAGACAAATACCAAAAAAGCCGTGCGCTTTTTTACTTTGGAAAACGCGTTATATTTGCCTATATAAGCGCCGATCAGATAAAGTACAATAAGCCATATGACGGAATAACCGTCTTCGGCTTTGAACGTGTCGTTTGCCCATAATAACGGCAGTACTGAAAATAGAATGGTGATTGCAAAAAGAGTATTGCGCAGCGTTTTTCTGGATAACGATTCGATCGCGGCGTTAAGAACGGGAAAGAAAAAGAACAGACAGAAATACATCGTGAAGTACCATACAGTTGTTTGAGTAACTGGGAAAAAGGATAACAGTATTTTCCTTTTTCCCATGGATGGATCGAATAGTATTTTATTGATGATTGTAAAAGACACTGAATACACGATGACTCTCAGCCATAATTCAACGATGTTGAATATCGGTGTTTTGCTTTATATCCGACAAAGCCTGAAATCAAAGCGTAAATATACACTGCACTGTATGCAGCGATTTCAAGAAACCATGCGACCCAATATTTTATACCGGTAGTTGAATCCAAATGTAGAATTCCTCCGGCTCCCAATACATGCAATATAAGAATCATATACATTGCAAGTATCCGGAGTAGTTCAATACCGTAATTTCTGCTGTCGCTTATCTGAAGAAACGAAAAAAAGGAACCATGCGATGATTTCATTCTGCGACTCTCCAATCTGACGATTCAATTTACTGTTGAGTAAGATCTATACTCACTTTAAACCCGAGTATGTTGTCTGAGAGCTCAAAGTTCCTGCCGGTAAGCTCTATCCTGTCCTCATATACGTCCATCACTATGCCCGTGCCGGCGAAGACGTAACCGCCGTTCTTCAGATTGCCGAACTGGAACGACGGCAGATTGACGCTTGTTATGTTTTTGCCGACCTTCTCAACACTTTTGTATCCCTGCGGATGGTCAAGCATGCCCGTATTGAGCCCGTTGTGCTGATGCCCGCTGAAATAGAAGACGTTTTCATATTCATCGAGCGCTGCCTGCAGCTTCGCGCTCCGGGCGGAGTCCGTGAAGCAGTCCTCGTGCCGGTTGTCGGGGGAGTGATGCGTGCCGGACATGGGCTGGTGGTTGATAATGAAGATCGGGTTATCGTTCCGGGCCCTCGCGAGGGCAAGCTGTTCTTTCACCCAGTCGATCTGTTCATCGGAGATCGTTGCCTGAACGCTGTCGGTCTCCGAGCCCATTACTATAAAGGTATAGTCTTCTATGACCTCGGAGAACCACACGGTTTCATGATCCGTGCCCATG
>JAILQN010000219.1 GCA_024699005.1 Clostridia bacterium
TTCTCGATCCACCTCAATATGGTAATACGTATTTCTTTCGCTCATGTAAAAATCAGCTCCCGATTCACGATTTCCGTCGCCCGTTCCCAAATGTTATTTATCTGCTGTACCCAAAGCATTTGGTTCTCTGCCTTTAGTGATTCCGTCAAGCCCTCCTGGACAGACATACCTTTTACCAGCCGAAGAAACATATCCTCCGCCTGCTGGTCGATCTCTGCAAGATAACGTTGGAACGTGCCCTCTGCAATCTTGAAGCTGTAAAATGCTCTGCGGTTCTCTTTAAGGAATGCTTTGTGACGCATACCCCAGACTCCAATCGGGATTCCCTCTTCCGGCTCGTCATCTTCCTGCAACTCACTCGGCGTCATCACGCCGTTTCTCATTATTCTGCCGGTCGGGTAGTAATAGTTGCCTTTCTGCTCATATTCCCAACCGGTGCATTCATCGATCTTATATTTTTCCATCTCATTTACCCTCCGCTTTGTTGATGATTTTTAGAATCAGCTCGTCTACGTCCTCCGTCGGCTTACCCTGTTCCAACAGCATATTCCGCCATTCAAAGATACCGTTGATCAGCAGATTGCACTCGAAGCCAGTAAACTTCATTTTGACTGTTTTTTCTTTCATAAAAACGCCTCCGTTCCTTTGGTGTTTTTATTCTACCAAAGAATCGGAGGCAAGTCGAATGTGCGGATTACAGTTTTTCGGTCAGATCGCGATATGGAGTATCCGTGTTCACGAACGTATCGTACGTAAACGCAGCACCGAGGCGAAAACCGATGATGAAGCTGTCCAACACCGTGACCGTGTCCAGCTCGCCCTGTGCTTCCATGATTTTTTCAAGCACACCGCGCTGTTCGTCGGGCAAAGCGTTTTCTATTTCCGGCAAGTGATCCGTGATAAGGGTTCTCAGCTTATCCGCGCGGCTGCCGGTTCTGACTGCACGGGATTGGGGATCGATATTACCGAAGAACAGGTTTTCAATAAAACTCATTTGCCGGTACCACCTTTCAGCAAGTTCGCCGGCAGCTTCGCTTTCAGCTTCTTGCGAAATTCCAAGTAATGTGGACTGAGCACATAGTCTATCACGTATTTTTTCGGAATGTAATAAGTCGTTCTGATAACGTAGTGTTCAACGAGCTGCTCTTGCAGCAGCTTCCGCGCGGTACCGTCGCAGATTCCTCCAAGCATCTGACAAAAATCAGGTAACGTAACAACGTCCGGGTACTTCCGGAAGTATCGTTCCAATTCTTTGCGTCCCATAAGTACTCTTCTTTCAGTTATTTGTTTTTGTCAATGAAAGAGGGTGAAATGCTGCTTTACCAAAAAAGTCTGTTTGTGTAAAAATCGCCCTCCGATCGCCCTCCAAACGCCCTCCGATTTACTGAAAAACGCGTTTTTTGGGCCATCGTCCGCAAAGGCAAGCGCTGCAAACACTTTTTCCGATTTTTCTCGTAAAGCCTTGTGGCGCAACGGTTTTCGGCGTGTCCGTCGACCGCCCTCGAAAGCCGTTTAAGTCCGTCCATTTCCGAATCGATTCAAGAACTCAAAATCCAGTGGTGGCGACACCGTGCGGGTTCGACCCCCGCTTCCGGCACCATATCTCCACGGTAATTTTGATAGAATTATCGTGGAGATTTTTTTGCACGAAAAAGCCGAAATCCCTTGAAATATAAGGAGTTTATAGTTTCTGCAAAGCATAAAGCCCGTTACGGTTTGATCCGCAGCGGGCCGTTATGCGTGTAATAGTATTTGATTTGAGATTCTTGCCCTTTTGTAATCGTTCATCGATAGGGAAGGAACAAATTAGTCAGGTATGATTTGGTAAATCGTATATGACTAAAACAACTGAATCTTGAACGAGGAAGGCGCGTGAAGAAAACCGTCACGTAACTGTTTTTGTATGGCGGAAACTCAACTTGAAGTAGAAAAATCTCTAATATTCGGTTATTTACATAGCCGGTTTTTTTTGTTATGCTGTAGACGATCCGGGTCGAATGAAAAACAGATAATGAGGAGTGAACAACATGGATACAATGAAGATCGGCGGGTACATTCAATACCTGCGCAAGGCTGCGGGAATGACGCAGAAAGAGCTGGCGGATCAGCTTGGCGTTTCGTTTCAGGCGGTCAGCAAATGGGAAAACGGCGACGCCCTGCCGGACACGGGGCTGATTTTGGATCTGTGCGACGTATTGAACACCACGGCGGATAAGCTGCTGAACGGCGGCGCTATCCTGATGAATACCCGCAAGCTGATGCGGGTGGAGGACGTGGTGGCCGGCTTTGAGCACATCGAGGCCATCGGCCGGTGTTTCGGCGAAAACTGCGACTTTTTCACCGGCATGGTGGAGGGCATCAACGCGAAAATGGACATCGACCTGCTGGGGTACATGGGCCGCCGCGATACGCTGGAGGTGATGTGGGCCGAGGTGCTGATCCAGGGACTGCTTACCGGCAGGACCGTGGATCTGGACGACGTGAGGGCCAATTTCACCAATCAGAAAATGGTGGCGCAGATCGAAAAATACGCCGCGAAAGCAGCCGACGCGCGGTAAACGAAAGGGGAGCGGTCATCCCGGCCGCTCCTGCTTTTTTATTTGTTATAATTACGCTTCCTGCGTTTTCCGTACCCATGCGTCCCAGCGCGGGTCGGCCTTGATCTCCTGGGCGATCTCTCTGTAATAGGGATTGCACCAGAACGGCCACTCCTCGGGCAGCTGTTTTACGATGCCGTAATCCGCTTTCACGGTGTACCGTACGAAGGAGACCAGCGGAGCAGTCAGCGTGTGCTCTTTGCCGTCGGCGATCTTCTCATAGGCTTTGGCGTGGCGCAGCGCCTCGTCAAGCGATACGAACGCTTCGTCGTGGCAGCCGCGTTCCCACTGGAGCCTTGACAGATACAGATACAGCTTGGAGACGAAATCGTGGTATTCGCCCATATTGCCGTCGTCGCAGATCAGCTTGAACACGTCGATCGCCCCGGCGACCTTTTGCATCGGCACGTCGGTTTCAAAGTTGTGGAGGTTGTCGATCAGGTTGAAGATCAGCTGCTCGGCAAACTCCTTCGCGGCGCGCAGCAGGAATTCCCCGGTGTAACGCGCGTTCAGCTTTCCGTCCGTGGCTTCGCTCAGCAGATAGTCGCGGCATTTTTGCAGGTCCGGCATACGGTTGGCGTAAGCGATCGCCTTGTCATAGTCGCCGTAATTCCGGTAAAGCGGCACGATCACGGCCACCGCCCGCATATAAACGGTGTTGTCCCTGCCGTTTTCGATCAGCTGCTCGCAGATCTTCGCGCATTCCGACCAGTATTCGTTTTTGCGCGCTCTGTCGTAGCAGTACCTGATATAGCCGTCCTCGCCGTATCCGCCGTATTCGCCGTAACCGCCGAAGTCGCCATGTCTGCGCCAACCGGCTTCCCAGAGCGTTTCCGCCAGGGTGATCAGCAGCTGTTCGTTGCCGGGGAACTCCGCGATCCCTTCCCGCAGGATGGCCACCGCCTTGTCGACCCAGCCGTCGTGGCCGTCGTGGCCGATGTCCATCGCGTCCACTTTCGCGATGATGGCGGCGATCTTTTTCTCTCTGTCGTACTGACAGCCGAACAGCTCGTCCACGGAAACGCCGAAATAGTTGGCGATGGCCGGGATCAGCTCCATATCGGGGTAGCACACGCCGTTTTCCCAGCGGGAGACGGACTGGCTGCTGACGCCCAGCAGTTCCGCGAAATCCTCCTGCGTCACGTCCTTTTCCCGGCGCAGGCGTTTGATATTGTTTCCTATTTTCAGTTCCATAAACTATTCTTCTTTCGATAAAGTATTGAAAGCGCGCCTTTCGATGATGATTGTATCACAGCGAAACGGAAAAGAGAATATCACGCTGCGGGAGATTTTTTCACGGTTTACGTGATTTTTTTGGTGTTTCACCGGATAAACAATCAGCAAAGCGGGGATGTCTCTTTCACGTAGCACGGCGCCTTGCGCCGTTAAACCGGGAACAAACAACATTCAAGACGTAGATTTTTATATTCATTCCCCTTTAATTAACGGCGCAAGGCGCCGTGCTACGTTGTTTTCATTACAATCATAACGCGTCAGCGTTTCCCGAAATTCCGCATTCCGAATTGTTCGGCAAATCCGTATTATTATATTCCACAATTAACCCTGAAAAATCGCGCCCCCTTGACTCTCATCCTAACTTCAGGTATATTCTGACCGTGAAAGATATCTTTCCCCTGATCCTTCGGAGGTGGTTTTATGCAGATCGGCGAATTTGCGAAGCTGTGCGGGACGAACATTTCCGTACTGCGGTATTATGACAAGATCGGACTGTTGAGCCCCGCGTTTACGGACGTCGTCACGGGCTACCGGTATTACGCGCCGGGGCAGGAGCGGGTGTTCCGCACCATCACCATGCTGGGCGACGCCGGGTTCTCCTTGAAGGAGATCGGTCAGATGCTGGCAAACGTCGGCAACGAGGAGGCGCTTTCCGCCGCGTTTGCCGCCAAGCGGACGGAGATCGCCGAAAAGCTGCGCGCCTTGGCGGAGGTTGAAAGCTATATGAAAGGAATGAATGAAATGAAAGAGGAAGAACTGGAATTCAACGAAAGCCTTGCTTTTCCGTTCGTGGACGATCCCGCGGCGGTGGGCAAATGGACGGTGCTGGGC
>JAILQN010000330.1 GCA_024699005.1 Clostridia bacterium
GTGTGTTGAATACGGTGTTGACGGGGATCTTTTTGATAAGATGATCCGCGGCGAGCGACAGATCGTCGGCGTATATTTCAGGATTCATATGGTCTTTCCTCAGTTGCCGTATTGCTTCATCAGATCCCTGTTCATCCAGAAACGGAGCTTTTTGCCCTCAGTATAGCGTTTATAGTTGTTGATTGCAAATACCGGGCTGTCGGAATAGGAATTGATGGTATCGCCGCCCCTGTGGTTGGTCAGCGTGATATTGTCATACTGCCTGTAAAAATCCGGGATATTCGGCTCGCTCTCAAATACGTCGATAGCGGCGCCCATGATCCTGTTATTGTCAAGGGCGTTTTTCAACGCATCGGGATTGATCATTTTTGAACGGGCGGTATTTATGATATAGGCGGTCGGTTTCATCAGCTCAAACTGCTTGAAATCGAGGATATATGAGTCGGATCTTGCGTGAAGCGTGATGATGTCGGATTCCCGGAGAAGAGTATCAAGATCGGCAAACTCATAATTGAGGATATCGAATGCGCTTTCATCCACGTATGGGTCGCATATAAGGATCCGGCACCGGAAGGCGGAGAGTTTCTCCGCGACAAGTCTGCCGACGCTGCCGCAGCCTATTATGCCCACGGTCATATCGGATATCTCCCTGATCGTGTTTTCCGTGTTCGGATACTTCTCGCGCCATATGCCGTTTTTGAGAGCGGCGTCCGCACGGGCGATATTCCTGGTCTCGCAGATCATCAGGCCTATTGTGTATTCTGCGACGGCGTTTGCGTTATGGGCGGGATTGCTCGCAACTATGATCCCTCTCTTCGCGGCGGCTTCAAGATCGATATTTTCCGTGCCTCCCCTGCAGGAGAGGACGGCTTTTAGATTCTTGGCGGCGTCGAGAAGATCTTCGTTGACCGGGCACAGGTGGACTATAAGAAGGTCGGCGTCCGAAACGGCTTCAAAGAGCCCGTCCGGGACTCTGAGCTCGCGCCTTTTGCCGGCTTCGATCTTTTTTACGGTATCGCGCATATTGCCTCTGTTTATTTCGCCGAAGAAGAAGAACTCGGCGTCGCAGCCCCCGGGAAGAGCGGAGGCGGACCTGCGCATCATTTCATCGGTGACGTAAGCGTCGCCTACAAACACAGCCTTCATCTGACATACCCCTCTTTTATCAGGAATTCGGAATACTTAAGATCAAAATCGTTGGTGACCTTGAAATTGAAACGATCGCCTCTGATAATGCCGATCTTTTCATTGTGCTCAAGGTAAAGTTTGCCTGCCTCTATAAATTCCGGCAGACGCTCCTTCGGAAGCTCTGAGACGTAGGAAAGGAACGTACTTACACGAAACGTCTGCGGTCCCTGGTCGCCCCAGAGCCGCGATCTGTCCGGGACGTTGACGGAACACTTTCCGTCGTCACTCTCCAGAATGGTATCTATGACGGGAAGAGAGGTCGTTACAATGGAAAAATCATCCATCGCCGCGATATTGTCCTCTATTATCCTTTTTGTAACGAACAGACGGGCGCAGTCGTGTGTGACGATGACCGAATCATCATCGTCACTGAGCCGGGCGGCGTCTTTAACTATATTGATAAGAGAAGTGAATCTGGTATCGCCGCCCGGGACAAGCATTATTCTGCTTTTATCAAGACCGAAAGCATCTATCAGATCGACGTATTTACTCTCCCAGTCGGTGTTCATCGAAACGACTGCTTTATCGATACGATCGCAGGATAAAAAAGTCCTGAGCGTGCGCACTAAAATAGGCACGCCCGCGACCTCGATAAACTGCTTCGGTATGACTGCGTTTTCCATGCGGGAACCGGTCCCGCCGGCAAGGATCCCGGCAAAAATCAAAATATTGTACCTCTCGCGTATATTTTGAACATTATAACATCATAAATTGTATTTGTCAATCTTGCGCATATGTTTGAATCGTCCTATCCGGAAAACCTGACGGTTTTTATTTCAAACGGGCGGAAATCGAGAGAGACGGTGTTGTTTTCAAGAATAAGAGGATATTTTTCGTCCTCAAGGAAGTTGGTATAAACTGCTTGCGTTACCGGTGCGGTCAGGCTGATATTCGCAGTCGTATGCGAGCCCTGACATTCATAAAGCCTTATCACAAAGCTGTCTGAACCGTCCTCGGCGGGTTTTACGGATTCCGCTATAACATTCGGAGCGTCGATTTTGGCAAAGGACGGTATGTCGGCTTTTCCCTTGACCGACACGATCGGTACGTTCAGCTCGTACCCCGGGTATGCGGCGTTTTCTGCGCTGAACGAGCCTTCGTGAGGATAAAGGGCGTAGGTCAGTTCATGGACGCCCCTGTCGCCCGTGACGTCAGGATGGTCGCCGCCGCGGTGCAGAGAAAGACGAAGATTGCAGTCGCGGACAGAAATGCCGTATTTGCAGTCGTTGAGCAGGGCGGCTCCGAAATCGGGTTCGCTTAAATCAGTGTAATTTCGGTTGCACACCTCAAATTTTGCTTTATCCCAGCTTGTGTTTGCCGCAGTCGGACGCTCTATGGCACCGTACTGTATTTCGCAGCGGGCGCGGTCGGCTTTCAGGTTCAGATCAAACGCGGCTTTAAGCAATCTGTGCGGGCTGTTCCAATCGATAAGAGTATGGAAATCAATACGCGGAGTGTCGGCGTAGCAAACCATGTCCTGTGTAAGTGTGGTTCCGTCGCCGATATCGTAAGTGCTGCGCAGGCGTATCTCAACAGGGCCGTCGGAAACAAGAGTCCTGCCGGTAAAGCCGTATACAGGCTTTAATTTATCCATTACGTCCGGCTCGATCTCCCAGTTATCGTACATGAACGGGACGTCCTCCGCAAAGAGGAAGGTGTTGAGCGGTTCGCCGCCGGGTCTGCGCAGTTCTCTGCCTGACGATTTGTCTGTAAAAGAG
>JAILQN010000023.1 GCA_024699005.1 Clostridia bacterium
TTCTTCTGTGTCTGCGCGTGTCGGAAGGAGAACCCTTCTGGCTTTACCAGACAAACCGCGGCACAGTGCTGTACCTATGTCTGGAAGACAGTTTCAATAGGATCCAGCAGCGCCTCGGCATCCTGACGGAGGAAGCGCCGGCGAATTTATACTTCGCCGTGATGGCCAATTCTATTGCAGACGGTCTGATCCAGCAGATCGAACTGTTTCTGGAAGACCATCCGAACGCGAATCTGATCGTGATCGATACCCTTCAAAAGGTACGTGACGCGACCGGCGACAACTACTACGCCGCCGACTACAAGAATATCGGCGCGTTGAAAACGATCGCGGATGAACACGGTATAGCCATCATTGCCGTGCAGCATTTACGGAAGCAGCGTGACAGTGATCCGCACCTGATGGTGAGCGGTTCAACCGGGCTGACCGTCGCCGCGGACGGCTCATATGTCCTGCAAAAAGCGGAAGTCAATTCCACCGAAGCGAAACTGTATATCCGCGGACGCGACGTGGAAGAACGCGTTCTTTCACTTCACTTCGATCCCGAAACCTGTATGTGGTATTGCACCGGCGGCGAGACGCCGCTGGGAGATGAAATGAAAAACAATCCGCAGATTCGGCTGCTGATTTCATACATGCAGAAAGAAAAAGAATTCAGCGGCACCGTTACGGAACTGACGCAGGCGCTCGGAATCCATGTTGCCGGACAAGCCCTGTCCAGGAGATTGTCAAAATACCGGAAGCCGCTGGAACAGGAAGGGATCCTGTTCGAAAAAACTCGGTCCGGGCAACAGAGAGAAATCCATTTATTTCTTTCTGCCGGTGAAACAAAATGACGATATGACGGTGATGACGGTGAGATGGATCACTCATCAAAAGTCGTTACAACCGTTGAAAACATTGAGGTTTTCAGTTGCAATACCCGTGCGGAGGGATATCTGTCGTCACTGTCGTCACATCGTCACAGGAGGGAACAATCATGAAAAAAAACAGAAAAAGAACCCAAACACTGTCGCTCCGTATCTCACCGGAGGAAAAACAATACATACAAAACCGCGCGAAGTGGGAAGGCGTTTCGATGACAGACTGCATCATGCTTGCGGTGCTTGAAAGACCGCCCACGAAGGGCTGCGGTAATAATCCCAACATCGTTGGTGTATTGTCACCAAACAAAGGATAGCGTTAAGTGTGGGAATAACAGCAGGAGAAAGGGGCGGTGTCGTCACACCACCCCAACCCACACCGGACGGCAGTGCCGACCGGAGAAAACCGCCTTGTTGCGCGGGTTTCAGACGGGTACTGGTAATTTTGCACAATGGGGTTGCTGACCGCAATGCACACCCCGTTTGTGTGATGAAATCGCCTTGCTCCGCCCGATTTGGCGAAAAAACAGGTGTGACATTTGTCATGCGGAAAGGATGATACGAAATATGAAAAATGAAAAGAACGCGCTGCGTACAACGGTTTATCTGGATGAGGAGACTGTAAAAAAATGCAGAGCTCTGTTTGGAGAGGCTGACGTGACAACATTTTCCCAGTTTGTCCGTAAAGCTTTGGAACACTATTCAGACGGGTTGATCGCAGGAAACCACAGTCGTTTTCTCACAGACGAACTGAAACAGGCGATCCATGACGAGGTGGGCCCGCTCTATTCACGGCTCTCAAAATCCTTGTACCGATACATCGTTGAGCTGGATGTTCTCTGTCAGATCCTTGCGGATCTTACGGACGGCGACTCCATATATACGCTGGACGCCATGCATCGGTTTGCTAATGAAAGAATTGCAAAAATGCGCGGAAGGATCGATCTGCGTGAGCTTCTGAATGAAAACGTGAAAGGAGAAACAGAAAATCCATGGTGAGTAATTCAAAAGAATTACGGAAAGAATTATCGCAATACCCAGATGCGTTAACAGCGGAAGAAACAGCGCAGCTGTTGCGGATAAACGTAAAAACAGTATACAAACTCATCCGCGAAGGGAGTCTTCCTTCGGTAAAAGTCGGACGGAGTTTTCGGATATCGAAATCAGAATTAGTACGATATATTGACGGGAACTATCATGGTTCGAACCCGAAATATGTTCTTTCTGAAAACTCTTCAAATCCCGTATGGACTTCCCACAAGTCTTGTGATATTGTTCCGGTTGCAAAAAAGAAACAACAGACAGAAAGGAGTGCATTTCGATGCAGAATCAATCAAATTTTGCAGCAAGCGTACAGCCAAAAAAAGGAAGACTTTATGCCGTAATCCAGGCAAAAGAAAACGGTAAAACGAAATCCGTGTGGCGCGCTCTCGGGCTTCCCGAGGGCGCCAGCCGCACACAGATCAACAAAGCGTATCGAGCGGTTGTAACAAAATTTGAAGAGGAATACAATCAGGGATTGATTCATTCCGTTCAGCCGCCGACAGATCTCCCGATCTTCTCTTATCTCTGCCGGTATCTTGAAAAAGCAAAACCGGAATTGCAGATCACTACTTACCGCAGCTATCACGGCATGATATACGGCAGAATGAAAACGTATTTCACCGCACGTCCGGAGCTGACAATCGCAAACCTGAAGCCGAAAGATATCGAAGATTTTTATCAATGGATCTTCGACAGCGGCGTCAAAGCCAACACGGTAATCCACTACCACACGGTCCTGCACCGCGTTTTTAAGCAGGCGTTCAAGGATGAACTGATCGACGTCAATCCCTTTGATCGGGTGGAGCGACCGAAGAAAAATAAGTTTCAGGGCAAGAACTATTCCGAGGAAGAACTGGTGGAATTGTTCGAACTCAGCCGCACGGATGAGCTCTGGCCTGCGATCGTACTTGCCGGAGGAATGGGGTTGCGGCGGAGCGAAGCGTTGGGCGTCCGCTGGTCCCGGATCGATATGGAAAACCGAACGATTCTGCTGGACACAAAGATCGTGGAAGATCAGGAAGACGGCAAACCGATCCTGCGCGCTGTGGAGGAAATGAAAAATAAAACGAGCCGCCGCACGCTGCCAATTCCGGATCCTGTTTTTGAAATGCTGGAGACGGTTAAGGTCAAACAAAATCTGAATAAAAAAATGTTTCGGAAAGCGTATAACCCACAATGGGAAGACTACGTCTGCACGGACGCGCTGGGGAATCTGCTCAAACCAAACTATGTCAGCACCCACTTCAGCGATCTGTTGAAAAAGCATTCGCTGCGGCACATTCGCTTCCATGACCTCCGTCATAACTTTGCAAGCGTGCTGATCAATAACGAGGTGCCGCTGATCAACGTATCCAACTTCCTCGGGCATTCCACCATCAGCACAACGGTGAACATCTATGCCCATCTGGATAAGAGCGGCAAGCAAGCCGGCGCGGATGTGATTACGGAAATCTTTCAGCAAAACAAAAACTGAGGCGCCCTCGCTGCGCCTTTTTTGATGGAGGAGAACGATGGATAAAGAAAAATACATGTCCGGCAGCGAATTCCGCCAGCTCGTTCATATCTCAACACGGAAAATGAAATATCTGATGGATCACGGTTACCTTCCGCATATCAATACAGGCGGAACCACGCATAAATATCTGATCCTGCGCACGGACGCCGAAGCCTTTCTACTCAGAACGGAAACAGACCCCGGATTTCTGGATGAGCTTTCCGGCATGTTCACCAGCAGAAAAGAACATCATCCGAAGCCGTTTTTTGAAGCAACCGATATGAACGTCACTGCTTTCCACGCATGGTTGGAAAAGAAATGGGAGGACATGCCGGATGCGGTTTCGGCAAGAGAGCTTGCGCAGCGGATCGGCGTATCAACAAATACGATCAATTACCTTGTGCGGGAAGAAAAGCTCGCCGCCGTCACCGTGATGGGAAAGCGTTTATTCATCAAGCAATCCGTGATCGATTATTACGCCTCCGGGGAAAAACTGTCCCATA
>JAILQN010000053.1 GCA_024699005.1 Clostridia bacterium
CCCGCGCTCATTCCCATACCCGGCATATCCGGAAACACGGGCTACGGTATGGAAATGGTCTCAAAATCAGTTGAGCAGGCAGTCGGTTCGGATATTTTGAAGTGATATAAGAGAGGACATCAACACTATGGGTACAATACTGAAAGTCGCCGGTCCGCTTGTGGTTGCAGAAGGCATGCGCGACGCGAATATGTTCGACGTCGTGCGTGTCAGCACCGAGCGTCTTATCGGCGAGATCATAGAGATGCGCGGCGATAAGGCCTCTATCCAGGTCTATGAAGAGACGGCAGGTCTCGGCACGGGCGAACCTGTGGAATCCACCGGAGAGCCCCTTTCCGTCGAGCTTGGTCCCGGGCTTATCCGCGGAATATTCGACGGCATCCAGAGACCGCTTGAAAAAATAATGGCTCTGACCGGCAACAATCTTACGCGCGGCGTAGAGGTTCCTGCTCTTGACAGAAGCATCAAATGGCATTTTACTCCTACCGTAAAAACCGGCGACTCTGTCGAACCGGGTGACGTTATCGGTACGGTTCAGGAGACGGACGTCGTCCTGCATAAAATAATGGTCCCGTTCGGAGTTAAGGGTTCCGTATACTTCATCTCCGAAGGAGATTACACCGTTGATGAAAAGGTCGCAGTCATAAAAACAGATAAAGCGCATGTAAATATCACGATGCTGCAGAAATGGCCTGTCAGACGCGGCCGCCCGTATAAACGCAAGCTGTCGCCCGACACCCCGCTTATGACCGGTCAGAGAGTCGTCGACGCTCTGTTCCCCATCGCAAAAGGCGGCGTCGCAGCAATTCCCGGTCCCTTCGGCAGCGGTAAGACTGTCACTCAGCACCAGCTCGCGAAATGGGCGGAGGCCGATATTGTCGTTTACATCGGCTGCGGTGAACGCGGCAACGAGATGACCGACGTTCTTAACGAGTTCCCCGAGCTTATCGATCCGCGCACCGGCAAGTCCCTTATGGAGCGCACCGTTCTGATCGCAAACACCTCCGATATGCCGGTTGCCGCGCGTGAAGCATCCATATATACAGGTATAACCATTGCCGAGTATTTCCGCGATATGGGATATTCTGTCGCGCTTATGGCGGATTCCACCTCACGCTGGGCGGAAGCTTTGAGGGAAATGTCCGGCCGTCTGGAAGAAATGCCCGGCGAGGAAGGCTATCCCGCATACCTTGGCAGCCGTCTTGCGCAGTTCTATGAGCGCGCCGGCAGAATCATTGCCCTCGGTTCGGACGATCGCGAAGCTTCTCTTTCCGTTATAGGCGCAGTTTCTCCCCCCGGCGGCGATATCTCTGAGCCTGTTTCTCAGGCTACTCTGCGTATCGTCAAGGTTTTCTGGGGTCTGGATGCTGCTCTTGCGTACAAGCGTCACTTCCCCGCTATCAACTGGCTCACGTCATACTCGCTTTATGCCGACTCTCTGGGCAGATGGTTCAACGAAAACGTAGATCCCGGCTGGACTGCCGCCCGCGGCAGGCTTATGGCTCTGCTCTCCGATGAAGCGGCTCTTGACGAAATAGTCAAGCTGGTAGGCATGGACGCACTCTCCCCGGCGGACAGGCTGAAAATGGAAGCCGCACGCTCCATCAGAGAGGACTTCCTGCATCAGCTTGCTTTCCACGAAGTCGACACCTACACATCCCCGCGCAAACAATATAAGATGATGTCACTCGTGCTCGCTTATTACGATAAATGCACCGATGCCCTTGCAAAAGGCGCGGATATAGAGACTCTCGCATCTATTGCCTCACGCGAATCCATAGGCCGATTCAAATATACGAAAGAATCTGACGTCGATTCCGAATATAAACGCGTTTTGGATGAACTTGACGCCGATATCGACGCCGCCTGCGAGGAGAGCGAAGAATTCTGAGTTATCAGCTTTCTGCCATTTATATTACAGACGATGAAAGGATAGAATATATATGCCCAAAGAGTACCGCACCATACAGGAAGTCGCCGGACCCCTTATGCTTGTCCGAGGTGTTGAAGGCGTAAAATATGAGGAGCTGGGTGAGATAGAGCTTGCCAACGGCGAAATCAGGCGCTGCCGTGTGCTCGAGGTGGACGGTTCAAACGTGCTTGTACAGCTTTTTGAGAGCTCCACCGGTATCAATCTTGCGGACAGCAAGGTCAGATTCTTAGGGCGGCAGATGGAATTAGGTGTTTCCCGCGATATGCTCGGGCGCGTTTTCGACGGTCTCGGCAGACCTATCGACGGCGGACCGGAGATCCTGCCCGAAAAGCGCCTGAACACCAACGGTCTTCCCATGAATCCCTCTGCCAGGGCTTATCCTCAGGAATTCATCCAGACCGGCATTTCCGCCATCGACGGCCTTAACACGCTGGTCCGCGGTCAGAAGCTCCCGATATTCTCCGCGTCCGGTCTGCCCCACGCAAACCTTGCGGCTCAGATCGCAAGGCAGGCGAAGGTCAGGGGCAAAAACGAGCAGTTCGCCGTTGTGTTTGCTGCAATGGGCATCACCTTTGAGGAATCCGATTTCTTTGTCCAGTCCTTCCGCGAGACAGGCGCTCTGGACAGAACGGTCATGTTCACAAACCTTGCCAACGACCCGGCCATCGAGCGTATCGCTACTCCGAAAATGGCTCTGACAGCCGCCGAGTATCTCGCTTTCGATCTGGATATGCACGTTCTGGTCATCCTCACCGATATCACGAACTACGCCGACGCCCTGCGTGAGGTCAGCGCCGCGCGTAAAGAGGTCCCCGGCAGACGCGGTTATCCCGGCTACATGTACACAGACCTTGCGTCCATCTACGAGCGTGCCGGCAGGCAAAGGGGCAAGAACGGTTCCATTACCATGATACCTATTCTGTCCATGCCCGAGGACGACAAGACTCACCCGATCCCCGACCTTACCGGATATATCACAGAGGGTCAGATCATCCTTTCCCGCGCGCTCTACAGGCAGGGTGTCACTCCCCCTGTGGACGTTCTCCCCTCCCTTTCCCGTCTGAAAGATAAGGGTATAGGCGTCGGCAGGACCCGCGAGGACCACTCCAGCACCATGAACCAGCTTTTCGCGGCTTACGCCAGGGGCAAGGACGCGAAGGAGCTTATGGTGGTCCTGGGCGAAGCGGCCCTCACCGACATGGATAAATTATATGCAAAATTCTCGGATGAGTTCGAGGCAAAATACGTTTCGCAGGGCTATAATACCGACCGTTCCATAGAGGAAACTCTTGATCTCGGATGGGAGCTCCTGCGTATACTGCCCAGAAGCGAGCTTAAGCGTATTGGCACCGAGATGCTTGACAAATACTATTAAACAGATCATGGCTATTCTGAATGTAAACCCGACCCGTATGGAGCTTACGAATCTTAAGCGTAAGCTCGTTACGGCGCGTCGCGGACACAAGCTTCTTAAGGACAAGCGGGATGAGCTTATGCGTCAGTTCATGCTGCTCATCCGCGAAAACAAAGAGCTTCGTGCAAGCGTCGAGAAACGCATATCGGAAGCGAACGCCCATATGGCTGTCGCCCGCAGCGTCATGTCCGCGGAGGAGGTCGGCGCCGCCCTGATGGTTCCGACACAGGAGGTCGGGGTCGAGGTAAAGATCAAAAACGTCATGAGCGCCCTCATTCCCGAATACGAGTGCAAATTCAGGTCGCCCGATTCCGCCGATATCTATCCCTACGGCTTCGCCTTCACATCCGCCGATCTGGATTACGCCGTCGCTTCTCTTTCGGATATCCTGCCGGATCTCATGCGCCTTGCCGAGATCGAAAAGTCCTGCCAGTTAATGGCAGCGGAAATAGAAAAAACCCGTCGCAGAGTCAACGCCCTTGAACACGTTATGATCCCGCGGTATGAGGAGACCATCCGCTATATCACCATGAAGCTGGACGAAAACGAACGCAGCGCCACCATACGGATCATGAAGGTCAAGGATATGATCCTGGAGGACGCACGGAAGAAAGCGTTAAGCAACGGTTAAAGACATCGTATAATACAAGACCCTCCCGTACGGAAGGGTCTCGTATTATATATCAACGGGAGTTGCCTCCCTGTAAGGAATCAGCCGCCGAAACGGGAGAACAGATTCCTGAAGAAGTTTATGATGGCGTTGAAGAAGTTTGCGAGCCGTTCAAGTATGGAGACCGTCGTCTGTACAGGAGCGTCACGGTAGTTATCGTAACCCGCGAGTGTGTAGCTGTAGGTATCCGCCGGATTGGCGTCAACGCAGATAAGATCGAACAGAGCCGCACAGCCGTCGGCAACTGTCTGCAGTATCATCTGCCTGTTGACAGGATCGGAGGCGTACTCCTGCGCGTTGGCAGGCAGCGTGATGCTGACACGGCGGGCTATATCGTCCAGCACCAGAAGGAACGTCTCGCTGTCAAGCTGAGAAAGTGCGTAATTGATGCATACGGCGGCGCCGTTAAGGATAAGCTTGCCGAGATCGGAAGTGGAGTAAACCTGCTCGTCCCCGTGGATCACCTGCTGTATGACGGCGATAAGCGCTGTCTCATAGGTATCGTAATCCAGCCCCTCCGGTATATCGGCTTCATAATCCGCAGCTATCGAAGCGAAGGTATCTCCCTCACCGTAAAGCGGCTTGTTGATTATCTCCTTGATCGCGGGAACAGTGGTATCAAGAGTTCCGAATATGTTGCGGTAGTAAGCCGGACGCATGGAGAATTTCTTCATAAGTATCTCCTTGGCGCCGTCCACAGTCAGCTGATCTTCTATATAGGTTCCGAGCCCGACAGCCTGAAACGCCTTCGCGTAGGATGTGAAGCTGTTCGCGAGCGCTGCGCTCATCTGATTGCTGCAATGCAGACCCTCGGTGTCTATCTGATCTATGAAATATGAGTTGAGAGATACGGTGTTGCTGAACGTAACCGTTCTGTATGTAGCCGGGAAAGCGGTAAGCGAACCGGTGCAGACGTCGTATATTGCCTGAGAACCGTTAAAGGAGTTAACTGCGATATCATTTGCCCCAACGGAACCCGTAAACGTATATTTGATCTGCCAGCTTGCAAAATCACGTACAAGAGTCTCATCTTCGAAAGCGACTTTGTCTTTCATCAGCTCGGGAACATGATTGATAAGGCTCGAGCTCATAAGACCTATAAGGCGCTTGCCCTGCGCTTCGGCAACAGCTGCCTGAGATTCCACCCACGCAAGGACTGAGTCCTTATTGGACATCGTATCGATGGCGATAAGCCTGTAATTGGAATCAAGGTCTGCGGTGTAGGAGCAGGAATCGGGATCGACCGCGTAGGCGTTCACATAAGTGACCTGACGCCAGATCTCTTTGAAAGCGGCGACGGATATACCTTCGTCTCTGCCGTTCTCCGCCTTAACGTCACGCTCGCCGTCGATAACGAAGACTTTTTTGCCGGTCTCCCGGGCAAAAGTCGCGAAACGCTCGGCAAGTGCGCGCTCCTCGGCCTCGGTGATAACGCTGTCCGGCTCGGTCTCGGTGCCGTCGAAGCCGCCGTTCGCGAGGCTGCCTGCGATCAGGACGACCTTTGCGGACGATTCCGCAGCTTTGTCAAGGAATGCCTCCAGTGCGGCACGGGAAGCGAACATCACCGGCGATATGCCGTAAGCGCTGTTGTAAAGTTCGCTGGTATTGCGTTCCTGAGGACCGCTTTCGGATTCAAGATAGCTGACCTGAGGGTCGGAAGCGACAATGACTTCAAGCGGAGTATCATCCGCAGCGAATGCGCAAAGCGGAACAAAAGTAAAGATCATTATAAGCGAAAGAATGACTGCAAGTGTGCGTTTCATTGGTATCCTCCGTAAAGCAAAATATCGGACATTCAAATACATCAATATTTTATCAGTTTATGAACAATTTGTAAATAGATTTTTATAAAAAATCTTGCACAAATTTATATCTGTTATTTTATTGATACTGCTGAAAATATTTGTTTTTCAAAAAGATATTGAAATTTGTTCACAAATTGTTTATAATTTATGAGAATAATTATGTAGGGGTTTATGCCCTTTGGAAAGGACAATTTTCTATGAAAACAAAGAAATCCGGGCGGATTCTGAGCGTCCTGCTTTCCGCGCTCATGCTCATGGGGCTTATCACCCCTGCGTTATCGATCCCTGCCTCAGCAGAAGGCAGCGATTTGATAGCTGAGTACTTTTCCACTGACAGCGAATGGTATGATGCAGTCAGCGGTCAGAATCAGCTCGGCTGGACTACCGGCAGCTACACTTCATGTCAGTCAGACGGTTCACATTATTTTGACGAAACGCTGTACCTCAGAATAAACACTCAGAACCTGTTTTCCGGGGTGAGCGATTCCACGGGTATCTCGTTCTCTTATCAATGGAAAGCCGATCAATCAGTTAATCATCGCCATATTATTTCTCTCGGAGCAAATGAATTCAACGGCAATTCCAATGCAAATAATCATTTTTATATTTCTGCGACAACTTCCTGGATGAGCGAAGGCAAAGCGCCTTTTGTCGGGTATGTTAATGGTTCCGGTGATCAGCTTATTGGCGCCTATCCTGCCGACGCCCCGAATTTTACGATTGGAGAGAAATATGACATTACTGTCGTTATTTCCGCAGAAATCGGTGTCGTTTTTTATATCAATGGTGCAAAATACAATGCGGCTTATAAAAACGGTGATAATTCAGTTTCTTCTTTTTCAGCACAACAAAACAATATTAAAGAATTTTTGAACTCTGTAAAGAATTGGAACAACAATTACATCGGTGTTTCGCGCTGGGCCGACGGATACATAAAAGGTTATCTCAAAGATTTGCGTATTTATAAGAAAAATCTCAGCGACGAAGATGTTTACACTGCTCTTGCTTCTCAGTATGCTTCAGAGATTGCAAATCTTGATCAGAGCAAGCTGGCAACACCTGCAAGCTTCAGTTTCGTTCCCACAGTAATCGATGGCAATCAGGTCTCATCCAGCTGGTATCAGAATGTTGTTTATCAGAACGGAATGTATTTCACCGGTGAATATGACAAGGCCTATTTTAATCATAAATACGTTCTTCCAAACAGTATAGTTTTGGTATATGACGGACAGAGCGGCCACACTCCATCAATTCCAATAGAGTTTGAAACATGGGTAGGTAGCAAACATGAGGATGTTATACATGCAGTAACAGCATCCACATCCTATTTTGCCCTTACAGACAATTGGCATGGACACATGGATGGAAACGGATCCAACTGGACGATGTGGCCGTCAGATTATGTAACAACAAATGCCTGGTTTTCTTATCAAAATAACGGAAATGTTGGAATAGATCCTTCCGAGGCACAAAATAACAATGGAAATTACCAACAGGATAATACAAATACTCACAGATTCTGGTGGAATAAACTTATATTTAACGGTGAATCAGGTTTTGACTCGACAACCTATAATCTCTTTAGTCAAAGTATTAATTTGACGTTCTACGGTAGTTATTACGACTGGTATAGCAGACACTATGAGAATTTAAGCGTAATACATGATATAAATGCTTATGTTATAAATTATGCTCCCATATATAACGCTCTTAATGGCCCGATGTGGAATATGTTC
>JAILQN010000072.1 GCA_024699005.1 Clostridia bacterium
CCGCAGCAGGGCGGGCAGCAGAGGCAGGGCGGTGAAGACCGTTTTCGCGATGGTATCGCCCTGGGGCGGGAACACCTTTTTATCGCCGTCATACATCGAGTTGCCGATACCGAACACGTGCACTATCGGCGCTTTGCCGCAGTCACAGTGGCCGTCCGCCGCCGCGGTGAAAGGAACGTATGCCGCGACCAGCAGCAGACTCATTATTATACATACTATCCTTTTCATAAAGCTTTCCTCCGTCAGTCAGGATGTCAGTGGTCAGTGATCAGTGGTCAGCTGACAGCTAGAAGCTAAAAGCTGACAGCTATTATACATATAATACAACCGTCCCGGCCTTTTTTCAAGAGCAAATCAGTGCATAATTCACATTTCCCGGGGCAAAGCTCCGATATTTTTAAACAATGCTTTACATCTTCCCGTATTTCTGATATAATAACAAAAATCCGGTTTGCGGAAGATACAGACGGACAAGCCATAAAAAGCAGGAGAACACAATGCCTAAACCGAACATCCTGATCATAAACCCCGACCAGATGCGCGCGGACGCTCTGCACCATCTCGGCTCACAGGCGTCGCACACGCCCGTTTTTGACGAACTGGCGGCTGAGGGCGTCTCTTTCAGCAACGCCTTCTGTCAGAATCCCGTCTGCGTGCCTTCCCGCTGCTCGTTCATGACCGGGCTGTATCCGCACACAAAAGGACACAGGACGATGTCCTACCTGCTGCGTCCCGGCGAGGAGAATCTTTTTTCGGACATGAAAAGCGCCGGATATCACACCGTTTCCTCCACACGGGGCGACCTTATGGCGGGGCAATACAGGAAATATCATAAAGAACTTGTCGACGAATATCTGACGTTTTCCCGGGTCAGGAATCCGGCGACTATTGTAAAAAGCAAACGGGGCGAAAAAGGTAGCGACACTTTCTTTTCGTTTTTTGACGGGATCATCCCCGAAAACGGGAACGGACACGAAATCAGGAACACAGACGATCTGTGCGTGGACGCCGCCGTAAAAGCAATAAAAAAACGGCCCGCGGACAAACCCTTTTTCATGTTCGTGGGGCTCAATTTCCCGCACCCGCCGTATCAGATCGAAAAGAAGTATTACGATCTCATCGACGCTTCGAAACTGCAGCCCCGCATCCCGGCAATCGGCGACGGCGACGGAAAACCGAAGATGGAGACCGGCTTAAGGGACGCTCTGGGCGTTTCGGGCTGGGACGAAGAACGCATGGCAGAGCTGCGCCGCACGTATCTTGCAATGTGCGCAAAGGTCGACTCGCAGGCGGGGCGGCTGGTCGACGCGCTCAAAAGCGAAGGCATTTACGACGATACCGCGATCATAGTAATGTCGGATCACGGCGACTATACCGGCGATTACGGGCTTGTTGAAAAATGTCAGAACTGTTTTCCGGACTGCCTGACCAACGTGCCGCTCATCATAAAGCCGCCCGCTGATATCCCCGTCGACAGGGGCGTGAACGACAATCCCGCCGAACTGACGGACCTGTGCGCAACGGTTTATGACCTGGCGGGGATCGGCAAGGTCAGACAGAGCTTCTCCGAAAGTCTCTTGCCGACGATGAAAGACAGGACCGTCCCTCACCGGGAATACGTGTTCTGTGAAGGCGGAAGACTGAACGGCGAGACGCACTGCTCCGAAAGCAACAATCTGCACGGCGCGGACGATCCTTACGCTCCGAGACTCCTGCTTCAGATGAAGGAGGACGGCACTCACACAAAAGCCGCGATGATACGCTCAGAAGAATATAAATACGTCCTGCGTCTGTACGAAAAAGACGAGTTTTACATCCTTGCGGAGGGCGAGAGAATCAACCGCATAGACGACGCAGAATATCAGCCGGTCATAGCAAAAATGAAGGAAGAACTGCTCCTGTGGTACATGAAGACCTGCGACACAGTACCGGAGAACTATGACGACCGGTTTACGGACGGATTCATGCAAAACAATATCGCATCGGTCGGCGTGCCGCTGTTTCTCGCAAAAGCCGCGACGGGCGTTTTGTCCCTGACCGGCGGCTCGTCGTCAAAAATTATAGATACAGTAAGAAAGAGGTTGAAATTATGACTTTATTTCTGAGAAGACTCCTCGCTTTGTTTATATCATTTTTCACGTGTCGGTCCGTCCTGCTCCGATATCGAGATGCGATTCCTCTCCGGCGACGGCAGCTACCTTTATACCCTGCGTCTCGTGGAGTTCCCGCAGACCGACGAGAACCGCGTTTACTGCACGCTGGATATCGAATACCTTAAAACCAAGGTCTACGCCGATTTCCGCAGCCAGGTCGACATATTCTTCCAGACCGGGCGTTTCGTGATGTTCAGGTCCCTCGCCTACACCGACAGGGACGGCGCGGAAAAGACGGTTCCGTTCAAACGCAGCCTCATCCAGCAGTATCAGAAACTCGGCGGCGAGATCCCGTATTATACGCTCATGACGATAGACAAGCCCGAGGAAGAGATCATAAACAGCACATTCGGCGCCAACGAAGCCACGATCATCCGCGGCAGCAGCATAATACGCGGCGGCAAAACGGCAGATATCCCCTTCGCTGTCCGTATGTTCTCCTATAACGATTTCACCGACACCGCGCTGACTCTGGATGCTGGCCCCCTCACCTTCAGCAAGGGCGATACCATCCATCTTGATATGATCCTGCTGCCCTGGGGCACGGGTCTGGAGACCGACTGTGAAAACGTGCGGAAGGTATTGGCGGACAGCGCGGTCAACCGTCTGAGCATCTCCGCCGGAACCGGTTCCGTGAAAGAGGACCTCATCGTCCCCACAGTCCTGTGCAAGGACAACGGGGCGGAATTCACCGTCACCGGCGGCGGCAACAACTCCGTCGTCAGGATCGGCGGCTTCACGCAGTTCGGCAAGCTGATGATAGAAGAACAGACCGACGGACAGTGGACTCCCGTCCCGCTCGCGTCCGTATGGGGATATGACGGTTACGGCGTACAGTATGAGCCGGACGGCACTTATACTTATTCCTTCGTTTACGATTCCGACGGCTCGGCGCGGACGTTCAGAGCGACGATAGGGTGAAGAGAAGGGGCTGTTTTCAGTCCCTTCTTAATGAATAATGAATACTGAAGACTGAATAATGAATAATTATGGGCGGGCTCTGCCCGCACCTGATAATATGAAAATCAATATCAATAAACCGGAGCGAAGCGACCCGCAATTATTCATTCTTCAGTCTTAAGTCTTAAGTCTTCAGTATTCATTATTCATTTACAGATATAATTGATTTATTCGGGTATATATGCTATTATCATGCCAATAAGAGATATCCGGCAGGGTAAGATATGACAGTAAAACTTTTCTTTCAGGCGATAGCAAAATTCGCATGCGGTCTTATCGTCATCGCGGCGCTTCTGTTCGCGCCCGCGGGCACGCTGAAATACCCGAACGGCTGGCTGTTCATCGCGCTTCTTTTCGTTCCGATGTTCATCGCCGGGATAGTCATGATGTTCAGAAATCCGGAGCTGCTGAAAAAAAGGCTCAACGCCAAAGAAGAAGAAAGCGAGCAGAAAACCGTTCTTATCCTGAGCGCCGTCATGTTTACCGCG
>JAILQN010000074.1 GCA_024699005.1 Clostridia bacterium
TAGGTACCGATCACGCCGTTCGCGTCACCGACGGTCACCTCGGGCGGTTCTACGTTCACGCCCGCAAGGATCACCTTTACCATGCCCTGCAGCGCGGTAAGGAAGCCGGAAAGCAACTCGTCGAACTGATCCTTGTAATCGTTCTGCAGCAGGCCGACGAACTGTTTTACAAGCGTATAGATATCGGTCTCGCGCAGATCCATGGCGTTCACGGCGTCGATGCTGTCCGCGGAAAGCGCATCGCCCACGACCTCAAGGAACTTGGCCTTGATGCCGTTATTCAGGATCTCATCAAATGTCTCGGTGCGGGTCTCGGGAACTTCGTAATCCATTTCACGGGCGATCTCGCGGATAAATTTGTCCTGAATGTCGCCGCCCACAAGGTAATCGGCGTAGAAATCCTTGATTGCCTGGTCGGTGCAGGCGTCGCTCTCGATGAATTCGCCCACCTTGCCGTAGTCGAATACCTCGTCGTCCCAGCGGAACACCTTGCCGAAGGTATCGGCGTTGGCGGCCACGAATTCAAAGACGCTGAAGATGAAGTTGATATCTCCGTCCGCGCGGGTCTTGTTCAGGGCGCTCACGTCAAGATTGGCGAAGTCGCCGCCCAGCTCGGCGATGTGGTCTTTGTACTGGAGCAGACTGTCCACGCCGGTGATGTCAAGATCAACAGCAATCTGCTGGCCCATTACTTCCACCTCAAAGGTGTTGAAATCCGCGGCAACGGCGGCGATCTTACGGTCGAGCCAGTCCAGCAGCATGCCGGCGATCTGGTCGTAGTTCAGCGACGCGATATAGTCCGCGTCGTTTTGGGCGACCTTCGCTTTGTCATATTCTGCATAAGCGGAGGCGGGGTTTGTGATGGTTTTCTCCGCCGCAAAAGCGGGGAGGCAGCACATAAGCGCCATTACAATACTTAATGTAACTGCAAGGATCTTTTTCATTTCAGGGGTCCTCCTGTTTTTATTTTGGTCTGTCGTTACGGGACCGGCCGACCGGAGGGGCAAAGAAACAAAACGGATATTTCTGTCGCCTTCAATTCTCATTTTATGCGCCATTCTTTTCCATTTCAAGCGACAAATCCGCCGTTTTTGTACATAAAATACAAAAACGGCGGACATATTTACAATCATACTGTGCATATTAAGCAATATTAATCAAAACAATCAAGATGATAAATTTTAATAATAACTCACATTTTCCGGAGCCTGCCTTTGATCCGCGCAAGCTCTTTCGTTTTTGAAAGCAGCTCCGCGTCCGTCATATCGCCGATGTAGTTCATGGAGAACAGGCGCATTGCGTAGGCAAGGTAATACGAGAGCAGTGAATTGAATTCCTCGCCGCACGGCCCGTCCGCCTTTTCTTTTTCGGCGATCATATAACGCATCAGATAAACGAACAAACCGCCAAGCAGATAGGTAATGCTGCCGTTCTTAAAGATCGCGCGCACGGCTTCGGTTTTAAACGACACCATTTCACCCCGAAAGATCGCCAGCGCCTCTGACGAGAGCTTCTGTGGGTGATCCAGAAAATACAAAAAGGCGGAAATGCAAACCAGAAGAGAATTCTCGAGCACCTTCATCACGTAATCGGTAAAATCGGTGAAATGGGCGTAAAAGGTGCTGCGGGGATAACCGGCGGCGTCGCAGAACTCGCTTACTTTTACGTCGTAAAACCGTTTTTGTGAAAGAATCTTCAGCGCCGCGCCGCCCAGCGTATAGTAAAACTCCTCGCTGCCGCCGTAACGGTTTACAAAGCATGCGGCGATGTTTTCGATGAGCGAGCGTGCAGGATCGTAAACGGGCAGGTTCTGATCCGGATAGAGCGCAGGCGCAAGCTTTTCAATCGTTATCAGGGTAAGCCAGATACTGAACAGCTCCGGCGCAATGTCAAGGTTCTCCTGCACCTTAAAAGAGACCCGATCGGCGGCGTTCAGCGAAGCGGCAAGCTGCTGCTTCAGCTGCCCGGCGATCTGGTAGGGCATAGCGCGCTTGTTCACACGGTGCGAAAGCGTAAACATCAGCGTTTCGTTTTCGGCCGTGATCTTCCACAGCGCGTCCGCGTAATCCCGCATCCCCTCCGCCGTTTTATCTGCCGGGACGGGCACGGACAGAAATTTTTGCGTCAGCTCTTCGCAGCAGGCGTCGTACAGCGCCGTCACGTTCGGGAACAGCTTATAAAACGTGGTGCGGTTGACCCCCGCCGCCTTTGTGATCTCCGAAACGGGGATCCGCTCGATCTCCGTGGAACGGGATAAAAACGAAAGATAATATTTCGTCCCGGATTCCAGATTTTTCAGCAGCTCTTTCCGGTCGTAAAAGCTGCAGATATAACGAAAATGCCCGTCGATGTATTTGGCAAGCTGCGGTATCAGCGCCATTCCCTTGACCGAGGGATGCGGTTTTTCCAGCATGGCGATGAACGCCGTCATGATGCGCTCCCGCGCGGACATTTCCTGCTCCATCAAACCCGCCCCTTTCGTTGAACTCTCTTTTATTATATCAGATCCGCCAAAAAACCACAAGCGACAGATCGCTCATTTTTGTAGTGCAAGAGGAGGAAAAGACAATGGAATACATTACCCTGAACAACGGTATCAAATGCCCCGCCGTGGGGATCGGGACTTTTATGATCGCGCCGCCTGACGCACAGAACAGCGTTCGCGAAGCGCTGAAAATGGGTTACCGCCTTGTCGATACCGCGGCGGCTTATCAGAATGAGCGCGCGATCGGCCGGGGAATAAAGGACCAGTTTTGATCCCCCGACGGAGAAAACCCGCCGAGAGATTGTTTTTTTTGGTTGCTGTTTGAATTATACGAAAATCAATTCTCGATTCACTATTTCCATCGCCCGTTCCCAGACGTTATTCATCCGCTGCACCCAGGCCATTTGGTTTTCTGCTTTGAGTTTTTCGGTCACGCCTTCGCGCGTGGCCATTTCTTTTACCAGCCGGGGAAAAGAATCCTCTGCCTGAGCATCGATATCGGCGAGGTAGGCGTGCAGCTTTCCGGACACAAACAAATCGAAATATAACGTTTTTTTGTATTGCCGGATGTAGCGTAAATGCCGTTGACCCCACACGCCGATGGGCTTTTCTTCTCCCGGCCCGTTATCCTCGGGCAGTTCGCTCGGCGTCAACGCGCCGTTTCGCATCACCCTGCCGGTGGGATAATACTGCTCTCCGATCAGCTCATACTCCCAGCCGGTGCGTTCATCAATGATCGTCTTTTCCATTTTACTTGCCCTCCGCTTTTTTGATGATTTTCAGCAGCAATTCATCTACGTCCTCGGTGGGGTAATCCGCTGCAAGCAGCATATTTCGCCATTCGTTGATACCGTTGATCAGCAGATTGCATTCGAAGTCTGTAAACTTCATTTTGACTTTCTTTTCTTTCATAATGAAAACCTCCGTTCCTTTTGGTGATTTCATCATACCAAAGAAGCGGAGGTCTGTCGAATGTGTGAAATTCTTTTTTTTATTATGTATGTTCTGCTGCCGAACAGCTTGTTTTTTATGAACCCCCTTTATGAACACTCGTACCAAAGAAGCAGGCAATTTGCCTGCTTTTTTTATGCCT
>JAILQN010000119.1 GCA_024699005.1 Clostridia bacterium
CTTGAGAGCCACGCCTGCGTCGCCCTCCACGGGATTGCCGTCTATATCGATGACCGTGCCGGGATGCACGTCCTCGCCTATACGGGCGTAATACTCGATCTTGCCGTTCTGTGTGATGGAAGTGGCGCAGTCGATGTTGAAATCGAATTTCTCATCGGTGGGAACGCCCAATGTGAGCGGGTTGGTGCCGAACATGCCCTCAACGCCGAAGGTCGGCGCGACGGAAGGCCTTGCGTTGGTGCCGGTAAGGCCGATGCAGCCGTTCTCGGTAGCCATGGAGGTGTAGTAGCCGGCGATGCCGTAGTGGCAGGAATTGCGCACGACAACCATGCCCATGCCGTACTTCTTGGCCTTCCCGATAGCCATCTTCATGGCTCTGGTGCCGATGACCTGACCCATACCGTTGTGGCCGTCCACGACAGCGGTGGTCTCGGTCTCTTTAAGGATCTCGAAATTCGTGGTCGCGCTTTGGATGCCGGCCTTGATCCTGTCAAGATAGATGGGTTTGAAACGGTTGCAGCCGTGACTCTCGATACCGCGCTTGTCGGACTCAAGAAGAACGTCGGTGCACATCTCAGCCTCTTCCCTGGGGATACCGTAGCCGACGAACGCGTCGGTAACAAAATCGGTGATAAGATTCCACGGACAAACTACTTTAGGCATAATAATTGCTCCTTTGTTTGAATTTGGTTCTATTATATCTCTTATGGAAAATAATTCAAGTGCTTTTTATCAATACTGACGCGTTCTTTTTTAAGACTGACGCGTCCTTTCTATTTTTGTTATTTCCTTATCATTGGTTCTTCTGACCAGATTGTCGGAAGTGATCTCCTGATCTATCACGATACCGGCGCCTATCACGTTATTGCTGCCTATCCGCGCGTGACTCAATATGACTGAATCGCTGCCGATCCAGTTATTGTCGCCTATGGCAATCGCCCTGCTGTTGAAACTATAGCGCATATCCACGTCTTCACGGTTGAAGACGTGATTATGGTCATATATCTTCACATTTTCGCCAAAGATGTTTTTGTCGCCTATAGTTATCTCTTTGTGGCAATTGATCGAACAGTAATTATTGAAGAAGCATCCGTTTCCGATTTTTACTTTTCCTTCTTTTGAGATATTGACCGTAAAACCTTTGCGGAAATGGATCCCCCGCCCCAATTGCAATCGTTTGCCGTATTTCATTTTATAATACGTCAGTATGAGTATTATCCTTATGAACCGGAACGATTTTTCGATAACGTTAAATACGGTATACATAATTACAGCAGGATATCAGAACGAACAGCCATTGCAGAAGCGCGATATCGTCTCAGCTCTGTCTGAGAGATCTTATGTGGACGCGATCCACGATGAAGAATTCCCTTGTGATCATGCAGACGGAAAAACCGATGGTTCCGCCCACAAGCACGTCCGAGAAGAAGTGCGCGCCGACCATGATCCTGCTGACGGCGACGAGCCCCGTGAACAGGATCGCGAAGCACCACAGCAGTGCGCGGCGGCGTTTGTTCGTCACCCCCATCACATCCGCAAGGCTGATGAGATAGAACGTTGCGGCGGCGGCGCGGGTATGCCCGCTGGGGAAGCTCTTGAACGCGTCCGAAGTGCCGAAGGTCTGGCGCATATACTCTTTGTCCGGCTGTCCGTGCGGCACGTACCACCGCGTATAATCGGAGAAGTCGCCGATCACGTTCATGGAACGGTAGCGCATCCTGCCCATGGGGTTCTTTATCACCTGCACCAGCAGCATTGCCCCGATGATGGATGCAACCGTAACGATAACGAAACGCGGCAGCTTCTTAAGCGTATCGTCCGAGAAGCAGTTGACCGCGAACAGGCTGAGAGCCGCGCAGAACAGAGCGAAAAATACCCCGATCCCCCATGTGAATGCCGGCACGCTCCCGTCGCCGGGAAAATGACGGCAGATGTATTCAAACAGATCCTTGAACTCCCAGACGTAGCAGCCTGCCGAAACGGCGGCGCTTACTGTGAGCAGAAGTATCCTGCCCGCGCCGTGCTTCATGATACGCAAAGCCCATATCGCTATCATGGCCGCACACAGCCCGCTGATCAGAAGTTCCGGAGACGTACCGACACATTCGAACACCACACCGAAAACGCCCGTCGCGTAATACTGCCCCGCCGGCAGCGTGTTTTTCGTAAGTATCTGACTGACCTGCAGATCGGTGAACGTCGCCGTGATCAGCAGCCCGCCGAATATCAGGAAGAACAGGCAGAGTGAGATGACTGTTTTCTTTTTTATTGACATATTGTTTCAGTTGCACATTGCAAATTGATCAAAGCCATCCTTCCGGGAACAGCTTATAGAACGGCTGCCAGACTTTGAAGATCGCCTGCACCACGAAATCGACGACTTTGATAAAAGCATAGTATGCCCTGCTTTTGCCGCCCTCGACGTTCGGGATCTGAGAGTCCTTCGCAAGAGCCAGATCGAACATCCTGACAAGCTCATAGTCGTAGTTCTCCGGATCGTCCTCGTGCAGGGTGATAAGGCCGCACCCGCGCGAAACGTCAACGGAATAGGAGTTGCAGCCGCAGGAGGGCACGTTGATGACGTCCACGCCCTCGATATTGACTTCGTAGGAGTTGTTGTGATCGTGACCGTGGAACGCGGCGACGACGTCGCCCACGTCGTTCCAGGCGTCAAGCTGACCGTCGTATACGTTGGGCGGGCAGGGGACTTCGAGCCAATAGCCGTTGAGCCTTGTGAACACCGGAAGCTTGCTGTAGCTCTTGCCGTTGCGGTTCTCGGAAAGATCACCGAGAGAGAATGGCAGTTCAATGTTGATCTCATCGAAGATCTCCGGGATCACGATGTGCTGGAAGTTCATGGCGGGCAGGACCTTTCCGCCGTTCTCTTCGGCAACAGCCGCGGCGGTCGCCTTGTACCAGTCGAGAGTGTCCTGATGGACGTAATCGTAGCCGCCGACCTCGGGATCCGAGTTATACATACCGGAATCGATCATCCAGAGATTGAAAACGGGCTTCGAGCCGTCGGAAGAATAGATCAGATGGTTGCAGCTGCCGCAGCCGGTGATCTCCGGAGCCGCGTCGTAAGTCAGGCATCTGCCGCGGGACTGATAAATGGCGAGCAGATCTTCCTTGCTGACGCTGTGCTCCTCGTCGTGATTGCCGAACACGAGGGAATAAGGGATATCCCTTTCCACAAGGGGCTGCGTTATCGCCTCTATGGCTTTGCGCTGATTGTCGTAACCGTTGGCTACGGTGTTGTCGCCCAGGAAAATCACCATATCCGGCTCGTATTTGTCGAGCGCCTCGCGCATGAGAGCCGCCGTGGTCTCTTCCAGCTCCTCATCATCCTGCGGGTCGGCGAAAAGCATGATCTTAAAGGTCCCGTCCTCGCGGAAACAAAGCTGATCATCGGCCACGGCAACGTCGGAAGCGAATACCGGAACGACGCTCAGGACCATGATCAGAGAAAGCAATAGGGCTGTGAGTTTGGCAAAACGTTTCATAAAAACACCTCTGTAAAATCAGACTTCGGGCGCCGGGAGTAAGCGTCGGCAAACCCGTATGTTGACATTATACCGCTAATAAGAAAAAACACAAGTATATTTTGTTATTTTTTACAAACAGCTCTTTTTCAAAAGGGACTTGTCAACGAATACAGCTTATCCGCCGTAACACAAATATAATCTTTCGGCTCAGCCTCAAATCCGGCTGTTGATATAAATCCTATATATCCCGGATTCAAGCCGTGGATATCGCGGATCTGTTTTTCCTCTGCGCGCATCTCTGAATGGCTCAGCGGAGTTTTATAGTATTTCGCCTCATAAAAATCAAACCGGTCTTTACGTTCAAGCACTATATCAAATTCACCGTTTTTCTTTGTAACGGAGTCGTCATAATAAAAAGTTCCGATATCGCGTATCCCCTTCATTTTCCCGTTTTTTACCAACAGTGAAAAATAATCGCGGCATATTTTCTCAAACCGATGTGAAATAAAGGTGATTAAGCTTTGTTCGATGTATTCTTCGTAAAACGCCTCCGCGCCTATTCTTTGCAGAATACTTTTATTTCTGTAAACATACGCATAATAAAACCGGAGAAGATTATCGTTTATTTCATAAAAAACCTTTTTTTTATCATCCGGTCTGTTGATCGGAAATGACTTTGTTATTATTTCCATATTGATCAACGGAATCAACTGTTTGGAGAGCAAACCGTTTTTTTCTATCCTCAAATGTTTTTCGATTTCGCCGTATTTCTTGCGTCCGTTCGCAATGGCGGCAAAGATCCTCTCGGCACCGGATGAGTTGCTGAGATCAGAGAGCAGAAGATTATCGGCGTAGTTGTATACGGAGCTCGAGGAGTTGAGAACGGTCGATATGATGTTTTCTCTCAGGTTTTTTTCGCTGTCAATGAATTCATTAACAAACGGCGAACCGCCGAAAACAGAATAAAATCCTATTTTATCGTATTCATCCAATCCGGGATAAAACCTCGCAGCGTCTGTATAATCCAGCTCATCCAGTCTGATATTCAACGTAAAACGGCCGTAAAGAGCGTTTTTTTCAGCCAGAAGATCCTTCATCATCCCGATGTGAGAACCTGAAATAAAAAGTCGTACGTTTTTCAGGTTGTTATCTATGACTGACTGAAAAACAGAGTCAACTGTTTCCGGCTTGTTGATCACTTTAAGATAAGGGTATTCGTCTATAACGATATTGTACGATCCCTCAAGTGAGTTCAGATATCTGAAAAGCTCCTGAAATGAAGGAAAGTCTATTTTCGCGGGAAGTATTCTTTCCCTTACCAGAACATCCGTCAGCCCTTCAATATTCGCTTTGAGGGAATCCTTCATACATTCATAATACGCGACGTTTTTTTCATTCCTCAAAGCGTGATTGAGCAATGTGGTTTTCCCGACCTTTCTCTTGCCGTAAATCATGACGCTTCCGGAACATTTCCGAAGGAATTCTTTGATTTGTGCTGTTTCTTTTTCCCTGCCGACGAACATGACGCCACCTCCGCTTTTATACTGAAAATATTTTCAATGAAATTTTATTCAGTATAATGCCGTTTTCTGATCATGTCAAGCAAAATAATATTTTTATAACGACTTTCCATTGTATTTTTATCCGCGCTGTGTTATTATAGGACAAAATATAACGAGGTGAGCTTATGAAAATCACAGATTCAGTCCGTTACGTGGGCGTAAACGACCATCAGACAGACCTTTTTGAAGGGCAATACGTCGTTCCGAACGGCATGGCGTACAACTCCTACGTTATCCTTGACGAGAAGATCGCCGTCATGGACAGCGTGGATAAAAACTTCACGCATGAATGGCTGGACAACATCGCAGCCGTCCTCGGCGGACGTCAGCCGGATTACCTTATCGTTCAGCACATGGAGCCGGATCACTCCGCAAATATACTGAACTTCGCCAAAGCATATCCGGACGCGACGATCGTCAGTTCCGCAAAGGCGTTTGCCATGATGCAGAACTTTTTCGGCACCGAATTTGAGGACCGCCGTACAGTCGTCAAAGAAGGCGACACCCTTTCCCTCGGAGAGCACACCCTCTCCTTCATCGCAGCGCCGATGGTGCACTGGCCGGAGGTCATAATGACTTATGACGCAAAGGACAGGATCCTTTTCTCTGCCGACGGCTTCGGCAAATTCGGCGCCCTCGACGTTGAAGAAGACTGGGCTTGCGAAGCGAGGCGTTACTATATCGGCATAGTCGGGAAATACGGCGCGCAGGTGCAGGCCGTGCTCAAAAAGGCAGCGGGGCTCGATATCGGGATCATCTGCCCGCTCCACGGTCCGGTCCTGACCGAAAATCTCGGGTACTATATCAATCTTTACGACATATGGTCGTCCTACGGCACGGAGACAGACGGGATCGCGATCTTCTATACGTCTGTCTACGGGAACACGAAAAAAGCGGTCGAGCTTCTTGCCGACAAGCTGAAAGCAAAGGGCTGCCCGAAGGTCGCCGTCAACGACCTTGCGCGGGAGGATATGGCGGAGTGTGTTGAAGACGCCTTCCGTTACGGCAAGATCGTCCTTGCCACGACCACCTACAACGCGGAGATATTCCCCTTCATGCGCGAGTTCATCAACCACCTTACCGAACGCGGCTTTAAGAACAAGACCGTCGGTCTTATCGAAAACGGGTCCTGGGCGCCTATGGCGGCAAAGACCATGCACAAAATGCTTGAGGGATGCAAAGACCTTGAATTCACCGACACGACCGTCAGAATCACATCGGCTCTGAATGATATCTCAAAACAGCAGGTCGAAGATCTCGCGGACGAACTCTGCAGGGATTACATCGCCCGCAGCGACAAGACCGCCAACAAGAACGATCTGACCGCCCTGTTCAAAATAGGATACGGGCTTTACGTGGTAACGAGCAACGACGGCAACAGGGACAACGGCCTTATAGTAAATACCGTCTCCCAGGTCACAAGCTCCCCGAACCGCGTCGCCGTGACGATCAACAAAGAAAACTACTCCCACCACGTTATCAGACAGACGGGGATCATGAACGTCAACTGCCTTTCCGTTGAGGCGCCGTTCAGGGTATTTGAAAACTTCGGCTTCCGGAGCGGCAGGACCATCGACAAATTCAAAGACGCCGAGAAGCTTCGCTCCGATAACGGCCTTGTGTTCCTGCCGAAATACATCAACTCATTCATGTCGCTGAAAGTGGAGGATTACGTCGATCTTGGCACCCATGGGATGTTCATCTGCTCCGTGACCGAGGCCCGCGTCATTTCCGACAAAGAGACGATGACTTATACCTACTACCAGAACAACGTCAAGCCGAAACCGCAGACGGAGGGCAAAAAAGGTTACGTCTGCAAGATCTGCGGCTACGTTTATGAAGGCGAAGAGCTGCCCGACGATTTCATCTGCCCGCTTTGCAAACACGGCGCGGCGGACTTTGAGCCGATCTGACCGGCAAAAATGCCGGGGCGGCACTCAATTGCCGTTCCGGACAATTTAACCCTCTTCACATTTTCATGTAAAAACAGGAAACTGTCACAAATCACTGCCCGGCAGAGGTATCTTTTTGCCGGGCAAAAATTATTATAATCACCGTTCGCGAAGCGATGGAGGAGACGCCGGCCGGTGTTGAGAGCGGAGAGTGCAGGGTGGAGTTTTGTGAACTTTCAAATGCGCCGCGTAAATCTGAGTGGTCAGGGATCAGTGGTCAGTGGATAGCTTTTTTAAATGCGCCGCGACAAAGCCGCCCCTTGGCAGGGGCTGCTTGTGAGGTCATCGCGCTTCGTGTAATTTTTTTGATTCGTCGAAAAGTATCGTCCAGCTCAGCCTATAAGCCGGGCACGATATCGGTGTTGACAAGGACTATTGTTCATTCTATAATGAAAACAGCAATTTCGTTCCTTCAAAAAGCGTTTTCGTTTCCGGGCTGTTGATTTTCGGTTTTTTTCGTGTAATATCGTAATTGCAAACGGCAAGTCGCGGTAAGAGCGATACAAAACCGAAAGGAGTGTTGAAAATGCTGCTCGCTCATGAAATCACATTTGAGGTGCTTTCGGCAGCCATACCCGCCGTGATCAGGCGGAAGGCGGTCAGAAAAATGAAGAACCGTCATTCATAGGATCTGGTTGATCACACACACAAATCAAACCGAAATTTAAAAAAATGAAAATCAAAAAAACATGGAGGCATTGATCATGAAAACATTTAAAAGGATCGTATTCGTTCTTGCAGCCGCGGCGCTGCTTATAGGGTGCGTGCCGCTGGGTTTCGCGGAAGAAGAGACGTCCGGGAACTGGAAGTATGAAACGATAGAAGGCGGAATCGGAATCAGAATCACCGGGTACACCGGATCGGAAAAAGTTGTTAAAATACCGGATACGTTAGACGGCAAAATCGTTACGGAAATCGGACCATCAGCTTTTTCGGGTACACAGATAACGGAGATCACCATTCCGAAAAACGTCAACAATATGAATGATAGCGTATCTGGCGACGGCACATCCGCTTTGGACGGAATGAATTCGCTCAACAAAGTTATATTTGAAGACGGATTCGAGAGAAAATCGATCCCCGTCGGTGCGGTAAGAGGTAATACCGCCGTCACCGAGGTCGATATCCCGGCGAGTGTTGAAGAAATCGGAGTGCGCGCTTTTGAGGGCTGTACTCATCTGAACAAGGTGCCAATGTCGAAAAATACGGAATACATTTATGAATGCGCCTTTAATGGGTGCGCGAAGCTGGATAAAATCTACATCCCGGACGGCGTGCTGGAAATCGGAGCGATGGCATTTGCGAATACTATACTGACATCGGTCACTCTTCCCGACTCACTTACTTCGATCGGACATTCCGCGTTTTTGGGGACACCGATAACGGAAATCACCATTCCGAAAAACGTCAATAATATGAATTCAGACTGGGAAGGTAACGGCACATCAGCGTTGTACGGAATGAATTCGCTCAACAAAGTTATATTTGAAGACGGCTTCGAGAGAAAATCGATCCCTGCCTACGCAGCAAAAGACAATACCGCCGTTACCGAGGTCATTATTCCGGATAGTGTTGAAGAGATCGGCACTTGCGCATTTGAGGGTTGTATACATCTGAAAAAAGTGACAATGTCGAAAAATACGGAATACGTCGATGAATGCGCTTTTAATGGGTGCGCGAAGCTGGATAAAATCGACATTCCGGACGGCGTGCTGGAAATCGGAACGATGGCATTTGCAAATACGAAACTGACGTCGGTCACTCTTCCCGACTCACTTACTTCGATCGGACATTCTGCGTTTTCGGGGACGCCGATAACGGAGATCACCATTCCGAAAAACGTCAATAATATGATTTCAGTCTGGAATGGTAACTATACATCAGCGTTGTACGGAATGAATTCGCTCAACAGAGTAATATTTACAAGCGGGTTCGAGAGAAAATCTATCCCTGACTACGCGGTAAAAGACAATACCGCGGTCACCGAGGTCGTTATCCCGGCGGGTGTTGAAGCAGTCGGCGATCACGCTTTTGAGGGCTGCACACATCTGAAAAAAGCTGTTTTCCCGTCTGACGCCCCGTACGCCGACGCAGTAGCCGGAACGATCAAAGAACAGACCGGCAATAATGACATCAAGGTTATAAAAAGCGACGCCGAGTATAATAAGTACACAAAAGATGCGGATCCCGTCAGACCCGGCGACGTCACCGGCGACGGTCAGGTGCTCGCCGACGACGCAAGGCTTGCCCTTCGCAAGTCCGCAAAGCTTGAAGAGCTTGATGAAAAGCAGTTCAGAGCCGCCGACGTTGACGGCAACGGCCAGGTGCTTGCGGATGACGCCAGGCAGATTCTCCGGTACTCCGCAAAGCTTCAGAGCGCGTTTGATAAGGCGAAATAAACGGTTCGTATCTATAGTTTTTCTTACGAAATGAATATAAATACATGGAGGCATCGATCATGAAAACGTTTAAAAGGATCGTATTCGTTCTTGCAGCCGCAGCGCTGCTTATAGGGTGTGTGCCGCTGGGGTTCGCGGAGGATCTGACCTACGGGGACTGGAAGTATGAAATAATCAGCGGCGGAGTAAAGATTACCGCTTACACCGGAACAAAAACAAAGGTCGTTGTCCCCGATATCATTGACGGCAAACCGGTAACGGCTATAGCCGGCGGAGCGTTTGAAGAATCAGGAAAAGGGATCACGGATCTGACGATCTCCAAATACGTTGAACAGATGAGTACTCGGCTATGGTTCAGAGATGACTTTTCGCACTCACAGTATTCGGATTTTGCTCTTAAAGGTATGAGCAGCCTTAAAACGCTGACTTTTGCAGACGGTATACAGAACGTACCCGCCGGCGCGGCGTTCGGCAGAACGTCTCTTGCGAAAGTCATCATTCCGGACAGCGCGGAAACGATCGGAGACGAAGCTTTCCGCGGCTGCGCCGGTCTGACCGAAGTGGTCCTGTCCCCAACGTCCTATCTTACGGGGATCGGCGTTCAGGCGTTTCAGAACTGTAAGCTCCTGGACGGATTCGTTTTTCCGGAAGAACTTAAAACAATAGGCGAAAGCGCGTTTGAAGACGCCGGACTGGAATCCGTCACGTTTGCAGAGGGATTGGATAGTATTAACGCCTATGCCTTTAAAAATACAAGACTGTCGTCTGTAAAACTTCCCGATTCGCTGACTTCGATAGGATGCGCTGCCTTCTCGGGAACAAAGATCAGGGAATTGACCGTACCGAAAAACGTTGAAAGAATGTATTCCTACTCTGATATAAAAACGGGCGCGTCCGGCACCGCATTGGCGGGTATGGAACACCTCAGAACGCTGATATTTGCCGAAGGTATGGACAAAATACCGTCAAAAGCTGCCAGCGGCATGATCTCGCTCCGGAAGGTCGTGATCCCGGACAGCGTTACGGAGATCGGCAGCGAGGCGTTTATGGGCTGTTCCGCATTGACGCGGGTCGTGATCCCGGACAGCGTTACGGAGATCGGCAGCCAGGCGTTTATGGGCTGTTCCGCTTTGACACAGGTCGAGATCTCGCCCGATTCCAGACTGACAATTATCCATGAGCAGGCTTTTCGGGGCTGTACAATGCTGACAAGTATCGATCTGCCCGATAATAACCTTACAACTTTAGAGTATTTCGCTTTTGAAGGATCGGGTCTTACCGCCATAACGATACCGAAAACGGTGACCGTTATGAGCACTGACGGAGCAAGTTGGGGGGCGTCCGGTCCGGCATTATACAATATGCCAAAACTTGAAACGATTACTTTTGCAGACGGGATTAAAGCAATACCGGATAACACGATCGGCACCAGCTGCGCAGGACTCAAAAAGATTTGCGTCTACGACTGCATCGAGGACGCTGGCAATATTGCGGACACGCTGAAAGGGTTAACAAATAATCCGGAGCTTATCGTTGATATCCGGCCGTGTGCGGAGAATGAGAACGATACGGGCGATCCCTCCGGAAACGTCTACAACCTGGGCGAAGAGACCTACGGATTCGAAAATTATCTTGACACGGACAGCGTCGGCCACTGCTTCGGAATGGCTGCAACCAGCCAGGGATATTATCTTGACGGTATCGGGGAGCTTGAAATGCCCGACGGGCTCGGCTCGCTCTATGAACTCAAGTCCGAATACGACAACGAGAGCGTAAAAGCGGAGATATGCAGATATCAGAAGATCCAGGGCAAATATGTGAACGACGCGGTTATCGCCGGCGGGCATTTCATCAACGATTTCGACAGGACCGGCGCCATGGATGAATGGAACTCCGTGCTGGAGGCGGTCCGCGATAAAAAATACGACGGCTCGGGCAAACTGATGGTCGGCATATGGAGCGAAAAAGACGGCGGTCACATGGTCAGCTTCCTTTATTACAAGGAAGTCAAAGGCGAAGAGAGGATCTACGTATACGACAGCAATTATCCCGATACGGAGACTTATCTTTACGCTGCGGACGGGAAGATCCGTCAGGCGCCGTACACCGGCTTCGGCACGCCGATCGACTGTATACAGCTGATAGACGTCCAGAAATATTTTG
>JAILQN010000235.1 GCA_024699005.1 Clostridia bacterium
ACCTGCGCACGGAAGCGTCGCTTTACGAGGCTCTGAAGGAGCAGGATCCGGACAGCACGAAAATAATCATCGCCCAGAGGATCGCTTCCGTGCGGCGGGCGGACCGGATCGTGGTGCTGGATAACGGCAGGATAGCCGCCACGGGCACCCATGAGGAGCTGATGGAGAGCTCGGAGATCTACCGCGATATCTTCCGCTCGCAGCAGAAAGGAGGGGAAGCGGCATGAAAAAGGAGTTCAGAGCAGGGGCGACCCTACGCGGTCGTCCGGATACGGAACAGTGCGCTTCCGCCGATGATCATGCGCACAACACCGCCCCCGTACAGGACGACGTTCCGGCAGGGTTTGAAAAACGTCCGGACGGAAGATCGGACTTTATAAAAAAGGAACTGAAGCAGGCGGTGGCGCAGACCGTAAGCTTCCGTCCCGGCAGGGGGCCGGGTCCGGGCGGACCGGGACGCTTCGGCGAAGTTGAAAAAGCTCAGAACGTCAGGGATACCGCAAAGCGGCTGCTGAAGTATTTCAGCTCGTCGAAACGCAGCCTCGCGGGGCTTATCGCCGCTGTGGCGGCGGTCACGCTTCTCTCTCTTGCCGCGCCTGCGATGCAGGGCGGCGCAATAGACAGCATCAAGGAGCAGGACTGGACGCTTCTGTACCGCAGCGCTTTCCTGCTGCTGGGGATATTCGTCATGAACGTCGGCGCCAATCTCGCTCAGTCGCTGCTGGCGGCGCGTCTGAGTCAGGGCATAGTGCGGCTTATGCGGCACGATCTGTTCAAAAAGATCGATAATCTTCCCATTCCCTATCTCGACACCCACTCCAACGGCGATATTATGAGCCGTATGACGAACGACGTGGAAAACGTGTCCGTTACGGTATCCCAGAGTCTCGGTTCGCTGGTCTCCGGCGTGCTGACGCTCGTGGGCACCGTGACCATAATGTTCATCTACTGCTGGCAGCTCACCCTCGTCACCATGTTCTCGGTCATCCTCACTGTTATCGTCACGAACAAGATGTCCAAAGTGATGCGCAAGATCTACCGCAGACGTTCGGCGCTGCTGGGCGAACTGAACGGACATTCGGAGGAGATGATCACCGGCTACCGATCCATCGTCGCCTACAACAAACAGGGGGACGTGACGAAGGAGTTCAACGCCACCTCCGATGAGCTCGCAAACGTCAGCATCAAGGCGGAGATCCTCGGCGGCTCCATGGGCCCGGTCATGAACTGCATATCCAACATCGGTTTTGTTATCGTGGCGGCGTTCGGCGGATATTTCGCCTATACGGGGCTTATCACCATCGGTACGATTTCCGCGTTCATCATCTACGCCAAGCAGTTTTCGCGGCCGATAAACGAGATCGCCCAGCTTTACGGTTCGATCCAGACCGCCGTGGCGGGCGCGGAGCGCGTGTTCGCCCTGATGGATCATCCGGACGAGGACAACAGAGGAGACCGGCCTCTCAGCGATACGAGGGGCGAGATATCCTTCCGGCACGTCGATTTCTCTTACGTGCCCGGCAAGCAGGTCCTGTACGATTTCAATCTGGAGGTGCGCCCCGGGCAGAAGATAGCGCTGGTGGGCGCCACCGGCAGCGGCAAGACCACGGTGGTGAACCTGCTTATGCGGTTCTATCAGCCGGATTCCGGCGAGATACTTATCGACGGCGTGAATATATACGATCTTAAACGCGACGAGCTGCGCGGGAACACCGCCATAGTGCTGCAGGATACGTTCCTGTTCTCCGATACCATAGGCGGCAATATCAAATACGCCGACCGCGACGCCTCCGACGAGCGCATGAAAAACGCCGCGAAACTGAGCAATATCTCCCGCTTCATCGAACGGCAGCCTGACGGCTACGACACCTGGCTCTCTCACGCGGGCGAAAGCCTGTCCCACGGGCAGAGGCAGCTTCTTGCCATCGCCCGGGCGGTGCTCAAGGATCCGAAGATCCTGATACTGGACGAAGCCACCAGCTCGGTGGATACCCGTACGGAGCAGAAGATACAGGACGCCATGGTGAACCTGATGAAAAACCGCACCAGCGTGATCATCGCCCACAGGCTCTCCACCGTGCGCGACGCGGATATGATCGTCGTAATGGACCACGGCAGAGTGGTCGAGACCGGCAATCACGGGGAGCTGCTGGAAAAGAAGGGCGTTTATTACGGGCTGTATCAGACGCAGTTTGAGGGAAGGGCTATTTA
>JAILQN010000258.1 GCA_024699005.1 Clostridia bacterium
AATACCATGACAATCGGTGATAGAATCAGAAATCTACGAAAGAAAAAGGGGATGCGACAAGAAGACCTTGCCGCCTGCCTCTGTGTTTCCTATCAGGCGGTCAGCAAATGGGAATGTAATTTATCGTCCCCCGACCTTGGGTTAATCGGTCCGTTAACCAAGCTTCTCGGCGTTACATCTGACGAACTGCTCGGGCTGACGGAGGAAGATAATGACGAGAGAAAGGCATTTTTTGACAGTGAGTACAAAGGATATTGGAAACGAGCGGACATTGACCTTCCGGCAATATATGAAATTGCAAAATCGGCTGTCGAAGAATATCCCGGAAATCTCGAGTATCTTAAATGGCTCGCAAGCATGGAATACATAATAGCGTTTGACGATAACTATCGCAACGGCGTACCATATGAACAACTGACACATTTCAATGAAATGATGGACAAAGCTATCCGTCATTCTTTGACCGTATATGAAAACTCGGAGAATGAAGAATTGCGGGACAGCGCGCTTTGGAATCTAATCCTCTGTTATAAGCATACAAACCGTCCCGATGAAGCGCGATACTATGCCTCACTGTACCCGGATAAATCAGCAACGACGCGGGACGACGCGATGCTTTTGGTATTGACGGGCGAAGAACGGGTACGTCTCACGCAGAAAATGCTGATTGACTTGTCTGACCGTCTGTGCAGGATCCTGAACGAACTCAAGGACGATTGCCATCTGACCGAAGAAGCTGAGTGTTTTGAAGAAACCTTCATCCGCGCCCTTGTCTCGGACGGGAATTATCTTGGATTAGCCTTCAAACTGTTTTATCTTCGTATCGGACAGGCTGTCAGGGCGGCAAAGGCAGGCGACAAGAATTCTGTTCTTCGATTGCTCAAAGAAGCTGCGGAATTCGGAAAGGAATATGACCGCGCGGTCCAGGATGGTACTATGCGTTATACTGCACCGCTGCTTAAAGGTTATGTTTTCCTTGATCCCGAATACAACAAGAGGAACTTCACCTGTGTTGGAGAATTCCGGGATCAAATAGCATCAAATGTTTTCGATCCGTTTCGCAACTATCCGGAATTCATGGAAATCCTGCATTCAACCGAGGAGTAAAATGAAAAAGAAACGTGTTAGCACCGTTTTGCTTTAAATTGTAATCTGACCTATTAAGGTCGTACGCACCGATCTTTTCAGACCGTACAGTACTTGCCGAAAAAGCCCGGAAAATGTTGAAATGCCCGGTTTTACCCCAAGCCGATCTAAACCGACCGCACGCCACAAATCAAATACGGCAGGGGCGAAGCCTCTGCCGTATTTGATTTGGCCCGGGCACCAGATCGACGCAGGACGCTCATTTTCGCGCCGCAGTGGCGAAAATGATTGGTCCGGCGAGCAGGCATAAAGGATTATTGGAGTAGGAAGGCGCCGGACTCGTTCTTGTCGTGTCACTCAGACCAGTTATCGGGCGCAGGCATATGCCTGCGCCCGATAACTAATTTGAATGATAATACTTGAAGGTGTGAGCCGAGAGCAGCCCGCGCGAAGCGAAGCTGAGCGCAGGGGTGGTGCGGGGGTTTCCCGAAGCGGGGAAGGCGTTCCGCGTCTCCCGGCCGACGCTATTTTTTTATTGCGACGCGAGTTAACTTGTGATATAATAAGTTCAACAATTCGAACTGGAAGGACAAGAGTATGAAAGAATCAAAAAAAAGCCCGGTTCCGGGGAAAGACGGAAACAAATATCTGCCTTTCGATCTGCGCACGGGAGACGCGTCGGAGGTGTTTTTTACGCGCGATCTGTCGGGCGACGGCCTTAAGAAGGTCTTCGACAGGGTCTCGTCCGTCCTTTCGGGAAAGATCGCGGTCAAGCTGCACACCGGCGAGGCGGAAGGACCGAATATTATACCGCGCCCCTGGGTAAAAGAACTCATCGGATCCCGCATCCCCGACGCGACGATCATTGAAACCAACACGTATTACGAGGGAAGCCGATATACCACCGAAGAACACCGCAGGACGCTCGAGATCAACGGATGGACCTTCTGCCCGGTCGACATAACCGACAGCGATGGGGTCGCCGTTCTTCCGGTAACGGGAGGGAAGTGGTTCCGCGAGATGCACGTCGGTAAAAACATGCTCGGATACGACTCGCTTCTGGTCCTGACGCACTTCAAGGGACATACCATGGGCGGATTCGGCGGAAGCAACAAGAATATCGGGATCGGATGCGCCGACGGCAGGATCGGCAAGGCCGAGATCCATACAGCCGTCGGTTCCGGCAACATGTGGAGCATCTCCGAAGAGGAGCTTATGGAGCGTATCAGCGAGAGTTCAAAGGCGACTGTCGATTTCTTCGCTCCTCATATCTGCTATATCAACGTGATGCGCAATATGTCCGTGGCCTGCGACTGCGCGGGGCCGGACGCCGATCCGGTCGTGACGCCCGACGTCGGAATACTCGCGTCTCTTGATATCCTGGCCGTCGACAACGCCTGCGTCGACCTTATCTACGCTCTTCCCGACGGCGGAGGACGTGCGCTCATCGAGCGCGTCGAGACCCGTCACGGTTTGCGTCAGCTCAGCTATATGAAGGAACTCGGAATGGGCAACGACCGCTATTCTCTCATAGATCTGGACAACGGAGGCTCCGTTATCACGGCGTCCGACGCCGTTCGCGACGTGAAGCCCGGCTGGCGTCCCGACAGATACAACACGTTTCGCGGCCGAAACGTTTTCTGATCCGCGACGGAGATGAATTCATCAAGAGATT
>JAILQN010000259.1 GCA_024699005.1 Clostridia bacterium
GATATGGCAAAGGCGCGCAAATGGCTCCACAGCAAGGTCAGAGGTACGGAGCGTACCGGCGTTCTTGTAACCAAAGAAGCCGCAAGATATAAACCGCTGGCGATCCATATTCTGCCGTCCGGTGACGAAAATGCGGTCCACTGGTTCCTTGAAGATAAAGTCGATACACGTTCATCGAACTATCTTGAAGATGCCGCCACGGAAATTCAGGTGCAGGGCTTGGAGCTTGATTACACCTGCCTGCTTTGGGATGCTGATATGCGTTATGAAAACGGCGGATGGCATTACTATCGGTTTAACGGAAACACCAAGTGGAACGAAATAACGGGCGCGACCGAAAATCAGCAGGAGCAGATGAAGTATATGCTAAACGCCTATCGTGTTCTACTCACCCGCGCACGTGCCGGTATGGTCATCTGTATCCCTGAAGGAAATGCAAACAAAACCCCAAGCGGATTCTGGGAAGATAGCACAAGACTCCCGAGGTTCTATGATGGAACGTATCGGTATCTGAAGTGCTTGGGGATTGAAGAAATCTAATAGCATTTTATGATCAAACTCGTGATAATTCAACTACATTCTTTCCTTTTCTCTCGGGCAGTTTTTTAAACTGCGCAGCGCCGGAGGCGGCGTCGTGGACGACATAGGTGACGACGAAGTCCGATTGCTCGATCATCCATTTGTTGCGGTAGGTGATCGCGAAGCGCTTCGGCGCGGTCTCGATGCCCTCCGGGAGGATGGTGTCGGAATAGTCGCTCAGTCGGTATTCGTCCCGCTTCTCAGGCATATACGCGAGAACGTATGCCCGTGTTCTCGGGACCGATACGAAAACACCGTCCATTCGGACGGTTTTTTCGTATCGGTCCGAGTGGAGATAACGGATTTGACTAAACCACAAATAAAATCAAGTGTTTACGGCCCCCTGCGCGCATTTTTCCTCCACGGATCAGGAACAAGCCGAACTATTTTTTACCTGCAGTTTTCTCAAAATCACTTGACAAATTGCGATTTTGTGCTATAATATACATAAACAAATTGCGATTACATCGGATTATGTCGAAAATAAAATTGCGATAAGAGGCGAAACCATGTTTAAAAGAAAGATATACGATAAGCTTGTCGAATGGAAGAACGAGTCGCAGGGCAGAACGGCGCTTATGATAGAGGGCGCAAGGCGTATCGGTAAATCCACCGTGGCGGAAGAATTTGCAAAAAACGAATACGAAAGTTATATCCTCATCGACTTCTCTCTAGCACCTCAGTCTGTAAAAGATCTCTTCGACGATATGTCTGATCTGAACTTCTTCTTTCTTCAACTTCAGCTGTTGTTCCGCGTCGATCTGGTCGAACGCAGATCTCTGATCATATTTGATGAGGTTCAGTTCTTCCCGAAAGCCCGGCAGGCGATCAAACACCTTATAAAAGACCGCAGATACGATTATCTTGAAACGGGATCGCTTATATCGATCAAGAAAAACGTCAAGGATATTCTGATCCCCAGCGAAGAACAGAAGATGGGTATGTATCCGATGGACTACGAGGAATTCCTTTGGGCGGTAGGTGACAACACGACGATCCCGCTGATCCGCCAGTGCTTTGAGTCAAGGAAGCCCGTCGGCGAGCAGCTGGGTCGCCGGCTTATGCGAGATTTCCGGCTGTATATGCTTGTGGGCGGTATGCCTCAGGCGGTGAACGAATATATCGAAACGAATAATTTCCGCAAGGTCGATCTCGTCAAGCGCACGATCCTGTCTCTTTATGAAGAGGATTTCAGAAAGTTCGATCCGTCGGGCAGAGCGTCTATGCTGTTCGACGCCATTCCGGCGCAGCTGGCGAAAAACGCGTCGAGATATCAGACGACAAGCGTGCTGAAAAAGAGCAAGCCGGAAAAGCTTCCCGAGATCATAGCCGAGATGGAAAACTCAAAAACAGTGCTTATCTCTTATCACGCCGATGATCCGAACGTAGGTCTTTCTGCAACAGAGGATCTTTCCGCGTTCAAGATGTTCGTCTGCGACACCGGTCTTTTCGTCACGCTTATGTTCAAAGACCGCGATTTTACCGAGAATATCATTTATGAAAAGCTGCTGAATGATAAACTCAGCGCAAACCTGGGATATCTGTATGAAAACGCCGTGGCACAAACGCTTGCCGCAAACGGGAATAAACTGTTTTATTACACTTTTCCCAACGAGTCGTCGCGGCATAATTACGAAATTGATTTCCTTCTGTCACGGAAGAATAAGATTTGTCCCATTGAGGTCAAGTCTTCCGGATACAAAGCGCACGTTTCTATGGATAAGTTTTCCGAGAAGTATTCGTCACGGATCCTGCAGAAATACCTGATTTACACAAAAGACCTCGCAAAGGATACGGATACACTCTGTGTGCCCGTGTATATGACGCAGTTTTTGTGATTTATTCTTTGATTGGGGAGGGAGCTGAAATATGATTCAAATCGGATGCACAAAAAAACTGATCGATTATTTAGGCATATCTCCGGCACAGGCCACAAAAGGGATCGACCCACTTTTTGCTTTTTCTGCAAATCTTATCGTGATGAATCGCAGAAAGTGCATTGTGATCGCCAATGATTCGACGGGATGCGGTTTCCTGTTGTATGGGATCACGGCAGGCGATAAAAAGAAGCTGCAAGAACAGTTGGAGGCAGGATTGCGGAATATGCTCGCGTCGGAAAGCATCTCCCAAGAGGTGATCGACCGCTATATCGCCGATTGCTGTTTCCCGGCAAGCTTGTGTAAAACAGGCGATAGGTCTTCCGTTGCAAGATTAAACAAGTTCTGCCAAAGAATTGAACGCTTTGAAAACTGTTTTGAACCCGACGATCGTTTTCAAACGGTTCTGCTTCCTATGATCAATGATGATATCAGGTTTACCTCCGACAAAAAGGACGTCTACGCAACCTACGAAGAGCAAGAACGTGCGCTTAAAGAAAAATATGGCAAGCTCTACAGTACCCGTGCCGGCGTTTTTGACATATCACTTGAACTTGAAACGCCTTGCCTCAGATGCGTTACGGTACCTATGAACTTTTCGCTATTCTATCTGCACGATATCATCCAGAATCTGTTTTTATGGAAAGATTACCACTTGCATGAGTTTATCTTGAAGCAGTCAAAAAACGGTCGTCCGTTGCGGATAGCAAGAATACCGTCTTCGGAGGATGACGATATAAACGGCGTAAGCGGATGCGAGATCGTTGACGAGCGGGAGATCACGCTCGAGGAGGTTTTTTCAGAGACTGACAGCATTTCTTACGAATATGATTTCGGCGACGGATGGACGCACGAGGTGCGGCTTGTTGAGATAATTGAAGACGCGGATATTCCCGCCCCGATATGTACGGAACTGAAAGGCGACGCGCCGCCGGAGGACTGCGGCGGTCCGGGAGGATTCTCAGAGTTGATCCGTATTCTCAAAGACCCGAAAGATCCGCAGTATGACGAGCTGGTCGAATGGAACGGCGGCAGCAGCGTTTTTCAAAAGAATATCAAATGGATAAACAGCGACCTTCGCCGCCGATACCTCGCCGGCGCATTCCATTTACATTATGAAATGACATTTGACGAGGAATAGGTTTTCAAGGCTTTGATCAAATACCAAGCACTGGATTTGTATATACAAAGTTTGGTTGCGGGGGAAGGACTTGAACCTGTTCGCGGCGGCGGAGCCGCCTTGCCCTCTTGCGGTGCCCCAAAATCTGCGGGCGCGGGATGATCCCGCTGCAGATTTTGACCGCTGCGCCATCCCCGCCTCGCTTCATCCGCCGCCGGCGGCGCTCGGCGGCGATGCCCCGGGTATGAGCCCTCCTCGCCGCGCTCGCCGGGCTCATAACGGGAGAACGTATACCCGTGTTCTCAGGACCGATACGAAAAAACCGTCCATTCGGACGGTGTTTTCGTATTGGTTGCGGGGGAAGGACTTGAACCAGTTCGCGGCGGCGGAGCCGCCTTGCCCTCTTGCGGTGCCCCAAAATCTGCGGGCGCGGGATGATCCCGCTGCAGATTTTGACCGCTGAGCCATCCCCGCCTCGCTTCATCCGCCGCCGGCGGCGCTCGGCGGCGATGCCCCGGGTATGAGCCTTCCTCGCTACGCTCGCCGGGCTCATACCGGGAGACCGATACGAAAAGGGGCTGTAAAAAAAGTCCCCCAAAAAAAGACTGCAAACTCACTTTAGAGTGGGAATGCAGTCTTTTTTGTGATATAATCTACTTGCAAATGAAAAAGATATCACGAGAGTATTGTAGCATATACCAATTGAAAATGCCACTGGAAATTTCAAAAATCATCGAAATATCCGATCCGGTGTATACGTTCAGTGAGGTTCTGAATCATATTGACCTGAAGAAGTATCTTGTGGGAGAAGGGAACAAGAGAACAG
>JAILQN010000281.1 GCA_024699005.1 Clostridia bacterium
ACCCCTCGTCGACAGCAACGATCCGGACAAAGATCCGGAGATGAAGCGTTTATACGATCCGCGGATCATTCGGATAGAGGACAGGCTGCTTCTTTGTCTTGCTATGGATACCAGGCACGGGATACGCGGAGCCATCGCAGAGCTTTCGGACGATCTGAAATCTTACCGCATTATCAGCGCCAGCGTACCGGAAAACCGCAACATGGTCCTTTTCCCGGAAAGGATCGGCGGCGAATACGTAAGGCTTGAAAGGCCCATGCCTGTCTACAGCCGCGGCAGGGACCGTTTTGATATCTGGCTCTCCCGCTCCCCGGATCTTGAATACTGGGGCCGGAGTGAACTCGTTCTCGGCGTTGAGGATGTACCGTGGGCAAACGATAAAATAGGACCTACAGCTTCTCCGATCAGGACCGATGAGGGTTGGCTGACTCTTTTCCACGCCGTGGACCGGGACGATTCCCGCGGCAAAAACGGCTGGGAAAACTCCTGGAAAAAACGCTATACGGCAGGGATCATGCTTCTTGACCTGAACGATCCTTCCAAAGTTCTTGCCGTATACGATAAGCCGCTTATCGCGCCGGATCTTCCGATTGAAACGGACGAGGGGTTCCGGCAGAACGTGATCTTTCCCTGCGGCATGCTGCTGGAAGACGACGGCGAAGTAAAAATATACTACGGAGCCTCCGACACCTGCGTTTGTCTCGCCACAGCAAGCGTTGACGATCTTCTCAGCTTATTCTGATCAATCTCATCCGGTTGATAACCGCCAGCAGCTCATTTTTCCGCGGCAGGTCGAGAAATCTCTCGCAGGTGGTAAAGAACGACGAATAAAGAAAGTCTGTTCCCTCCTCTTCGATCCGCGCGTACATATCGTCGATCTTCTTCCGGATATCTATTTTTCTGTCGACGTTCGACACCTCCAGGTAACGAAGCATGAATCCGAGCGCGTCCAGCTGCCGCTGAGAGACTATATCGTGCAGCCCCCTCACGTCTATCCTCTCATCACCGATGATGATAAATCCCATATCGGAGACCTCCAGTTTTTCCGTGCCGCAGCCTTCCGGATAAGATGAAAACCTGTCGGAATAAAGCGTCCTGCGCTGCTCCCAATCCGCCTGCGGCGGCAAATCAACGGTCACGTTCCGCTCACCGCAGATCTTTTTGGATAATTCTGTCACGTCGCGGATCATATAATCCTCCATTATATAGACCTTGTCCGCCACCGAAAGATACTCCCCGCTGCCGCCGATGACCAGAATTGTGGAAACGCCCAGCGTCCTGCGCAATTCGTTTACGCGGTCCGTAAAAGGAGTGATCGGTTCCTTTACGATCAGTTCTTTCATCATACTGTCGCGTATCATAAAGTTGGTTGCGCTCCTGTCCTCGTCGATGAGCAGCAGTTTCGTGCCGCAGTCGACCGCCTCCATGATATTCGCCGCCTGCGAGGTGGAACCGGAGGAGTGTTCCGTGGAGAAGTCGGCGGTATCGCCGCCGGGCAGCCACTTGATGAAGGGGGAAATATTCACGTGTTTGATGCTTCGTCCGTCCTCCGCGGAAATAGAAACGGCGCTTTGATCCGTTATGCAGAGCTCCCGTCCGTCGCCGGACGAATGATCGTATATTCCTGCGGATATCGCGTCAAGAAGAGTCGATTTTCCGGAATATCCGCCGCCGGTTATCACGGTCACGCCTTTGCGTATAAGCATACCTTTTACGCCGCATATCTCCGCTTCGTCATCGGGCGTCGAACGGAACGGTATCGCGCCGGGCATAGGCAGATCTGTCCCTTTCTCCCGCGGCAGGATGCTGCCGTTAGCTATAAACGCGCAGTTATCGCTGTCCCGGAGCCACGAACGAATCGCGTTCTGCTTTGACGCGAGTTCTTTCGCGCGTTCAAGACCCGCATGATCGAATTCCGCCATGAAGCTGTCCACAGCGTCCGGCAGATCGCGGCAGAGCATCTGGATCGTTTTTCTGATTTTGCGTTTCGGCAGCTGCACCAGCATTCGGAAACAAAGGCTCATTACCGGCTGTCTCGGGATCCCGTCATTCAGAAGAAACACGAGATCGCCGGAACCGTTTCTGTAATCCTTCTGCTGGCAAACGGCAAAATACGCCGTATTCCTGCTTACGATCTCTCCGCCCGGTTCGCAGAGATAATATCTTCCGTTTTCGTTATCCGGCCGGCTGCGGTTATACAGACCGGCGTTCAGTTCGTCGATATACTTTTTGAATGCCCGCACGCAATAGTCCGCCTGCGCGTTTTTTGTTGATTTGTCCGGAACTTCGATGCCGAGCTCGGCACAAGGGATGATAATGACCACCGTCGGTTTATCCTGCGCGAGCTTATGCGTCGCAGTTATTTCAAATCCGATATTCCCGTTATAATATACCGGGTTCCAGTCCTCGTAAGCTGCCATGCCCGTGTCGAAAGCCACAGACATATGCCCGTTGTACATCTCCGAATAAGTCGTAGTATTCGGTTGCATTGACAAAAGTTTATTCTTCAATCTCTTCAAAGGCATCCCCTCCTTTTAAAATCTGATTATCGGTAATTCTCTTCAAGGGCATCATCTCCTTTCCGGAACAAAAAAACGCGCACCCGAAACCGGATGCGCATCAATCCATATAAACCTTGCGTTCAGCTTACCGCAGGCGACAAATATGACATCCGACAGATATTAAATTTCATATTGATCGCCTCCTTTGGCTTAATTCTTTGTTATTATAGAACACCGTTTTCGGTTTGTCAATGATTTAAAAATAATTATTTGAGGTTATAGATAAAATAGACCCGTTACGCTTGAAATATACCCGGAGATAATGTAAAATTCTATATGGAAGATAAAAGCGCAGTGCGCGAACAGGAGGTCCTGAATATGGAAACAGCGATATGGCTCATTATCATGATACCGTGCAGCATCATGTTCACTGGACTCGGGATCTTTGCATGGAAACGCAAAAAGCCCATGTGGTTCTGGTCCGGAAGCACGGTCAGCGAAAAAGAAATATCGGATATCCCGGCTTATAACAGAGCGAACGGTATAATGTGGATCTGTTATTCTCTCGTATTCTGGATAAGCTTGTTCATGGGTCTTTTTAATCTTACCGCCGCCGGCGCTTTTCTCGCGGCCGGCTGTCTCGGCGGCATCCCCGTACTGGTGATCGTATACGGAAAGATATATAAAAAATACAAATCGAAATGACGCCCTATGAAAAGTGATAATTATAAGTCTGCCGCGGATTTTGATATAAACATCGAAAAACACTTCCGGCGTCTGCACGAGCCTCCGTACGACTATGAGAACGTCTTTCGGGGTAATCCCGGCTGGCCCGGCGACCGGGAGGGCCGCGCCCTGCTTGCTTTTCTATGTCATTACCGCATAAGCGGCAGAAAAGTCCCCTGTATGGAGCGCATGATAAGCGATCTTCCCAGGTATACGAATAAGTATATGTTTTTCGGAGACGTTCCGGCTGACGGCGAAGCAAATGAACAGCAGCTTTCCGGACACAACTGGTATCTGCGCGCACTGACCGGATACTATAACGTATTTCACGATCCTTCCGCTCTTGATATACTGAAAAGCACATTTGAATATCTCTATTTTCCGGCGCTGCCGCTGTACGACGATTATCCTCTTGACCGGGATTCGGAAGGCGGAGGCGTGGACGGACATATAAGTTCCGCCGCTCATGGCTGGGCTCTCTCCTCGGACGTAGGATGCGCCTTTATGTGTGTGGACGGAGTAGCGCGGTATTACGAACTGACGAAAGATGAACGGGCGCGTGCTTTTCTTACGAAGGTCATTGAAATCTTCCTTGATGCGGATATGGTTGCGCGCGGATTTCAGACGCATACTTCCCTCACCTGTATGCGCGGAATACTGTCTTTTTACGAAACCACCGGCGAAGAAACGTATCTGCATGCTGTTCTGAGAGAATTCGACCGATACATCAAGCACGGCATGACCATGACTTATGAAAACTTCAACTGGTTCGGAAGAGAGGACACGTGGACCGAGCCCTGCGCGGTTGTCGACAGTTTTCTGCTCGCCGTACGGCTGTACCGCCTGACAAACGCGGACAGATACAGAACGCTTGCCCGTCGTATATGGACAAACGGGCTTCAGTTCTGTCAGCGGGACAACGGCGGCGCTGGAACGAACAAATGCGTCACCGCTATACAACCAATTCTGCGGATAAGCGGTTACGAAGCCCCTCAGTGCTGCACCATGCGGTATGCCGAAGCGCTGCTCTGCTATCATAACAACCGCGAATTGTTCCGCTATGATACCGAATCGTCTGTCATCACCGAACCGGACGGAAGACGATATTGTGACGACCGGCTTATCGTTCTCTTTGACGGAGCAGAATGCCCGATCTTCTCCTGTAATACTGTACCGAAAGAAAAGCTGAACAAAGTGCATTTAAGGCAACACCGCACAAAAACGGTTTTATTATTTTTGTGATAAAGCTGGTATTATCAGCGATAATGTAGTATAATAAACATATGAACAACAAGCAGATCAGTTTCGCCGTATTCTGTGACGAACTCGCGAAAGTAAA
>JAILQN010000038.1 GCA_024699005.1 Clostridia bacterium
CCGGGTCTGCGCAGTTCTCTGCCTGACGATTTGTCTGTAAAAGAGGATATAGCACCGTTTGCGTCAAAGACGATTTCGGCGTAAGGAGTGGTCAGCTTCCTGCCGTCGTAAATGAAAGGAGAGGACGCGGGTAAAGGTTCGCTTGTTATATCTATGCTTACATTGCCGAAAGCAGGCAGAGTGAGCGATCCTATTGCCAACAGCTTTCGTCCGCAGACGTCAGTATATCGCTGAGACGGCTGATTTTTCGCATAGCCTTCCGTTTCAACTGCGGCAGGATCATGACGGTCGAAGGACAGGGTATTGAAAAGAGTTATACTGTCGCCGTCATCCGTAAGTATTTCTGCATATTTATCAGCTGCGGAATTCAGACTGTCTATCACTTCCCGCATCTCTTTCCGGTAAAGTTCAAATACTTCCGTGATCGCCGTTCCGGGCAGGATGTCGTGGAACTGGTTTTTCAAGATGGTTTTGAGCCATTTGTCGCTTTCGGGATGCTTCGGCTCTCCTGCAAGCACGTTGAAATATTCCATGTTTCTGAACGTGTATTCCGCCTTGCGGTTCATGCGCTTGACGTCGTGAAGCTGCGTCAGGGTGCCGCGATGATATTCAAGGTACAGTTCGTCGCCGTAAACAGGCAGTGCTTCTTTCTGTTCTTCCAGCTCTTGCATGAACTGACTGACAGACATGGACTCAACCTCGGGCAGTCCTGAAGTTTTTATTGCCCGGGCGGCCGTTTCCAGCATCCCTGCTGTGGGCCCTCCTCCGCCGTCGCCGAAGCCGAAAGCGACAAGACGCAGATCGGTGGAGTCTTTTTCGGATATGTCCGCGACGCTGCCGTATGCCGCGCCGACGTCCGGGAAACCGTGAGTGCATGGAAAGTGAACTATCACGTCGCTGCCGTCAAGACCGTGCCATACAAAGCTCTCGTACGGGAAACGGTTCAGCTCGTTCCAGCCGAGCTTGTTCGTGCAGAAGTATTTTACCTCGCAGCCGCGCATGATCTGAGGGATGTTGGCATTGTAGCCGAAGGTATCCTGCAGCCAGAAGGTGTCCGCAGTGTAATTGAAATTCTCTCTTGTAAACTGCTGACCTTTCAGGAACTGGCGGATCATAAATTCGCCGGAGGTCATATTGCCGTCACATTCCACGTAAACGCCGCCGTTAGGTTCGTATCTGCCCTCTGCGACGTATTTCTTCATATCGGCAAAAATCGTGGGATAATAATCCTTCATCCACTCTCCGTGAAGGGTGGATGACTGTATAAAGCGGTAATCCGGGTACTGCTCCATCAGGTGAAGAGCGTTGGAATATGTGCGCGCGCATTTGCGGACAGTCTCGGACACGGGCCAGAGCCACGCCGTGTCCATATGCGAATGGCCTGTGATACCGACCCTGCCGAATACGCGGGAATTTCCGCCGGTGAAAAACGGACGGGAGATATCAAGGGATTTTCTTATCCCGGCGCGTACCGCTTCGGGAGAGGCGTGCTTGGGATAAAGCACGATAGTCTCGTCTATTCTGCGAAGCGCCTGTTTCGCTTTTCCCGCGACGAAGGGTATATGTCCTGCACGGGAAAGATTTATAAGTTCGCGGATATCATATAACAGAGTGTAAAGCTCGTCGTCTCTGGTGCATACTTTCACGCCGCCGAACGTATGTCTGAATTCCGGCATCGGAATATCGGGGTAGTCATAGTTGTTATACGGGTCGGTATCAACGTCAAAATGACCGGCGTAACATTCAAAAGCAAGCTCGTATTCACGGTCGGCTCTGCCGATGCCGAGGTATTGGGCGTCGTGATTGTCTCCGAGCGTCCTGTGTGCGCCTGAATTATAAATTCCTTTCGGAACTCCGTCAATAAACTGCAGCTGCTCCCTTCCGCCGCAGGAGGAGAGAATATAAAGCTTTTTCCCCTCGGCCTCTTCCGGTACAGTATAAGCGCATTTTACCCACAGATTCTGCCATGCTCCGCCCCAGGAAGTCCCGGGGGCGATCGGTTCAAATCCGCTTTCAGGCACGCTTCTGAAATGCTCTTTGGTCTGTAATCCGTAAAAGTCCGATACCGTTCCGACAGGGGTATACAGCAGCTTTTCGTAAACGGCGGTCATTTCTCTGAATTTTTCACACAATCTTCCGAAAATCGCTTCTTCGCTCATATAAGACGATCCTCCCGATTTGATTGAAAACAGTATATCATGCTTTTGAAAAAATAGATTGAATTTTTTATAAATATATAAATGAAAAAATAGTCACAAGTGTATGATGTAAAATGATATGAGCCAAAAAAAAAGAGAAGATCAACCTTTGGTATGGTATAATCAAGCTACCAAACAAAACCAACCAAATCAAAGGAGAACTTCTCATGAACATAATAGCACAGGAAGCAAGGAAAAGGCAAGCAGTAGTTAAACTGGCAAGAAGGAAAGGAAAAAGTTATGCGGCGCGAATATATGGAGTCAGTCTATCAAGCGTAAAAAGGTG
>JAILQN010000008.1 GCA_024699005.1 Clostridia bacterium
CTGACGGCCGGAGCAATGAAAAAGAAGCTTATCGCCACCGATTTCGACGGCACGCTTTATATCAACGGGCGTATTGCCGGTGAGACCCGGCGCGCGATAGACGACTGGCGCGCCGCGGGCGGATATTTCGGCGTGGTGACCGGGCGCGGGATCGATTTTTACGACACCGCGAAAGAGCAGGGGCTGCCGTTCGACTACCTGATCGTATATAACGGCTCGCTGATCGTCTCGCAGGACAAAACCGTTCTGTATGAATCTCTCATTCCCGCAGACATTTTCGCCGCGCTTGAAAAAGCGATGGCGGCGTACACCGATATCGAAAGCTTTTCGGAAAGCGACGGGACGCCCCGGCATCATTATTACGCGACCTTCCCGACTGCGGAAAGAGCCCTTCAGGTCAGAGAAGAGCTCCTGCCGGTTTTCGGGGACAAGGTGAGCATTTTCGTCAACGGACCGCATATAAATATCGGGAATAAAGGTACCGGAAAAGCGCAGGGGGTTTCGTTCGTCCTGCGCTGCTTCGGTCTTCCGGACGACGGCGCGGCCGTCGTGGGCGACGATTACAACGACCTTGAAATGATTCTCGTCCACAACGGATGGGCGGTGGAGAGCGGGAAACCCGAAGTTGTTTCGAAAGCGCCCCACACCTGCGAAAGCGTCGGCGGGCTGATCCGTTTTTTAGGCGAACAGCGGACAGCGAACAGCAAACAGTTGACAGCGCGCGATTAAGACACAAAATTCAGTAAGAGTATACCGCGCGTATATTTCCGACATAATCAGAATAATATGAAATAATACTTGTTATCTCTCGTCTTATCACATTCGCGCGGTACCTGTGGAATGATGCCGTTATCCCGGCCGCGCGCTGTTCGCTGTTCACTGTATGCTGTTCCCGGCTGCCTTTCATCTCTGCACATTTTAAAGGAGAACACAGAATGAAACCCTATACCTTCTACGTCATCACCGATCTTCATTTCTTTAAAAATTCTCTCGGCGCATACGGCGAGGAGTATGAGCGCAGTATGGATTTCCAGCAGAAATGCTTTGCGGAGACTCAGGCGATAAACCAGGCGGTCTTCGATTGGCTGGCTCAGGCGGACGACGCCGATACGGTGCTTATCGCCGGCGACCTTACCTACTGGGGCGAAAAGGAGAGTCACAGGGAACTCCTTAGAATAATGGATGATTTCCGGGCAAAGTCCGGCAAGCGCGTTCTTCTTGTCACTGCCGGACACGACTTCGACAGGGACGGCCATTCTTATGACGATAAGGGAAAGCACCCCGTAGAAGGTACGAAATTCTCCGATCTTTACGATTTTTACAAAGACTACGGCTATTCTGACGCGATCGAATTCAACAGGGAGCATCTGTCCTACGTCGCGCAGCTGACCGAGGGCGTGCGTCTTCTTGTGATCTGCAACGATATCGACGGGCAGAGGAACGCTCCTTACGACGATGAGTTCTTCGCCTGGATCGGGGCTCAGGCGAAGCGGGCGCAGGAGGACGGGCAGATGATGATCGCCATGGAGCACTATCCGGTGCTGCCGGGGCAGCCGATCTTTTATCTGTTCGAGGACGCACGGGAGGAAGACGCGGAAAGGCTCGTCAGTATCCTCGCAGACAACGGCGTGCATCTGATCTTTACGGGACATATGCACAATCAGAGCATAAACCTTGCCGTTACCGAAAAGGGCAATAAGTTTTACGACGTCTGTACCGGCGCCACGGTCGCCACTCCCGCGTTTATCCGCAGAGTGACCGTAGAGGACGCGGATACCGTAAAGATAGAGAGCATCCCGGTCCCGGAGTTCGACTGGGACAAGCACGGCCTGACCGGCAGGGAGTATATACAGGTGCAGTTTGATAAAATGCTCCGCTCTTACGCCGACGCCATGCAGAACGATCCCCGGCGCTTCATGGGCAAGCTCGGCATCAAACCGTCGCCGAAGCTCGATAAGATCATCCCGGTAATCGGGCGGCGTCTTTCGAAGCTTACCCTGGGCGGGTTAGCACACCTGCTTCTGACGCACGCGGACAGGGAAGTAAAAGATATCCGCTTCGTGGATTTCGCCGTAGACATGGTGCGGGCTATTTTTGAGGGAAATCAGCCTTATAAGGAGGGCACTCCCGCCGGCGACACTCTGCTGCGTATCTTCAAACGCCTGCGTCCGTTTGTGAAAACGCTCAAAGGCACTCAGGGAGAAACGCTCGACTTTTACGATATCATGAAAAACACGGTGGGGAACTACGGGATCGACGATTATGATGCAATACTAAAATTGTAATTAACTATTGCAATTATATACAAACTCCTGTATAATGATTCAGGTAATTTAGCCTGATTTGACAAAAGAGAGTCGATTTGGGTCCGGCTCTCTTTTTATTTTCAAAAGAAACGGAGTGATTTGCTTGGCAGGTGACATACTGTCCAAACTCAGGAGCTTCGCTCATGAAGTGAAAACTCACTGGTCGGCGCCCGCGGAAGGGAATTACGTTCCCTACAAGGAATACAAGGACATCTTCATTGGCGTCGGCTCCAACTACGCCGGCTCAAAGACGCTCGAATATATCGCCTTTGCCGCGTCGTGCTACCTGATGATGTACCACTACAAGCTGCCGTACCTCACGTTTTCCGTGATCGGTATAATCAATATGCCTTTAGGGTATATCTGGACGCTTATATGGTGGTTCGTCTGCGACAACCTGGGCTTTATTGAGAAGAAAACGGAGCGCAGACTGTACGGACTGTATTTCGCGCTGATAATCATAGGGCTTACCCTGATATTCGCGCCGGTCAGCATGCTGTTCAACCAGAGCGGCGCGTTCGTGACGTACCTCAACTCGCTTGAGGGGATATCGTGCGCCTCCGCGTTCAAGATACTGGGCACCCATATCCTTTATAACGGCTGGGTCGGCGCCCGCAACATCTTCTGGCGTAAGCGTCTCGTGCCGAAATTCGGCAGATATAAATACAGTCTTTACTGTGACTTTGTCCCGAAATGCGTGATGGTCGTGCTGATAGGCTGGCTTCCGATTTACAACATCCCGGACGTCGTCACCAGGGTCTGGATGGCGAACCTGCTATTCGCGTGCTACAACGTGTTCGGTTTTGCAAACAACCTTGAAATGTGCACCCAGAACTGTTCGCCCAACAACCGTGAGCGCATCATGGTACGTACCTATCCGATCAAGCTGTCGCACCTGGCGTGGAGCATTATGGCCATCATTCTGCCCGCCATCATCGGCAAGCTGCCGGGCAAGTGGGAAGATATCAATATCTTCCGCTACGTCATCCCCATTACATTCATCACCTTTGCAACGCTGACCATGATATTCGCCGGGCGGATAAAGGAGAGGATACCTCAGCCGCCGCTTGAGAAGAAGGTCCAGATAGACTTCTGGAGCGGCATGTTCGGTGTTATGCGGAACAAATACAAATGGATAAAGACAGTGGTCGGGCTGCTGGACGCCCTGGGCAACGGTATGCTGGCGTTCACGACGGTCCTTTACCTCTACACGTTCCGGTTGAGCGGTCTGACCTATTCGCTCATCGTCGCACTCGTATCGTTCGCGGGCACTCCGCCGGATTTCTTCACCCCGTTCTTCATGAAGAGGTTCTCGTATAAGCAGATGATGATCTTCTTCCAGTTGACGCGCGCTCTGGGCAACGCGGTAATAGTCGTGGTCCTGACCACGATGGGGGATCATCTGCAGCTTTGCGGTATTGTATGCGTCGTAGTGCTGATCCTTATGGAAGTCTGCAAAACCGTGCCGGTTTCGTTCGATCACGATATGGATATCAGGATCAACGACTATCAGATGTATCTGTCGGGCGAAAGACTGGAGAGCTTCTCCGGTGTGTTCGGCTGGTTCACGGGCCCCATCACCTCGTTCGTCGGGCTTATTATACCGCTGCTGCTGCTGCGGTACGGCTTCAACTCCAATTGGGACGTTCTGTTTGTGGACGCGTCGAGGGTCAAGATCATAGTTATCCCGCTTATTTTCGATATCGTGGGCTACGTTCTCATGACGATCCCGTATTTCTTCTGGGATTATACCGACGAGAAGCAGAACAAGGTCGTCGCGGTGCTGCGCCGCCGTGAGGAGGTCATGAACGCCCGCTTTGAAAAAGAAAAGGCTGCTGCCGCAGGCGCAGACCTTCCTGCCGGGGAGGTGAGCGCGAATGAGTAAGAAGGAGAAAAAGCAGAAGCGCAACCTGTTGGCGGATCAGTCGCAATATGAAGAGTATAAAAATTCCATACCCGAAGACGAGATCTGGACCTATAAGATCGACGGCCTGCAGGAGCCGCACATCAGCAAGACGTTTGACAACGCCCGCACGAAGAAGATAATCGTCGTGATCACGCTCGTTATCGCCATCGGAATCGCAATGTTCTTCTCCGTCCGCGTGGTGCATAACGAAACCTTTAAATATCAGGAGCTCCCCGACGGCACCTATGAGCTTGTCAAATTCTCAAATCCCGGCGATATAACGGAAATTACGGTGGATTTTGCAGATAACGACCCGGATAAACCGATAAGCGTCATACATGAATACGCCTTCAACTGCGACGAGAAGATCACGAAGATCTCCATCGGCAAAGACGTGCGCGAGATCGCCGGCAACTCGATCTACTCCTGCTATTCGCTGAAGGAGATCGAAGTCGACCCGCAGAACGAGGCTTATATGTCGGACGACGGCGTGCTGTATGACAAGGATCAGACCGTCCTTATCACTTACCCGATAGACCGCGATCTTTACCTGCGCGAGAAGTACGGCTACGACAAACAGTACTGGCCGGAGGACCCGGAATACGACGACGCGTACCTTGAAAAGATAAACACCTACAAAGTGCCCGAGACCGTCAGGACGATAGGCATGCTGGCTTTCAATTATTCCGAGCTGTTCCGCATCTATCTGCCGGAGGGCCTTGAGACCATCGAAACCATGGCGTTCTTCCGCAACTGGCATATAGAGGACTATTATACCTACGACGGCGATACGGTCTACCCGTCTCTGCCGGAGAGCCTTAAAACCATCGGTTCCGACGCGTTCAACTCCAATCAGCAGGTCGGTTATATTTTCATTCCCGCCTCTGTCACAGAGATCGGCCATCACGCGTTCTGGAATGCTGCCTATAAAGAGGACGGCGAGCTTAAGGGAATAAACGTCGTGAACGTCGCCCGGTCGGTGGAGGACTTCAATGCGGACGTCGTGACCGGCGACCTCTGGACCGGTCAGTATGACAAGGGCGCGTTCCCGAGAAATATACCGGTCAATTACTCGGCAGTCAGGCTGAGTCTTGAGGAATACGAAGAAAAAGGATGACCCGGCGTACAGATCCGCTGATTCTGTAATATCAGATTATGGCTGTAAAAGAACTGCCCGTCAAAGCCCGGGCGCTTGCGAAAAACGTTAAAACCTACTGGCATGTGCCGCCCAAAGGGCGGTATATGACTTTTAAGGAGATAGGCGCCTACGCCTTCGGCGGCATAGGCTCCTATATTCTTATGATGCTGGGGTCGAACCTGCTTGTCGGCACCACCAATATGATCGTCGGCGGCGCCATAGGCGTCGGCGCCATGGATATGTACGTCCTGTACCTCATCTCCACTCTTGCCGGCATCCCGCTCACTGGGCTGCGCGCCAATATGATCGACAACAGCCGCGCCAGGGGAGGCAAATACAGACCGTACCTTATCACGATGGGTCTGCCGACTGCGATTATCGCCATCGCTTACGTCTGGTTTCCGTACGACTGGCTGTATACCGTCATGCACGGGCAGCTTTTCGGCAGAGACAGCGCCTACGTGGTCAAGTGCGCCGTCGTACTGCTGTTCAATTTCGGACTGCAGTTCTTCTACTGGTTCTTCTGCGACGCTTATACCAACCTTATCCACGTGCTGTCGCCCGATACACAGGAGCGTACGGACGTGCTGGCTGTGAAGTCGATCGTTTACTCCATGGGACCGTCCATAATGAACGTTGTGATGCCTCTTGCCGCTCAGTTCATCGCGAACAACAATATGTACGACATCCGCGTCTACCGTTATACCTATCCGGTCCTCGCGGTGATCGGTTTCGCCCTGACGGCGGTGGTTTACGCCAATACTACCGAAAAGATAGTACAGGCGCGCACGCACACGATACAGATAAGATTCTCTGACGCCCTGCGCGAGGTGGCGAAGAACAAATATTTCTGGATAATCGCCCTTGCCGGCTGGCTGGGCTTTCTTGAGAGTTCCTACGGCAATATCATACAGTGGTCCTATTCCTACGGGCACACCTGCACGGGGGCACAGCTGGCGCTTATTCAGACGCTTACAGGCAACGCCTCGCTTTGGGGCATGCTGCTGGCGCCGATATGCATCCGCAAATGGGGTAAGAAGAAAGTCCTTATCGGCGTAAACTTTCTTAACGTCGTATTCATTCTGGCGATGCGCGCGAATATCGAGTCGATAGTCTGGATCTCCGTCTGCGTATATTTCAACTGGATGGTCGGCGCGTTCGAACAGATAACCACCCCGGCTATACAGGCGGATATCCGCGATTATCAGCAGTACCGCACGGGGGAGAGGATAGACGGCATGTTCGCCGCCGTGGGCACCATCGGCAATATCGTCACCATGATCACCTCCGGCGTGCTGCCCGCAGTGCAGACACACTACGGCATCTACGACGGCAACGGTTACGCCTCGCCCTTCGATATCCTGGACGTGACCACCGGCGAACCGGGACTGCTCTGGAAGCTGATGAACGCGCTTGTTCTGATGGCGGCTCTCGGCGCGTTCCTGAATATGGTGCCGTACTTCTTCTACGACTTTACAGAGCGCAGGCAGAAGGCGGTTATCACGGTACTCAAGCTGCGCGCGATGTTTGAGGACTACGCCAACGACGCCCTTCCGGACGATCGCCTGAAAGAAGGCGTAGAGATAATCCGCAGCGCGGAAAAGACTCTTGAGAACCCGACGGAGATCGATCCTGCGGCGAAGGGCAAGGCGAAGAAGGCGCAGCGGACGGCTCAGGATGATTACTTTATCGCGGAGTTCGTGATGAAGGAGCTCAACAAGTTCACCGATCCGGTCTGTATAGAGGAAGCGGAGATCTACACCGATATTTACGGGCAGGGGCTCGAAGGTATCGCGGCTTCGGATTACGACGAACTGAAAGCCGGGCTCAGGGCTGCCAAAGCGCTCCCGAAAGGGACCGAAAGCGAACGGGAACTGCGTAAATTCAAAATAGAACTTGCAAGGGACAGACTGTCGGCGCAGCGTAATTATCAGAAACATTTTGCGGCGGGTTCGGCCTTTGCCGAGCCTGATATGGCGGAGCTGACTGCCCTGTTTGACAAAGAGGATGCTTTGAATGAAAAAATCGCGGCTCAGGTAAAAGCCGACGCCGAAACACGCAAAAAAGGCGGCAAACCTGATAAATCAGTCGTCAGAGGAATGACGGAGGAAATGAAACGGGTTCGCAGTGCGGAGAAAGATTTCTCCGATAACTATGCCCGTTTCAACCGCGCCGCCAAGCCCTGGCGCGACGCCCGCAGATTCCTGAAAATGAAAGAGAACTACGCCGGACGCGATGCCCTTGCGGCAAGGTACGATGAATTGATGGATGAAGTATAAACTTATTCGTTCCGACAGGAAAACTCTGGGCATAGAGGTAAAATACCCTGACGAAGTCATCGTCAGGGCGCCTTTATGGGTCAGACAGAGAGAAATAGACGAATTCGTGAGCAGCCGCGAAGAGTGGGTGCGCGTCTCTGTCGAAAAGCTGCGAAAAAGACATGAAGTCTTGGCCGCAGCCGCTCCGACTGAAAAGTTCACCGCAGATGAAATACAGGCGCTCGCAGATAAAGCACTTGCCTATATTCCCGGCAGGGTCAGTCATTTCGCGCCGCTGGTGGGAGTCAGTTACGGCAGGATCACGATCCGCAATCAGCGTTCGCGCTGGGGCAGCTGTTCCTCACAGGGAAATCTCAATTTCAACTGTCTGCTGATGCTCATGCCGCCGGAGGTCATCGACAGCGTGGTAGTGCATGAGCTCTGCCACAGGCTGGAGATGAACCACTCGCCCCGGTTTTACGAAAACTGTTTAAGAGTCATGCCCGATTATTACAAATGGAGCAAATGGCTCAAGACGAACGGTCCGGGGATAATGGCGAGGATGATATGAGAGTGGAGAGTGAAGAGTGGAGTTGTGGGTTTTCGTCTTGTATATACCCGTATCAGACTGTTAAACAACAAGCTGACTGCAGCGAATAACTCTACTCTCCACTCTCAACTCTTCACTCCGAACTATGTTCTCATCCACTCCGGCAGATGCGACGTGTCGTTGATCTTTTTCATTTTTACCCGCCGTTGTCCGTTGAATACGTAGAACGCGAACAGGTTTACGCAGGTGTTGCCCTGCGCTGTCTTTACATTATCATTGAACGGTATATTCATAATCGAGCCGATAAGCAGCCCGTTTATCTCTCCGTGAGCTGCGATCAGAACGTTGAAATCACGGCTTTTCGCGCTGCCGTCGAAGTCCGTAAAGCCGGATTCATAGGCGTCGCGCTTCACAAGAGTTTCTATACAGTATTCCGCCCGTTCTCTGTCCGAAGAAAAAGCTCTTGCCCTGAGTGATGAAAAAACCGCTCCGGGGCAGTATCGTTCTATCACGGCGGGGTCCTGTTCAAAGTCCGGCGAAGTGCCGCACTCGCAGAGTTCCGGGATGATATTCACAACAGCGCCATGGACCTGACATCTTGCCACTGCCGCGGCGGTTTCGACAGCGCGGGACAGCGGACTTGACAAGATGCGGTCAAAACGCACGGTTTTCAACGCATTCCCAAGGCAGTCCGCCTGCAGTCTGCCCTTATGCGACAGCTCCGGATCCGGAGCGTCCGCAGGGGCTTCTCCGGAATTCGATACGGATTCGCCGTGACGTACTATGTAAAGATTCATTTGCCCGTTTTTATGTTCATTATATCCCGGTCAATACCCGAGACGGTGCGATGGGTAATCGACTTTATTCCGTCCGATCCTATCCTGATGACCGTGCCGCCGTCAAATCCCGGTTGGTAGCCGGAAGCTTTGTCCACCTTCAGACAGTAGGTCATCCTTATGCCGTCGTACATGATCGAAAAGTCGTTCATGTGCTCGTGTCCGCAGAAAATATAGCTTGTGCCCGCGTCTTTAAGAGCGGCGAAAACTCCGCGCTGGACAGGATTTCCTTCGGCGTCGCGCTCGCAGCAGATCTTTTCGTTCAGTTTGCCGCCGGCGTCAAATTCGGGCAGCCATACTTTTTTGTCCGCGTCCCACGCGGCGTCATAAGCGTACTGATACTCCGGCAACGGGATATGGAAAAAGACGCTTGTTTCGCCGAGACGCCCGGCTTCTCTAAGTCCGTCTGCCGCCCACCGGAACCATCCGACCTGAGTGGAATTGAGCTGGGAGTGATGAGAATCTGTCATAAAGACCGTTTCGACTACTCTGCCGTTCTCGGTTATATTTATAATATAGTTCCCGCATCCCATTGCGGGATCGCCTTTTTTGAAAAGGCAGTATTCCGAGGTCAGCATCACGTCCGCGAGATAGTTGAGATCGCAGTTTGCCTCGTCGTCGTGATTGCCGTAAACCGGCGCCCAGGGCACTCCTATGGAATCCATAAGAGCGGTAAAACGCTCTATAGCACCTTTTGTGGAGTCGCCGCAGACTATGTCTCCCGTGACGGTGATCAGATCCGGAGAATACTGCTTTGCGAGTTTTTCTATCGTGCGCTCCGCGTCAAAAGCGAATAACGTGCGGTAATCGTAGTCAGAGAAATGAGTATCTGTGATATTCAGAATGACAAAGTCCCTGTCCGGCTGCTTCTCGAGTGTGAACACTTCGTCGGCGTCAAAAGCGGCGGAGGGATCAAACACGTCCTCCGACGGTTCACCGGAGTATTTCGCGGCAAGGATCTCCTTGCGGTCCTTTAAAAGTTTGGTTTCGCGTTCAAGGCTTCCGCTTGCGGCGCCGAGAGAGAAAATGTTCTGAAAGAACATAATAAAACAGGTCAGTATTGCCCAGAATGCAGTCATGGTGAACCTCCGATTTTTCTATAATACAGATGAATCCACAATAACATAGTGTTACAGATTTATCAATGCTGTTTTGTAACATTTTTGAAAACATAATACACAAAAAGTTAACAGAATATTATTGTTGTGTTCACATATGAGTGCTATAGTTACCTTAAGTTCAAACTTTCGGAGGCAATATGAACGTATACAGGGCAATAAACGCGCTGCTTGATTACGGCGTTTCAAGGGGACTGCTTAAAGCCGAGGACAGAGTCTATTCGCGCAATATGCTTCTGCATGAATTGAGACTCGATTCTTTCACCGATGAGCACGCGGAAGGGGAATTCCCGCTGGAGGATATCCTCGCCGTTCTGCTTGACGATGCCTGCGCACGCGGTGTGTGCGACGACAGCGTCACTTTCCGCGACCTGCTGGACGCCAAGCTGATGGACTGTCTTATGCCACGTCCGTCCGAGGTCATAGCGAAATTCCGCGCGGACTATGCGGAATCGCCGGAAAAAGCCACAGACAACTACTATAAATTCAGCCGCGACACCGACTATATCCGCCGTTACCGCATCAGAAACGATATCAAGTGGGTCACAAAAACCGAATACGGCGATATCGACATCACGATCAATATGTCCAAGCCCGAAAAGGACCCGCGGCTTATCAAGCTTGCCGGAAAAGCCGGGAAGGCGGAGAAATATCCCGCCTGCGCTCTCTGCGCGGAGAACGAAGGGTATTACGGCAGAGTGGACAACGCCGGACGTTCGAGTCACAGGATGATCCCGATCAAGGTGCAGGGGCAGGATTGGTTCTTCCAGTATTCGCCTTACGTCTATTTCAACGAGCACAGCATCTTTCTGAACGCCGTTCACACTCCGATGATAATCGACAGGAACGTATTCATCAAGCTGCTCGATATCATCAAATTCCTTCCGCATTATTTCGTCGGGTCCAATGCCGGACTGCCGATAGTCGGGGGCTCGATACTCGCTCACGAGCATTTTCAGGGCGGGCGTTACGAGTTCGCTATGGCGAAAGCGCCTGTGGAGCGCGGGTTCTCCATGGCCGGATTCCCGGATATCTCTGCCGGCATAGTCAAATGGCCCATGAGTGTTATCAGGGTATCCGGAGCCGATCCCGACAGGGTAGTCGACGCTGCCGACAAGATCCTGAAGACCTGGAAGGGCTATACGGATGAGAGCGCATTCATCTTCGCCAATACGGACGGCGAAGAGCATAACACCGTAACTCCCATAGCCCGCAAGCGCGGCGATAATTACGAGATCGATCTTGTTCTGCGCAATAACACCGTAACGGATGAATATCCGGACGGACTGTACCACGCTCATCCGGAGTATCACCATATAAAGAAAGAGAATATCGGACTTATCGAGGTCATGGGGCTCGCGGTCCTGCCGTCCCGCCTCAAATACGAGATGGAGGCTCTGCAGACAGCGCTTCTTGAAGGCGCGGACCTTCGCGCGGATGACGGGACGGCGAAGCACGCCGACTGGGCGGAGGATATTGCCGCAAAGCATCCGGAAATGAACTCGGACAATATCGGCGGGATCTTCCGCGACGAGATAGGTCTGGTATTTACCGAGATCTTAGGCAACTGCGGAGTGTTCAAACGGACCGAAGAGGGAATGAAACAGTTCGATAGGTTTGTCAGCGCTTTGAGCGTGTGATCTGATAAAAAAGGAGACAAATATGGATCAGTTTTTCGAGAACGGACAGATAGTGCTTTTTCAGGGCGACAGCGTGACCGACTGCGGGCGCAACAGACGCAACCGCGACGGCTCCCTGGGCGGGATAACCCCGCGCAATATGGCGCTTGGCAGCGGTTATCCGCTGAAGATCAAGCTGATGTACGATATACTTTATAAAGAGAACAAGGTGCGCTTCATCAACCGCGCCGTCTCCGGCGACCGCGCGCGCAATCTGGTGGAGAGGTACGAAAGGGACGTCAAGGCGGTCCGCCCCGATTTTATGTCGGTGCTTATCGGCGTGAACGATACGTGGCGTCGTTATGACAGCAATGATCCGACGACCGCCGAACAGTTCCGAAGCGATTACGACACCTTCCTGGATATGGTCAAGGTGGATTTTCCGGATATAGGGCTTCTGATAATCGAACCCTTCGCATTTACGCAGCATCCCGACAGGCTGGGCTGGGACGAGGATCTCGGTGAAAAACGTGCGGTTTCGAAAGAACTCGCGGAAAAATACGGCGCTTACTTTAT
>JAILQN010000028.1 GCA_024699005.1 Clostridia bacterium
ATGAGATATCCGGGAATGCCTGCAGGCATGTGGGCTTTATATAAAAAATCGTTCCGGGATCATCTGGTTTCCGTGCTCGGTTTCAATGAGAATGAAGCGGCAGAGATAGCCGCCGCTGCGAAGCCGAAATACCGGGAGATCATCGCGAAGCTGCCGGAATTTGAAAAAGAGGACCGCTTCACAATGAATATCGTGAACTGCGCCATGTTTGCCGCTTTTCTGCTGAGTATGGAGAAAAAACCGGACGTGGAACGGCTGACGGATTTTTACGCAAAGGCCATGATGACTGCTCCGACGCGTTTGTTCTGCCGGATAGAGGGCAGGCGGAAGTTCGGTAAAAAGGATATCGCCGGTATGAAAGCGACAGCCGCGTTCGACGCTGCGGACCGGAATCCGTATTCCTGGAACATGGAGTATATACCGTATGAGGACGGCAGCGGCTATGAGGCGCGTTTTTCAAAATGCGGTATCTGTACTCTTATGAAGGAATTGGGATTATATGATTCCGTTCCCGCTATGTGCCATCTTGACTACGATATGACCGGGGCGGGCGGAACCGCGGACTTCGTGCGGAAATATACGCTGGCGTCCGGCGGGCCTTACTGCGACTGCGGGTATAAAAAGGTTCTTATGAAATAGCACGTATTTTAAAGCAAGAGTTCTGCGGATCCAGTTACGAGTTATGAGTTACAAGTTACGAGATCTGACAACAGGATTATCATCATTTATCCGTCAAATCACAGCAGCAAACTTATTTGCATAATGTCATGCTTATTGTCGTTTCTTGTAACTCGTAACTCGTAACTAAATCCAAGCAGCTCTCTTGCTTAATAAAATATCAAACCTGAAATCTGTACTTTCATGTCATAAAAGAGGATAAAAAACATGATCAAAACGACGCTGAAAATCGACGGTATGATGTGCGGTATGTGCGAGGCGCATATCTGCGACGCGATACGGAAGGCAGTTCCCGATGCTAAGAAAGTGACTGCCTCGCGCTCGAAAAAGGAAGCGACCTTTCTGACGGAGGAAGCCCCGGACGCCGCGTATCTGAAAAAAATCATTGACCGGACCGGTTATACCTGGCTCGGCGCCCAAAGCGCGCCTTATGAAAAGAAGGGGCTGTTCGGTCGGAAATGAAAACGGTGATAACCGGGCTTCTGATACCTTTTATCGGCACGGCGGCGGGCGCCGCGTGCGTATTCTTTCTGCGAAAGGATCTGAAGCGCAGCGTGCAGAAGGCGCTGAACGGATTCGCAGCGGGCGTAATGGTTGCGGCGTCTGTATGGAGTCTGATCGTGCCCGCGATAGAACAGTCGGCGGATATGGAAAAACTCGCCTTTCTGCCGGCGTTTATCGGATTCTGGCTGGGTATCCTGTTCCTTCTTCTGCTGGATCACGTGATCCCGCATCTGCACCGCAGCGTAAACCAGGCGGAGGGGCCGAAAAGTCACCTGCCGAGAACGGCGATGATGGTGCTTGCCGTCACGCTGCATAACATCCCGGAAGGTATGGCCGTGGGCGTGGTCTACGCGGGGCTGCTCTCGGGTTCCGCCAATATCACGGCGGGCGGCGCGCTGGCGCTGGCTCTCGGCATTGCCATCCAGAATTTTCCGGAGGGTGCGATCATCTCCATGCCGCTGTACGCGGAGGGCAGACGCAAACCGAAGGCGTTCGCGCTCGGCGTGCTCTCCGGCGCGGTGGAACCCGTTTTCGGCGCGCTGACCGTGCTTGTCGCCGGTCTGGTGGTGCCCGCGATGCCGTATCTGCTTTCCTTCGCGGCTGGCGCGATGCTGTACGTGGTCGTGGAGGAGCTTATCCCCGAGATGTCCGCCGGGGAACATTCAAATATCGGAGCGATATCTTTCGCGCTCGGGTTCAGCGTAATGATGGCGCTGGACGTGGCGCTGGGATGAAGTTTTTGGTTACGAGATACGAGTTACGAGTTATGAGATACGAGTTACGAGACAGACAATAAACATGGAATTATCCAAGTTGGTTTACTGCTGTGATTTGTCGGATGAGTAATGATAATCCTGTTGTCAAATCTTGTAACTCGTATCTCGTAACTCATTACTCAAATCAAGCGCAACAGGAGAAAACCTGAAAACTGTACTCTCATGTCAGGAGCGAAAACAATGAAATATCATATCGAAAAAAACACCGTACAGGAAACTCTGATCATCCCGCTGTTCGGGCGGCTTGTCTGCTCCGAGCATTTCCCGGAACTGTTCTCCGATCCCGAGGCAAAGCGCATCTGCGATTCTCTTGACTATGACTTTGCCGAAAAGAGAAAGAAGATGGAATCCGCCGCAGGGTTGTTCGGGGCGCTGGAGGTGGCGCAGCGGCAGTATGACCTGCGCTGCGAGGTCGAAGCTTATCTGAAAGATCATCCGAAAGCCGCCGTTGTGAATCTGGGCTGCGGTCTGGACGACACTTTCGGCAAATGCGACAACGGGACCTGCCACGGGTACAATATCGATATGCCGGACGTGATAAAGATCCGGAACGAGCTTTTGCCTGCCGGCGAAAGAGAAATCAATCTGCCCTGCGATCTGAATGACTTCCGATGGATGGATGAGATCGACGCTTCCGGCGGCGCGGTGTTTTTCGCTTCCGGCGTGTTTTACTACTTCAGGACCGAAGACGTCAGAAGGCTGTTTGCGGCGATGGCGGAGCGGTTCCCGGGCGCGGTGCTGGCATTCGATTCCTGCAACGCCCGCGGCGCGAAGATGATGAGGAAAACGTGGCTTAAAGAAGCCGGGATCACGGACGTGACCGCCTTCTTCTCTCTTGAAGATGAGCGCGAACTGACCGGCTGGAGTGACGGTTTCAAATCGGTCACTGCAAAAAGCTATATGCGCGGCTACAGGGATATATATAACGACGTGGGACCGTTCCATAAACTTATGATACGCTTCTGCGACAGTCTGGTCAGAATGAAGATCGTAAAGATCGTATTTAAGGGGTAACGGTATGACGAGAAAAGAACAGATCAGAAGCGCATACCGGCTGACCGGCGACAACGCGAGTTTTTACGATGGGATGATGACTTATTCCACGCTCCCGGGCAAGGTCATCTGCCGCGCGGTATGGAATATGGACAGGGAGAAAAACCTCCGCTATATCGAGCAGGCGCTCTCCGGCGTGCCGGAGGATTTCAGTGGAAAACTCCTGGAAGTGCCGGTGGGCACCGGCGTGCTCACTATGCCCGTATATAAAGAATTACCGGAAGCGGAGATAACCTGCCTTGACTATTCCGCGGATATGATGAACGCCGCAAAGCAGAAAGCCTGCCGCGCGGGGATAAAGAATATCACATTTATGCAGGGAGACGTGGGCGCGCTGCCCTTTGAAGACGAGAGCTTTGATATCGTGCTGTCGCTAAACGGTTTTCACGCATTCCCGGATAAGGACGCGGCGTATAAAGAGACTTTCCGTGTGCTGAAAAATGAAGGTACCTTCTGCGGCTGCTTCTATATTCAGGGCGGATGCAGAAGGACGGATTGGTTCATAAGACGCATGTACGTTCCCAAAGGGTTCTTCACTCCGCCGTTTGAAACGCAGGATTCTCTCAGACGGCGTTTGCAGGGGATGTAT
>JAILQN010000046.1 GCA_024699005.1 Clostridia bacterium
CCCGCAGAAAAGAAAGCGCCTTCCGCGGAACACTCTTTCTGTCCCGCAGAAGGCGCCGAAACACGATCTGCTGCTGCACGACGGCAACCCGGCTTCACGATCTTCAGAAGAAAACCGCCGCCTGCTCAGTTTGTATCAAAAAACGGAACCGCCTGTTATCGTTCCGGTCCGCTTCCGGCAGTATTATAAACGATTTCTGCCGGAATGTCAATACAGCGGATGATGCTCAGAAAACTTGACATTTTTTTTTGAAAATGGTATATTTTAAACAAAACATATCAAACTTGGCAACATCCGGATATAAACCGAAAGGAAGAGGAGTTCATGAAAAAAGTCGTTTCGCTTTTGTGCGTTATCGCTCTCATGCTTAGTCTTGCGGCTTTAAGCGGCTGCGGACAAACCAAAGGTCTTACGTTCACCCTGATATCGGAATTCATGCAGCTTCCGGAGGCACAAGGATACACGCTCACAGAACAGTATGCCGGCGACGGGGACGCTTACGTCTGCGCAGTCGGACCGGAAGCGGGCGAAACCACAGTCGTCCCGGCGGAATATAAACATCTGCCGGTCAGGGTCGTGATCGGAACTCCGGAAGGGCTCGGCAACGTGAAGGAACTGACGGTAAGCGAAGGCGTGCTTGCGATAGAAAATCTTGCGCTGTACGACGGTAAAGGCGAGGAACCCGCGAGCGACGAAACCGTCTTAACGGACGGGTGGGAATACTCTATGGAAGATCAAACCGATATCGCGGACGCCGCCTCAGAAGACGGACAGACCTCCGGGAAAAACGTCGCTCTGGAGACAGTCAGCCTGCCGGGATCCGTAAAACAGATCCGCAATTCCTTTGTAAACTGCGCAAACCTTAAAAACGTTGAGATCAAAGGCGATCCCGAGGCGATCCGCGGCTCTTTCCGTCAATGCGGCACCGAGACGATTTCCTTTGAAAAACTCTCCGGGGACGTCGCTTATTCTTTCCGCGAACTTGCTTCCCTGACCGGTATAACCTTCGGGGAGATATCTCAGCCGGATATAAAGAAGACTTCTTTCAAGCTGCTGCCTGCCCTTGATAAACTGGAATTCACGGGCAAGGTCGACTTTATCGGTCCGGTCGCCGAAGACGTTGAAGACGACGGGGGCGAAGTGGCATCAACGAAAAACACCGAACTTTTTAAATATCACGACACTCTGCGCGAAGTCGCCTTCCGCGGCGAGGTCGTCAGTCTGCCGGAGAGCTTCTGCGACTCCTGCGAAAACCTGACCTCCGTTGTATTCGAAAAGCCCGTCGGGTATATCGGCGAATCGTGTTTTGATTTCTGCGATGAACTGTCAACTCTGAAATTTGAGGATAAGGTCGGTATTATCAGCGACTCCTGCTTTACCGCAGGCAAGCTGACCGAGCTTACATTCGGCGGCGACGTCGGACGGATCGGAAACCATGAGATCGGATCGTTCACTACCTGCGCCTTCGCCTACAACGACGAGCTGGAGAAGGTCGTTTTTAACGGAAGCGTTGAGGAACTGAACAATTGCTTTGACGGCTGCGACGGGCTTGAAAGCGCGGTCTGGGAGGGCAGTCTCGGCTCAGTTTACGGATCGTTCAACAAATGCGGTTCCTTAAAGACCCTGAATTTCAAAGGCTACGTATATGCCCTGGAGGATTCCTTCTCTGATTCCGGGGAGCTTGAAACGGTCACTTTTGCCGGAGAGCTCAGCCGGTTGGAAGGCTCCGTGTTCTCATCGTCCGATAAGGTCGAGCTGGTCAACGTGCCGGAGGGCGTGGAATACGGCACCGAGGAGCTGTCGCAGCGTTTCGATCCCGCTCAGCAGAAACTCAGGGGGTATTACGACCTTGTGAACAAATACGGAGGCAACCTGACTAACGGTGATCTGGTGCACTGGGTGCTGGAGCACGTCGCCGGGAAGACTCTTGCTGCCGGGAAGCAGATCGATATCGGCAAAGCAAAGTCCTACGCGAAGGATCTGAACGGACCTTTGGTGTATAATTTTGATTGTACTGACTGCGCCTATGACGATTACGGACCGAAGGCAGCAAAAGAAAACCCTTATTACGTGAAAAAGATCACAGATATAAAAAAAGACCACCCAGATACGGTTTTCACTGAGGAAAAAGCTCTTAAAGTCGCGGAAGGCAAGGCGCCGCTGGTCATAGGCGTCGCCGAATCCATGGGATATCTTCCGATTGAATATACCGCCACGGACGGCTCCGGCGTCAAAGAGACCCTGTATCATGAGATGCTGCGAGTCAGCCTGTGGAACATCGAGACAGGGGAGCTCATCGCATGGTACAAATACAAGCAAGGCGAGGCTCCCACCACCTATCAGTCCAACAGACGCGGCGATTACGCAAGCTTAACAGAGTTCTACGATTCCGGCCGTAAATTATGGATCCTTAAAGGCAAGTATAACTACCCCGAGCAACTCCTTTGGGAAACGATCTTCCCGGAAAGCTGACCAAGCGAAAATCCTGACGGATTTTCTAAATGAATAATGAATATTGAAAAAGGAATAATGAATAATTATGGTACAATATCTTACTTACGTGGTTCTTTTATTCACGCTGATCTTCAACACTGTCTTTCCTTTTTCAGGGATCGTCCGTAAGACCGAGGCCGCAGAGACCGGTTCGCTGGCAACGGCGGACGCGTTGGGGCGGCAGGTGGTTTCCGCCGGCGAGAGCAAAAAGAAGGTCGGAGTGTTCTATTTCCTGTGGAACGGGGAACACTCAAAGGACGGCCCTTATGATGTCACGAAGATCATCGAAAAGGATCCCGAGGCTTACACCTCCGCCGAACGGTGGGAGGCCGCGGGCGGCGGTCCCTACGCTACCTGGCATCATTGGAGTGAGCCGCTTTTCGGCTATTACTTCCAGTCCGACAGATGGGTGGTGAGCCGTCACTGCCAGATGCTGACCGACGCCGGGGTCGATTTCATGGTTTTCGACACGACGAACGCCGTGACCTATCTGGACAGGGCGCGTGAGCTCATCGACGTCTGGTACGGGTATATGCAGCAAGGGCGGAACGTCCCGAAGCTCGCGTTTTACACCAACGCCTCCTCCGGCAGAGTGGTGAACGAGCTTTACGACGCTCTGTATAATAACGCGGAGCTGAAAGAGAAATACCCGGAGATCGACAGCCTCTGGTTCCGGATGAACGGGAAGCCGATGATCGTCGGGAACGCCGATGACCCGGAAATGCGCTCCGACGTGAAGGAGTATTTCCGCATCAAAGAAGTACAGTGGCCCACGGACAGCAAACACAGCGACGGATTCCCGTGGATGGAGTTCGGAACGACTCTGCACACGCTCGGCGCTTATTACAAGAATTCCCTCACAGACGAGAGCATCATGAACGTATCCGTCGCCCAGCACTGCGACAGCTGCCGCTTCAGCGCCTCCGCCTGGTACGGCAGAAAAGACCACGGCAGGAGCTGGCACCTGGGAAGGAAGGATACGCGGGAGGACGCGGCGCTTTACGGCTATAACTTCGCGGAGCAG
>JAILQN010000136.1 GCA_024699005.1 Clostridia bacterium
TAGCAAACGCGATCTTCAGGTCTTCAAGCCCGGAAAACAGGTAGTTCTCCGCCATCTGCGCCTGACACTTCTCCGTCATGGTATGTTCGTAGAAGTGCAGGATCCAAAGATAATACTTCCGGTCGCCCGTTTCCTTGTATAACCGCGCAAGCTCGTCGTAGCCGGGAAATTCTTCCGGCGCGGTTCTACAAAAGAACATCCGATGCGTTATGAAGGTATCGACCTCTGCATCGTCTTCAAGCGGTTCTGAAGAATACTCTTCCTCCGTAATCAGGTCTTCGTCTTCCTCGTTATTGTCCTTTTCTTCTTCGTTTTCTGTATCCTCGTCGTCCCCGTCATCATCATAATCGTTATAACGGGAGTATCTGTCGTATTTTCTGTATCTGTACAATTTCTTCTCCTTATGCCGATATCACGGGGCATTGCCGCAAATATTCCTCGGTCTCTTTGTATATGGTTTTTCTTTCCAGATCCTTTTTGAATTGGGAAAGTGAGTAATCGGTTTCCGTCAGCGCAAGGGTGAGGTGATTCTGCGTGATAAGCGTCGCTGCCGCCGCGAACTCCGGTGTGATCGTACCGCGATTCTTTTCCGTTCGGATACACTCGGTCCTCTTTTTGCAGATAACCTTGTAAGGATCGCCGTCCGCTTTTTCCGGCGCGCCGTTCTGTTTCGCATACTGCTTACAGGAAAGCCGCTTTCCATCATAGAGTTCAGGGCTTAACCCGGTGCAGTATTTCTGGATATGTTTATCTGTTTTCAAAAAAGGTTTTTTGCAAACCCAGCACAGCCGAGGATAGTGCCCGATCATCAGGCTCTCGAAAAGCTCGGTGACGATCAACTCCGAATAGGTCTTGAATTGTATCATCTTGCCGGGATAGAACTTGCCGTCGCTCTCTGTAGACATATACGGCGTATATGTCACGTTCGGCTGCAAAGCAGCGTCCAAACGGAACTCTAAAAAGGCAACCGAAAACAGAAAGTCGGAATCATGGTTATCGCAATGGGAATACATATCGGCGATATGGCGGACCTTTTCATAGATTTTCGGCATTTCATCAAAGAGCCGAGCGTAAAAGGTCAGAAGGTCCCAAATGAATTCCGCCGTTTCCGCCGCGTGAAGCTGCTGCACGTTTGCAGGTGCAAATTCCGCTATTGTTGAGGTATGAGTGAAATCGGGGTCGATCCCGCCGTCTTTATTGGCAAGAAAACGCTTCAACATGGATATATTACTTTCCGAAAAGGAATCCCGAATTGCATCTCGGTCAAGGTATTCAAAGGGCTTTACGCCTTTCAATATGTCCAATGCAGCAAGGATCGCTTCACAAGCTTTCGGCAGCGCGGTTTCCACGTCTTGATTGTGTTTGATCGCGTTGAGTCCTGCAAGGATAGAAAAATACGGCGCTTCCAGGCGCTGTTCTGTTTTTCCCGGGGCGTAAAACTCCAACAGGCTGCAGCAGTAGGAACAGAGCAGATCCTTCTTTCCGGCAAAGTAAATGTTTTTATTCGAAATTATGGCTTCCAACGGATAAAACATAGGTGGTCCTTTCGTCTTGTTATGGAATCGATTTCGGTTGTTACCGAATTTCTCCGCTTTTTGAAAAACCGGGGGATAAAGTATATAGGGAGGGTGATCGGCGGTTCTTCGAGATACGCCGCGTCGACCTGTATTTCATTTCGGTTGTTACGGAATCGATTTTCGTTGTTACGGAATTTCTCCCTTTTTTCAAAAACCGGGGGATAAAGTATATGGGGAGAGAAATCAGCAGTCCTTCAGGATATGCTTCACAACGCCCTGAATCCGGATGATGTTTTTCTTTACTGTTTTGTTCGGGTATCGGGCTTCGTTTTCGTAGGCAAGGATCGGCTGCCCGTTCTTTCGGAATCCCCGAAGCCGTTTGATCTGTGTTTCGTTCTCTTCGTCCAGCGCGGCGACGATATCGCCCTCGCGCGGTTCGGCGTCGATCTCAATAAACAGCGTATCTCCGGGGGCGATCCCGGCGTCGGCCATGGAATCACCGGCGGCTGTGATCGAAACGAGATTTTTTTCCGGGAAGTAAAATGGGGAAAGCACGTTATACGCGATCACGTGCTGTTCCTCCACCGTGCCGGGACCGCAGGAGCCGATGTTATCCAGCGCCAGACACTTTGTGGAGTTATACTGAATCCGATCGCCGACCTTTAAGGTAATAACGCCGTTCTTATAATCCAGCTTCCGGTCCTGCGCCAGATCCTTCAAATACCGGTGGACAATGCTGGTGGAAAGCTGAAAGCGCTCTGCGATCTGCGCCACGGTGGGCTGGCTCTGACGCTCCGTCATATATTCCGTTACGTATTTCAGAATGGCTTCCATTCTTTCATAGTTCTTCGGTCTCGCCATCGGTGGGGCCTCCTTTATTGTGCAATAACAGAATGGTATATTCTACTATTAGAATATCATGGAACATTTGTTTTGTCAATACCTTTCCATGAATAATCCCGCTGCGTTCGGTTCTCGGCGGGCCAAAATATAAAAATATTAAGAAGCCGGTGTTTGATCGCCAGATTTCTGTCACCCCTTCATGCTCTTTTCCCATGAAAAAATTACAAAAAAATGTGTTGTAACTATTGACATTACATCAAGAACGTGCTATACTGCAGTCAAGATGAAACTACGGCGGTTACATCGAAATTATTTTCAGGAGGTCATTATCATGACAAACATCGAAAAAACTCTCGCTCTCATCAACTGCTTCGCTACCGGCGACACCGAAACCGCAAAGGGGCTTCTGGCTCCCGGCTACATCCAGCACAATCTCGCCTACGGCACCGGCGCTGACGCATTCGTGGGCAGCGTTGCCTACCTTGGTTCCGCTCCCGTGAAGACCACCGTCAACAATATCCGCGCTTTTGAGGACGGCGACAAGGTGTTCCTGCAGAACGTTTACAATTTCGCCGGTATGGGCGAGCAGGTCGCGTTTGACATTTTCCGTTTCGACGCTGACGGCAAGATCGCCGAGCATTGGGACAATCTCGCGGCCAAGGCAGATCCGAATCCCTCCGGCCATACCCAGATCGACGGTACTACGGAAAAGGAAGACGTCGATAAAGAAGAAACCCGCAAAACCGTTGCTGCGTTTGTCGGTGATGTGCTTCGCGGCGAGAATCCCGGAAAGCTGACCGACTATTTCGACGGTGATAACTACATCCAGCACAATATCAGCATTGCCGACGGTCTTTCCGGTCTCGGCGCTGCTCTTGCGGCGCTCGCCGAGCAGGGCATCCAGATGATCTATACCAAGACGCACTATGTTCTTGCCGACGGCAACTACGGGCTGGCGGTCAGCGAAGGTACCTTCGGCGGCGTTTCCACCACCTACTATGATCTGTTCCGTGTGGAGGAAGGCAAGATCGCCGAGCATTGGGACGTCATGGAAACATTGGCCGCAGAGGATACCTGGGCAAATTCTAACGGCAAGTTTTGATGTAAGTATTGAAATTACAGCAAAAACCGGGTAAAATGGTAACAGGAGGTGTTGTCCTATGCAGATTTCCAGCAGATTTACCGTTGCGCTGCATATCTTCACCTGCGTAGAAGTCTTTAAGGATGAATACAAGGTCACGAGCGACTTCCTTGCCGGATCGATCAACACCAATCCTGTTATCATTCGCAAAATTCTGACGCAGTTGAAAAATGCCGGGCTGATCGAGGTCGCCAGAGGCACCGGCGGCATCACGATCACAAAGCCGCTGAAAGAAATCACGTTCTACGACGTATATGAGGCGATCGAGCCGGTAGAAAACGGCGATCTGTTCCGATTCCATGAGAACCCGAATCCCGAATGCCCGGTGGGACGGAACATTCATGCGCTGCTCGATCAGAAGCTGCAGGCCATACAGGGCGCTATGGAAGACGAGATGAAGCGATATGCCATCGAGGATCTCCGCACCGGCGCGCTGGAACTGATCGCGAACGAATAATACGGCAGGGCTCCGGGGCTGTTTCTCCGGAGCTTTGTTTTTGGAAGATATGATGTGATCGGAGGAAAAGAAAATGATCAAAGTCGCGTTTTACGATACAAAGGCATACGATAAGCCGTCCTTTGAATCCTACGGCGGACAGAACGGAATCGAGTTCCGTTTCCTTGAAACGAAGCTGAACGAAGACACCGCCGCGCTTGCCGAAGGATGCGGCGCGGTATGCGTTTTCGTCAACGACGACGTAAACGCCGAAGTCATTGAAAAGCTGTACAAAAACGGAGTAAAATTGATCGCTCTGCGTTCTGCAGGTTACAACAACGTGGACGTAAAAGCCGCTTTCGGAAAGATACACGTCGTTCACGTTCCGGCGTATTCCCCTTACGCCGTCGCCGAACACGCGGCGGCTCTGCTGCTGACGAGCGTGCGGCGCATCCATAAGGCGTATAACCGGACGCGGGAGTTCAATTTCTCGCTGAACGGCTTGACGGGCTTCGACCTGCACGGCAAAACCGTCGGCGTGATCGGCGCGGGCAAGATCGGACGGATCTTTATCGATATCTGCCGCGGTTTCGGAATGCGCGTACTCGCCTTCGACCGCCATCCCGCAGCCGACGGGATCGAATACGTATCTCTTGAAGAATTGTTCCGCCAAAGCGACGTCATTTCGCTGCATTGCCCGCTGACAGACGAAACGCGCCATCTGATCGACGGCGCGGCGATCGAAAAAATGAAGAAAGGCGTTGTGATCGTCAACACCTCGCGCGGCGCGCTGATCGACGCCCAGGCGCTGCTGGAAGGGATCAGGGAGAGAAAGATCGGCGCGGCCTGTCTCGACGTTTACGAAGAGGAAGCGGACGTTTTCTTTGAGGACCGTTCCGGGCACATCATGGACGATGAGCTGCTTTCGCGGCTTCTTTCCATGCCCAACGTGATCGTCACCTCGCATCAGGCGTTCCTCACGCAGGACGCGCTGGACAATATCGCCGAGACGACCGTGAACAACATCCTTTCGTATTACGATAACGACGGGATCTGCGACAACGAGCTGTGTTATCGCTGCGGCAATATCGAACGGTGCAAAAGCGACCGGAAGCAGAGATGCTTTTGACGGTTCATACGGAGAGAAGATGATAAAATGACGCACGAAGAAAAACGGATCCATCTGATCAATTCGCTGCTTACGGAGCAGCCTCGATACCGGAATATCGAGATCCCGGCAGACGTACAGGGACAAAAGGATCTGCTGCGAACGCTTATGAACATCCGTATGCCCGCACCGGTTTCGGACGACTATATTGAAATCGAAAGCGAATACCTGCAGGAAGAAACGGCGGAGAAAGGGATCACGCGCCTTGTCGATCTCACGCCCGTGGAAGACGGTATCTATCTCTGGCAGGACGATATCACGACGCTTGAATGCGACGCGATCGTCAACGCCGCCAATTCGCAGATGCTGGGCTGTTTTCAGCCGCTGCACAACTGCATCGACAACTGTATCCACACCTTCGCGGGCTTACGGCTTCGCAACAAGTGTGCGGAGATTATGAAGAAACAGGGCTGCGAGGAGCCGACGGGACAGGCGAAGATAACGCCCGCCTACAACCTGCCGTGCAAATACGTGATCCACACCGTCGGACCCATCGTGAACGGACGGCTGACTGCAAAGCACGAAGAACAGCTCGCGTCCTGCTACAGGTCCTGCCTTGCGCTTGCGGAAGAAAACGGCTGCAAAAGCATTGCGTTCTGCTGCATTTCCACAGGCGTTTTCGGCTTCCCGCAGAAACGCGCGGCACAGATCGCGGTACAGACCGTGAGAGAATACAAGGGAAAAAACAACAGCAACATCGAGGTGATATTCAATGTTTTCAAGGATGAGGATCACGTCATCTACCGGGACTTACTCGGATAATATTAAAAAGCTGAAACAGGCGCTCGCCGACTGTGACGCCGTGGTGATCGGTGCGGGGGCGGGGCTTTCCACCTCGGCGGGATTTACTTACAGCGGCGAACGGTTTGAGAAGTATTTCTTTGACTTCAAAGAGCGCTTCGGTATTACCGATATGTATTCCGGCGGCTTCTATCCGTTCCCGGATGAAGAAACGCGCTGGGCGTGGTGGGCGCGGCACATTTATTTCAACCGCTATATAAACGCGCCCAAGCCGGTGTATGAGGACCTGCTGACGCTGGTATCGGATAAGGACTATTTCGTCCTGACCACAAACGTGGACCACTGCTTCCAAAAGGCGGGCTTTGACAAGAAGCGCCTGTTCTATACACAGGGGGATTACGGACTGTTTCAGAGCGTCGATCCGAAAATCAAAAAGACCTTTGATAACGAAGAATGGGTCATAGCTGCAATGGCGGCGCAGGGGTTTATCCGCGGTGAAAACGGCGAATTTACCGTGCCGGAGGATAAAAATATCAGAATGACCGTCCCGACCGAGCTGATCCCGAAATGTCCGGTCGGCGGCGGCAAGGTCACGATGAACCTTCGCGCGGACGATACCTTCGTTGAGGACGACGGCTGGCACGCGGCGGCGGAAAGATATTCAAGCTTTATCCGCACCCGCAAAGGCAAGGTCTTGTTCCTTGAGCTCGGCGTCGGGTTCAATACGCCGGTCATCATCAAATATCCGTTCCGGCAAATGACCGCGGAAAACCCCGCCGCAACGTATGCCTGTGTCAATTTCGGCGAAGCCTTCACGCTTGAAGAGATCAAAGACCGCTCCATCTGCATCGACGGAGATATCGCAGAAGTATTGAAATGCTTGTGCTGATTCGTTCAAAGCAGATTATAGTATTATCTTGTTATTGATGAGCATGTCAAGTATCACAACGATTCAATACTGATAGGAAATAACAGATATGAAAGCCACGACTTCCGGAAACGGTTGCCGTGGCTTTCTCTATGATACATATTACATATTTTTGAATACTGCTCACACGATTCTCATAAATACAGATGCTCAAAGCAAACTGCGGTGGTGATACATACCCCCTCCGATCCGTAAAGCTGTACCGTTATCGAACAGAAATCCTTTGGATGAAGCACTGTCCGAAAAGAGAAATCTGAAACGATTTCGGTACGAAAACACGGATCGCCATCCGATGAAAATCGGCCAAAAACAGGGGGCTCAAAAAAATCTTGATTTAGGAGGTGAAAGAATCAATGCCAAGACCAAAAAAAGAAACGCACCTGTTTTACGAACAGGGAGACGACGAGATCCAGATCCGCAGCTGGGATAAGGACCTCAACGCTGCCGTCCGCAAGCTGAAAGAAAAGCATCCGGATATCGTCTGGATCCGGGCGAACGACGATGATGAACCGGGCTACCTGTGGGCGGCGGTAAAGCTGACGAACTTTTTGTTCTATCCCATCCCGCCGCGGTCCGAGAAAAGCAAACGGACGCAGACGGAAAACGGAAAGAGACACACGAATAACTTAAAGAATCAGAAATCATAGAGAGGAGTTTCATTTATGAAAACAAAAACGGCGGACAGGGAGTATGTCCGCAAAACCTGTAACTTCTGTAACCATGCTACGCGGTTACAGAAGTTACAGAAATTTTTACCATACACCGGAGGGGATGAGAAATGACGCCTGCTGATATTCCGTTCATTCCGCCCTACGTCAACATCGACGGCTGGCTGTGTATGATGAAGACGGAGAAAAACGGCGAGACGGTCCCGGTTCGGCTCTGCAATTTCATCCCGTATATCGCCTCACAGTTTATTCAGGATGACGGCGCGGAGACGAAGGTGGATCTGGAGATCGGCGCGTTTGACGTAAACGGGAACCCGTTGCGTTTTACGCACGTGAAGGGCAGCAAATTCAACGCTATGGAGTGGCTCAACACTGAATGGGGCTTTGAGTATTATCTTGGCGCCGGGAACAAATTCAAGGACCACCTGCGTGTGTTTTTACAGCAGACGGCGGCAATCGCGGAAAAGAAAACCGTATACGCCGTGACCGGCTGGAAGAAAACGGAAAGCGGTTGGCAGTTTTTAATGCCCGGCGTTCAGGAGCCGTCCGTCTGTCTGGAAGGCCGGTGCAGCAATTATGAGTTCAATCGCAGCGGCGATCTTCAGAACGTGATACAGTCTTTGGCTCTTCCGTATGCGGTTGCGCCGAAGGAGATCATGTTCCCGCTGGTTGCGTTCGCGTTCCTGTCTCCGCTCAATTCTTTTCTGAAGGAAGCGCAGCATGAACCGAAAACGGTGCTGATGTTATGCGGCAAGACCGGCTGCAAAAAGAGCACGCTGGCGGCGCTGATCTGTTCCTTCTTCGGGCGGTTCTCAACGACGGAATTACCGCTTTCGTTCCGCGATACAGCGAACAGTATTATTCGCCAGAGCTTCGCATTAAAGGATATCTTGACCGTGGTTGACGACTATCACCCCAGCACCGGGAAGGACGCCGTGCAGATGAACAACGTGGCGCAGGCGCTCTTTCGCGCGTACGGGAACCGCGTGGGGCGCGGCAGGCTAAACGCGAATTCTGAGCTGATGACGGTCAGAAGTCCGCAGGGCAACGCACTGCTGACGGCGGAGTTCCCGCCCGACGTGGGCGAGAGCGGATCGGCAAGATATATTATGCTGGAGCTCGGCAGGGACGACGTAAACAACGACGAGCTTTCCCATTACCAGCAGCTTGCGGCAGACGGCGTTCTTTCTTCGTGTATGTATCAGTACACCGA
>JAILQN010000177.1 GCA_024699005.1 Clostridia bacterium
CGAAAGGATTTCGACGGGGATTCTGAGACGTGGTAAGCGAGCGGAGATGCGGTCACTCCTTAAACATCGCAACCTTAAAAATAAACGACAGCAATAAGACTGTTTTAGCAGCAGCCTGAGGGCGCTGCCGTCCGACGGGGAGTTCCGCAGCCCCGCGCAGGGCGTCATCAAGCGGAGAACGTGTACAGGCGAGGGCGCTTCGTAGCCTGTCATGAACACGAAGCTGGTCACGCGTGAGTCTGCCGACTGACGCCCGCGTGATAAGATAAAATAATCGGCTGCGCTCGGAGAAAGCCCCGAGGAGGGATTTTCGGACGCGGTTTCGAATACCGCCGTCTCCACCAAAGCAAGAATCCTGTCGCGACAGCGGCGGGATTTTCGTTTTGTATTATTCATTCTTCAGTCTTAAGTATTCATTATTCATTAACACCGACAGGATTATTTAAATGAATACTGAAGACTTAATAACTGTTATAATGAATAATGAAGGGTGGGCTTTGCCCACACCCGTTTTGAGTATGTATTTATCAGGTTATGATTATGAAAACAGAAACCTCACGGCTTCTTCTTTATCCTCTCGGCGATAAAGAGATGGAAGCCTTGATAGAAAACGAAAATGACTCCGATTTAAAGCAGGCCTATTCGGAGATGCTGCAGGGATGCGTAAGATATCCCGAGAACAGGATCTGGTACGCAGTCTGGCTGATGGAACTCAGATCTTCTCCGGGCACGGTCGTCGGTGATTTTTGCTTCAAAGGGCTGAACCCCGACGGTATGGTAGAGATAGGTTACGGCTTAAGAGACGGTTTCTGCGGAAACGGCTATATGACCGAAGCGCTGAAGACGATCACAGAATGGGCTCTTTCTCAGCCCGGAGTCACAAGAGTCGAGGCTGAAACGGCCCCCGATAATACGCCGTCACAAAAGGTTCTTGCCTCCTGCGGTTTCGTGCCGAACGGAACCGTGGGAGAGGAAGGTCCGAGGTTCGTTTTTGTAAAATAAATATAATCAATACATAAAACAGGAAAACAGTAATATGGATAATCAGACTACTCAGACAACTATATATATCGGTCTTAACGACTCGGAGACCGGCGTTCAGAAATTTGACACGGAAAAATACACTTCTATCCTGAAAATGGTATGCCGCAGTTATCATATACCGTTCTCGGTCCAGCGTATCGAAGGCGGTTATTTCCATGAAAACGGGATGTACGTCGAGGAGACGACGCTGGCTCTTATCATGATGGATATACCCATGGAAACGGTCAACGAGATCGCGAAGGATCTTTGCGCATTCTTTAATCAGGAGAGCGTGATGATCACCTCCGCCCCGTGCTCGGTAGTATTTGTGAAAGAAAGTCTGGGGGATAAAAACATCTGAACGTCCTGAAGCCTGTCTCTTTGCCCGGCACGATTGCAGGTGAATTTGGCTTTAAATGGCATGCCCCGGACGGTATTGCCGGGATTCGTTTTTGTAAAATGAACCTGTCCGGTGTCTGAAACGCCGAAAATCCGGCTCCGAAGAAGCCGTAAGACCATCTTCGGAGCCGGATCTGTTTTCATAATTATGCTTTTAAAGTATTGCCGGTCATGAAAGCCGGACAGAGGCGAGCACAGCGTTCATCGTATCGATATCTTTTGTGCAGACCAAAGCATAAATGACCTGACTGTCATCGAGCTTGGTGTAGACTGCATATGCTGTCCATCCGGCATCGGCGTCTGAATGAGTTTCACCTGTCCAGGTTTTATCTCCTGTTTTCAGCTCATCAACGCTTTTTGCGTCATAGCTTGAGTTACCCTCAAGACTGTACTGAACATTGTTTTCGGCAGTTTCGATGTCCATCACGGTGAAGTACATGTAGTCCCACATCTCGTTATCATTGATGAGGCGGACGCCGTTCTCGTCGGTGTCGCTTGACATCGTGCCTTCTTTGAACGTGTACCCTTCGGGTACAAGGACGGAAAGCTTGCCCCAGCTCTTCGTTTCACCGGGAACGGATTTTACGTTTTCGGCTTCGGCTTCGACGTTGGCGTCGCTGTTGTCTGCCTTATCCCCGTCGCTGTTTCCGCCGCATGCGGAAAACACCCCTACAAGAAGAAGTAAAGTAACAAAGATTGCGATTGCTTTTTTCATCATAGTCGGTCTCCTTATTTTTTGTTGTCAAAAGACATAATCTATTGTAGCATGACATATGTATTTTGTCAATATATGGAATTTGTTCTGCAGAAAAAGTATCCCGTGCAGGTGGACTTTTTGTGCCGTAAGTATTATAATATAAAATTACATTACAAACCTGAGCAGAAGAAAAGAGGTTTTGTTATGAAAAATAATACGTTTTACCCGGGCGCGCGTCCGGTTTGTCTTGTGTTCCTGCTGTCGGCGCTGGTATACGGTCTGGTGCTGCCGTTCTGCTGGCATAACGATCCTTCGGATACTTACGGGACTCTGAGTCTGCTTTGTGAAAACCATATCCCGTTTTTCTGGGTCTGGGCGGTGCTGACAGGGCTCGGGATTACTCTGAATCTTGAGTTCGCCTATCAGAAATACGGATATACGGGGAAATCTCTGCGTATTGCGGCGGTGTTCGGGCTTTTCGGAATGATCCTGACGGCGGCTACGCTTAATCACAGTATTCAGGACTGGAACCCGAAGCGCGTGGCGCACTGGACGGGCGCGATCTGTTTCGCCGCGGGGTTCGCGGTTGCTTTCATTTTCTTTTTTATCGGGAAAGTCCGTGAATTCAGTCGGTTCCGGTTTTTTATCGTACTGCTCGGCAGCGCGGCGGCGGGCGTTCTTGTCCAGCTGCTTACCGTCGGGCGCAACGGATACATGGAGATCGTTCCGCTGGCGCTTGAAGAACTGACTCTTCTCGTTATAAACACGGTTCCGGCTTCCAAGCTTAAAATATCAAAAAATGAAAATTAAAAACGTAGCCATCGTCAGTCTTTCGAGCGGGATCCTCGGAGAGGATTTTATCCGCTTTGAGGTGGATATCGGTCTTCGGAGACTCAGGGAACTCGGTCTTGCCGTAAAGTTTATGCCGAACGCCCTTAAAGGGCTCGATTTCGTAAAAGAACACCCCGAAAAAAGAGCGGAGGACCTTATCGCGGCGTTCCGCGATCCGGATATCGACATGATACTCTGCGCCATCGGCGGAGACGACACTTACAGGCTTCTGCCGTATCTGTTTGAAAACGATGAACTGCCCCGGGCTGTGACGGACAAGGTATTCCTCGGTTTTTCCGACACGACGATCAACCATCTTATGCTGCATAAGGTCGGGCTCAAAACCTTCTACGGGCAGGCGTTTCTGCCGGATATCTGCGAGATGTCCGCCGATATGCATCCGTATACCCGAAGGTATTTCACGGAGCTCATCACCACGGGAAAGATAAGCGGGATCACGCCGAGCGACGTGTGGTATGACGAGAGAAAGAGCTTTTCTCCCGATCAGGCGGGCATATCCATGCCTTCCCATCCCGATCACGGTTTTGAACTGCTGCAGGGAAGCGCCGTGTTTTCCGGCAGGATACTCGGCGGATGTATAGATACGATCTATGATATTTTTAACGGCGACCGTTACGCTGATATGCCTGCGCTGTGCGGAAAGTATCATCTGTTTCCTCCGGCGGAAGACTGGAAGGGGCGCATACTGCTGCTGGAATCCAGCGAAGAGAAACCCTCGCCCGATAAATACCGCAAAGCTCTTTCGTATCTGAAAAATGCCGGAGTGTTCGACGCTGTGAACGGGGTGCTTGTCGGCAAACCCATGGACGGGACTTACGCGGAGGATTATAAACGGATACTGCCCGAAGTGATCGGCCTGCCGGAGCTTCCGGTAGTCTTCAATATCAACGTGGGGCACGCTCAGCCGCGCTGTATCATCCCGTTCGGTGTCGGGGCGACCGTTGACGCCGGCAGTCAGGTGATCAGATTCGCATATCAATAAAGGTGATCGCATGAAAAACGGAAAGATACCGGACCCGGATGTGATCCATCCGATCCCGGGCTATGACAAAGAGATATACGTAAGGCCGACGATAACAAATCCGGATATCATCGTCGGGGATTTTACGTATATAGCTGATTCTGAATTTGAAAGTCATGTTACCCATCTGTATGAGTGGAACGGAGATAAACTGATCATCGGAAAATTCTGTCAGATAGCCGCAGGCGTTGAGTTCGTGATGAACGGGGCGAACCATCAGATGAACGCGGTATCCACGTTTCCGTTTTATACTCTGGAAGGCTGGGATATGGAGCCGCCTCCTGCCGCCGATATGCCGCTGAAGGGCGATACCGTGATCGGCAACGACGTGTGGATCGGTCAGAACGCCGTCATCCTGCCCGGCGTGCATATAGGCGACGGCGCGATCATCGGTGCGAACTGCGTGGTCGGCAGCGACGTTGAGCCGTACGCCGTAGCCGTCGGAAATCCCGCGAGGTCGATCCGGAAACGTTTTGACGATGAAATGATCGGTCTGCTGCTGCGTTTCAGATGGTGGGATAAGAGCATCGAAGAGATAAATGCCCTGATCCCGGTCCTGACCTGTTCCGATCTTGGGGTTGTCAGGAGAGAGTTGACGGAAAGACTGTCCGGGGATTAAAAAAGACCGGGAACAAAAATGCGAAGGGGATCGGATATCTTTTTCGCATTTTTGTTTCCGGTCATATCACACGACGTCTGCGCTTACGGATGAACGGCAGCTGCGCGATATGTTCAAAGTCCGAAAAAATATATTTTATTGTTGAAATTCAGACTTGTATGTGATAAAATCATTTAGTATTATTGTTGCGAAATATACTTTATTATCAATATGGAGGTCCATTATGGCATTTGAAATCGATAACGGTTACGAGGAAGTTACAAAAATAAAAGTCATCGGCGTCGGCGGCGGCGGCGGCAACGCCATCAACAGGATGGTCGAGTCCGGCGTGCAGGGCGTTGAGTTTATTTCGGTAAATACAGATAAGCATGTGCTTATGTATTCCAAAGCGACGAATAAGATACAGATCGGCGAGAAGACAACTCACGGTCAGGGCGCAGGCGCGGTACCAGAGCGCGGCAAGAAGTCAGCCGAGGAAAGCATGGACAGCATCAACGACGCGCTTGCCGGCGCGGATATGGTCTTTATCACTGCCGGTATGGGCGGCGGTACGGGCACCGGCGCGGCTCCGGTCATCGCCCAGATGGCAAAGGACAAGGGTATCCTTACCGTCGGTATCGTTACCAAACCCTTCAATTTTGAAGGCAAACGCAGGATGGCGCAGGCGGACGCAGGTATATCTGAACTGTCGCAGTATGTCGACTCTCTCATCATAATCCCGAACGAGCGTCTTAAATACGTTTCCGATGAGAAGATAACACTTCAGAACGCTTTCAGCGCGGCGGACGACGTTCTTCGCCAGGGCGTCAGTTCCATCTCGGATCTGATTACCGTGCCTGGTCTTATCAATCTCGACTTTGCGGACGTCACGTCCATTATGAAAGACGCCGGTCACGCCCACATGGGTATTGGCAAAGCAAGCGGCAAGGACAAGGCTGTTCAGGCTGCAAAATCCGCTATCAACAGCCCGCTGCTTGAGACTTCCATCGAAGGCTCCATGGGTATAATCATAAATATCACCGCGTCCTCCGATATCACGCTTGACGAGGTTGACGAGGCCTGCTCCATTATTCATGAGGCGGCCGATGAAGACGCAAATATCATTTTCGGCGTGGCTATAGACAACGAACTGGACGATCAGGTCATAGTAACCGTGATCGCTACGGGTTTCGGCGGAAATAAGGCTGTCGATTCATCTGCCGCGCAGGCCGCAGCCGCTCCCGCTGCCGCACCGGCGTCTTCCGCTGCCCCGGCGTTCCGTTCGTCCGCTCCCGCAGCTCCCGCGTTCAGCGCACCTGCGGCACCCGCTGCTCCCGCAGCGCCGGCGTTTAACCCGGCTCCTGCATATACTCCGTCGACTCCCGCACCGACAGGTCAGGATATTTTTACGGCTCCCGCAGCTCCCGCGAAGGAAAGGCGTCAGAGTATCCCCACGGCAAAGACAATGGAGCAGACCGCGAACGACGTCTTAAAAACGAATGACGATGATTTTTCCGATCTGTTCTCTGTATTCAAGGGCGGAGAAAACAACTGAAATACTATCAGCCGGCAGCTGATACGATAAATGATAAAAAATATAGTATTTGATATGGGCGGGGTGCTGCTGGATTACAATCCCGCAGCCGCCCTTAAACGTCACGGAGCTTCCGAAGAAGATATCGCGCTTATAAAGCGCGAATTCTATGATAAGGGCTGTATCCGCGCGACCGATGCCGGGCTCAGGACCCACAAACAGGTCATAACCGAAGCGGCGCCGCGTCTTAACGACAGATGCGTCCGGCTTCTGAATGATCTTTATGTCGCACAGGATTACGGCACGAACGAAATGCCGGAATTTCCGGTGATGAGCGATCTGATCCTCAGGCTGAAGGCGAAGGGCTGCGGCGTGTATCTGCTGTCCAACGCCGGTTTCGACTTTTACGAATATTCGAAACACAAACAGGTCCTTTCGCTTATCCCGGATAAGCTTATTTCCGCGAATTATCACATCATCAAACCCGATCCGGCTATCTACCGCAAGTTCTTTGAGCTGTTTTCGGTAAGGCCGGAAGAGTGCGTATTCATAGACGATATGCAGATAAACGTGGACGGCTCCAGGGCATGCGGTATGGATGCCGTCTGTTTTGCCACGGGTTCTGAACCTTTGGAAAAGCTGACGGACGAACTGGCAAAACGGGGAATAAAGGTATAAAACAAACATGGAAAAAGAAAAAAAGCTTGTTGAGAGCATAACCTCTATGGAGGATGATTTCGCTCAGTGGTATACGGACGTCGTAAAGAAAGCCGAGCTGGTCGACTATACCAGCGTGAAAGGCTGTATGGCGATAAGGCCGTACGGCTACGCCATCTGGGAGCTTATCCAGAGTCAGATGGACGCAATGTTCAAGGCGACAGGCCACGAGAACGTATATATGCCGCTGTTCATCCCGGAGAGCCTTCTTCAGAAGGAGAAAGACCACGTGGAGGGCTTCGCGCCTGAGGTGGCATGGGTGACCCACGGCGGCGAAAACGAGCTTGAGGAGCGTATCTGCGTCCGACCGACTTCGGAGACCCTGTTCTGTGAGCATTATTCCAAAGTCGTGCAGTCCTACAGGGATCTGCCGAAGCTCTATAACCAGTGGTGCAACGTGGTGCGCTGGGAAAAGACTACCCGTCCGTTCTTAAGGACGAGGGAGTTCCTCTGGCAGGAGGGGCATACCGTCCATGCGACAGCTGAAGAGGCCGTTGCGGAGACCGAGCGCATGCTTAACGTCTACGCCGATTTCTGTGAGAACATCCTTAATATGCCTGTAGTCAAAGGGCGCAAGACCGAGTCGGACAAGTTCGCCGGCGCGGAGGCCACCTACGCCATCGAAGCGCTCATGCACGACGGCAAGGCGCTTCAGGCGGGCACGTCGCACTATTTCGGCGACGGTTTCGCCCGCGCGTTCAACATGACCTTTACCGATAAGGACAATAAGCTCAAATACATGTATCAGACCTCGTGGGGCACCACGACCAGGCTCATCGGCGCGATAATCATGTCCCACGGCGATAATTCCGGTCTCGTTCTGCCGCCGAAGGTCGCTCCCGTTCAGGTCATAGTCATACCCATCGCGTCCCATAAACCCGGCGTTTCAGAGAAGGCGCAGGAGATAACGGACAGGCTCGCCCTGAAGTTCAGGGCAAAGATCGATACGTCCGACCAGTCTCCCGGATGGAAATTCGCCCAGTACGAGATGAAGGGCGTGCCCGTAAGGCTCGAGATCGGCCCCAGGGATATGGAGAACAACAAGTGCGTGCTCGTGCGCAGGGACACCGGCGAAAAGACCTTCGTATCGCTCGATAACATAGAGGACGAAGTTGCCGCTCTGCTTGACGATATAGGCGCTAACCTTTACAGAAAAGCGAAGGACAATATGGACAGGCGGACTTTTGCCTGCAGGACACTTGATGAGATAAAGGCCGTAAGAGCCGAAAACGGCGACGGATTCGTAAAGGCGATGTGGTGCGGCGAAGAGGCGTGCGAGGACGCAGTCAAGGAACAGACCGGCGTAGGCTCGCGCTGTATCCCGTTCGCTCAGGAGGATCTGTCGGACGTCTGCGTCTGCTGCGGCAAGCCGGCAAAACATATGGTACTCTGGGCAGTCGCTTATTGACGCCTGTTTAATAGGAAGGAAAGAAAAAATGACTCTCGAATTACTTGCATTTATCATCTATTTCCTTGTGGTGCTTGCTATAGGCACCGTGTTCATGTTCAGGATGCGCGGCTCCGGCAACGGAGAGAAAGAGTACTTCCTGGGCGGCAGGAGTATGGGTCCTTACGTCACAGCCATGAGCGCTCAGGCGTCGGATATGAGCGGCTGGCTGCTGATGGGCTTCCCGGGCAGTATCGTCGCTTTCGGCTTCGGCAAAATGTGGATAGGAATCGGGCTTTGTCTCGGCACTATCCTCAACTGGCTGATCGTCGCCAGGCGTCTTCGCAGTTTCTCCAAAGCTGCCGGCGACTCCATCACGGTCCCGCAGTACCTCTCCAACAGATTTCTGACCAAAAGTCCGATCCTCAGGATCGTTTGCGCGATCGTGTTCGCGGTGTGCTTTACAATATACGTTGCGTCCAGTTTCAAGGCGGGCGGCACTCTGTTCAGCACGGTCATACCGGGGCTCTCCTATGAAAACGCCATGCTGGTGTTCGCCGCTATCCTTGTGGCATACACCTTTACGGGCGGCTTCTCCGCCGTATGCTGGACGGACTTCTTCCAGGGTATTATGATGCTTATCGCGATCATGGCTGTGCCGATCATCCTTGTATCCACCAAGGATCTGGACTTTGCCGCGATCAACACGGGCTTCGCTGGCACTCCTAATGAATTCGTCACCAATCCCTTCTCTGCGACCTGGCAGGATATCGTTTCCGGCTTTGCGTGGGGTCTCGGTTATTTCGGCATGCCGCACATCATCGTGCGTTTCATGGCAATAAAGAAGCCCAGCCTTATCAAAAAATCCGCGACCGTTGCCATAATCTGGGTCATATTGTCCTTGGGCGCGGCTATTTTCATCGGATATTTCGGCAGGGTTTATATTGGGTCGGAGCTTATTGCGGCCGGTGAAACAGAACATGTGTTTATTAAACTTGTGCGTGATTTGTTCCCCGCATTTATCGCCGGCATCCTGCTCTCCGCGATATTGGCGGCTGCCATGAGCACCGCAGACTCGCAGCTTCTGGTCGCTTCTTCTTCCTTCACCAGCGATATTTACAAGACCGTTATCAGGAAGAAAGCTTCCGACACAGAGCTGCTCTGGGTGGGCAGGGCGTTCGTCGCCGTTATCGCCGTCATCGCTTACTTTATCGCCTCCAATCCCAACGCAGGCTCCATCATGGGGCTTGTGGAGAACGCCTGGGCGGGCTTCGGCGCAGCGTTCGGTCCCGTTATCATCCTTTCGCTCTTCTGGCGCAGGTTCACCTATAAAGGCGCCATCGCGGGAATTTTAGGCGGCGGCGTTACAGTCGCTGTATGGATAGCGCTCAGCCGTTCTATACAAAACACGGTCGATGCCATTCAGGCAGCGGGCGAAACCCTGACTCCGTGGATGATTTTTTCGCATTCTGTCACCAGGGTTTATGAGCTTCTGCCCGGCTTCTGCGTCGGCATGCTGCTCTGTGTTATCGTCTCGCTTATCGACAAGGTTCCCTCCAAAGAGATCCTGGCTCTGTTCGACAAAGCGGCAGACCCTGCCTACGACGAATGATATATTACAATACAAATCGGGTGTGTCCTCATTCGGATGCACCGATTTGTATATAAAGTGATGAGAATTTACCATAAAGGTTTCAACTTCTCCCAGGACGGACCGGGCAACAGGCTGGTATATCACATGCAGGGCTGCAATCTGCGCTGCATGTGGTGCTCAAACCCGGAGAGTATGCCGGTTTATGCCGACGGCGCGAAGGATTATACAACTGCAGAGATAGTCGCAGAGGCTTTGTCATGCCGCCCCATGTTTTTCTCCGGCGGGGGAGTGACCTTCACGGGAGGGGAGCCGACCGTTCAGTTCGACGCTCTCTCCGAATCCCTTGCCGCGCTTAAATCAGCCGGCATAAACACCTGTATCGAAAATAACGGGACGCATAGGCGGCTCTGCGAGCTGTCGGAGCTGATCGATTTCATGATAGTCGATCTCAAGCATCCCGATCCGGAAAAACATAAATACTATACAGGCGCGGATAACGCCGTGATCATCGATAATATCAGGAAACTGTCCCGGATGCGCAAACAGACGCATATCCGTATCCCTCTGATCCGCGGAGTGAACGACCGCGCAGACGAGTTTATAAAAGTTTTCAAAACCTTTGACCTGTCGTCCGTAACAGCCGAAGTGCTGAAATACCATGAGTACGGCAGGGATAAATGGACCGGCGGATATAAAATAAAAGACGGTTTTGTGACCGAAGAGGAATACCTTGATTTTGTAAACGCTCTGCGCTCTGCGGGCGTGCGGATCGTTGATTATTAGGAAAATGCTATGATTTTTGACGTTTATTCCCCCGAATATATCACTGAACTTGCGAAAAAACAGTTCAGATTCGAGCGCGCGAAGAAGAGGCTGGACGGCTGGTTCCTTGCGAAAGAGCTCGAGATCGGAAACGCGGATTCCTTCCCGGGGCTGTCCGCGGAGGAGAAGAAGGCCGAACTATTGTGCCTTATCTGCGAAAAGATCCCTCTCGATATCGATCCTTACGCGATATTCGCAGGCACGCAGGACGACGGCTTCGCCAGGAGCTACGCCCTTATTAACCCATCCTTCAGGGTGGAGGAGTTCTGCGGTTACTGCGATACCGCCGCCGTGTTCGGGGATATAGAGCCGTCGGACGATATTCCCCGGGAGAGGATCGAAAGAGTCCGGGACGCCTTCGGCGAAACGGAATATTCAAGGCTGCTGGGCGAGACCTACTCAAAATACGAGGATTACACCAAAGAGGTCGTGTTCTTTATGGAGCAGGTCACGGGGCATCTTATCCCCGATATGCGATACGCGATAAAAAACGGCGTGCGTAAAATGCAGCGGGAGATCGGCTCAAAAGACCTTGCAGAAGGCAGAGCGTTTGCCCGCGCTCTTGACGCGCCGGCGATCCTGGCTCGGCGTTACAGGCGGATAGCGCTTGACAAGCTGACGGATGCTCCGGAGGCCGACAAGCCGCGTCTGCGCATGATCGCCGATACCCTTGAGCGTGTGCCGGAGTACGGCGCGGCAGATCTGTCTGAAGCGATACAGAGCTTTATCCTGCTGTGGCAGGTCATGTGCCTGGAACAGACGCCAAACCCCTTTGCCTTCTCCGTTGGCAATGCCGACAGGATATTCGAGCCGTACCGCGCGGGGCTTTCCCGGGAGCAGGCGGCGGCGCTGTTCAGACATTTCCTGGTGTTCTTCAACGTGGCTGACAGAAGCTGGGCTATCTCGCAGAACATCATCGTCAGCGGGCGCGACAAAAACGGCGGAGATCTGACAAATCCGTCCACCTACGCTCTGCTGGACGCTTATTACGATATGAATCTTCCGCAGCCGATACTTTCCGTAAAGCTGCATAAAAACACTCCCGACAAGCTGTACCGGGAGCTGGGAAGGTTTTTCTTCTCCCCCGGCAAACTCACTCCTTCGCTGTTCAACGACGATTCCCTCTGGCGGATCATGGCCGACAGGGGAGTCAGTGAGGACGATCTTCCGGATATCTCCGTCGCGGGGTGCCAGGAGCCGCTCATTATGGGCAAGGATACGGGCAACACGACGAACACCTGGTTCAACCTGCCGAAGATACTGGAGCTTACCCTTACCGGCGGCGTGTCGACGGTCACGGGAGAAAAGCTCTTTGATATTCCGAAAGCGGAGCTGTCCGGTATCCGCGAGGCGTTTTATAAAAACACACGGACGTTCGCGGACGCCATGGCGCAGGCGGGCAACGAAGTCTCCCGCGCTCTTGCAACTCAGCGCGTGCCGTTCCTGTCGACCCTTATGGGCGGCATGCAGACGGGCTATGACTGCCGCGACACCGATCACCAAGGGTCGGAATATAACGGCAGCGGCTGCCTCATCCACGGCGTAACGGTCGTGGCGGACGCTTTCGCCGCGATAGACAGACTTTTATCGGAGCGTCCGGAGGACGCCGATAAACTCGTTCCCGCTCTGTTCGCCGACTTTGAGGGCTATGAAGAGCTTCACGCATTCCTTCTGAGCGCCGACAAATACGGCAACAACATTGAATCGATGGACAAAGAAGCGGGGTATATCGCTTCCGAAGTCGCGGATATCGTCGCCGGAGAAAAGAACTATCTCGGCAACCCTTACCGGCCGGATTACTCCACGCCTTCCACCCATTTGCTGTACGGCTACTGGGTCGGCGCGACGCCGGACGGCAGGCGTGCGAGGACCCAGCTGAATTACGGCGTTGATCCCATCTACGGTTCGGCGGAGAACGGACTTGGCTTCAGGATGCTGTCCAATATGAAGATGCCCTTTGCGAAATTCTCCGGCGGGTACGCGTCTCATCTGGGCGTAGACCCGAAATATTTTAAATCTGACACGTTCGAAGGCAAAGGAACAGAGTTCCGCGACAAAATAGTCAATCCTCTGTTCTTTAACCCGATGGGCGAGGGCGTGCAGCCGTTTTATCTGTATGTGAACGTCACTACTGCCGAGACTCTGCGCAGGGTACTTGCCGAGCCGGAGAAATATGCGCCGTCGGGAGTGTATATCATGAGGATACACGGAACGTTCGTCAATTTCCTCGACCTTTCGCCCGCCATTCAGCAGGATATAATCGCCAGACTTGATCCGGGATCGACAAATATTACGTAGGCCGACAATAATGTTTCCGCCGTTCGGCGGAGAATGCGATTTTGATTAATGTTCAATGTGCAATGTTCAATGTGCAATGAATAAGGTTGGATATTGTATATTGTTCACGGCGAATTCTGATAACCGAAATCCTGACGGGATTCCAGAAAGGAAACGATAGATACATGAATAATTGCACACTGCACACTGTACATTGCACATTGTTCAGACGAATAGTGTCAACGGCTTTGGCCCTTGCCTTAATACTTGCCCTGTTCAGCGTCCCGTCTTTCGCAGTCGCGGGCGAGGTGACCTTTGCCTCTGCGGCGGGCATAAGATATGTCGCCAGGGACAGGCGGGACGGGTATTCGGACGCGTTCCTGCTGGATGCGAGGACAAACGGTCTGCAGTATGAATATCTGGACGGGCTTATGGATTCCGCTCTTGACGCCGTTGCGTCGCGTAAAAGCGCGGGGCTGAAATACCTGCTTATTCCGGGCGGTCTCTCCTATAACGGCGAGGAACTTAACCACACAGCCCTTGCCGAGCGGCTGGAGCTCTTTGAGAACGATACCGGCATCGACGTGATCGTCTGCAACGGCCCCGGCGAAATAATGAATACGAAAGGCGCACGGTTTGAGGGCGGCAAAAAAGTACCTGATTACGGGATGACGATAACCTCGGTCTTTAAGACCGCCTACGCCGAGTTCGGCTGGGATATAGCCCATACGGCGTATAACGGTTCCCGCAGGGACACATCGGGTTCTCTCTCTTATTCCGTCAGGCTTGAGGGCGGTTACCGTCTGATCGTTATGGACGCCGCCTCTTATGACGCCATGTCGATATCCTACGGCGGCGGGGACAGCAAAGTCCACGGACGGCTGACCGACGCCGTGCTCGCCTGGGCTGCCGGGCAGTGCAGCGCCGCAAAAGCTGCGGGCGAGATCCCGATAGGAATGTGCGGCTGGAGCTTTGTCGATCCCACCGGGATAAGCGAGGGCGTTCTGGAGAACGCCGGCGATGCGGCGGAGGCTCTGGCGAACGCCGGAATGAAATACGTATTTACCGGCGGCACCGGCAGGAACGATATCGGTTCCGTCGTGACCGACGGCGGTCTGACACTTTACGACGTACAGACAGCGCCGCTCGTTTCCTTCCCCAATACCGTCAGAATAAACACCCTTGAGGGCGATACCGGCAGCTTCACGCTTGTTGACTGTGATGAAACCCGCGCCGTAGTTTCCCGTACCGGCGCAGAGATGCCGCGACCGTACCGTGAGACCACTTCGCTCAGAGTACAGATCCCGGAGTTCGACCTTGCGAAGCTGGTGACCGATATCGTCCGTAATTATCTTGCGAATGATCTGGTACCGGCGCTGAACAATTCCGCGACCAATACTATAAGCAAATATCTCAGGGTGAAGAAGGGAATCGACGTAGATGCTCTCCTGAACGGTTATATGGGCAGGGGAATCAATATTCTTGGGACGTTCACATTCTTTGACGCCTCAAATATAATGAATCTGGTTGACAACAGTATATTCCCGCAGCTGCAGGATAAATTCCTGACAAGTCCCGACACGATCCCGGATATCCTTTATCCGAATCTGAAGCGGCTGTTCGAGGCGCAGATCACTTCCGTTCCCTGTTCCGGGTTCTTTGATCGCTACGGTTTCGGCGAAACTGAGGGGCACGGCACCGTAACCGATCTGCTGCTCTCCATGTATGTCTATTCCGCTTACGGTAATGAGGATATTTCCGACGATGCGTTTATTAAAGAGGCGGTCATTTCCCTTGAATCCGGCGCTCTTGTCAACTTCCTGGCGAACGCCGTGCTGACCGTGTTTATAAACGACATCCTGTTTGACGAGATCCTTTCGGAGATAACGATGGAGCCCACTTACCTTGCCTTCTTTGATACGGCGGAGGATTCACTGGGCTATTATCTGCAGTACGGCTATCAGGCCTGGGCTTTCATGCACGGGCAGGACGACAGTGTGGCGGGCTTCATAAAGGCTCTGTTCGACATAACCTATCTGCGCAACCGTCTGCTTCACGGATTTACAAGCGTAGATGATATCACGAAATGGTACGTCGACAATTATTTCAGCGGTGACAACGCGAGGGATATAGGTTCACAGCTCGCCGTGATGATAGGCGGCTTTGTCATCGACGAGGATCCGTTCGAGAAGGCGGACTGGGCATCGACGATCACTCCGCCGACATCGCCGGTCAAGGCGGAAGCGACGTACGCAAACTTCCGTTTGCCGTCCCTTGTCGCAATGACTCCCGGCAGGGATGAGAGCGAGATATACGTGAGCTGGTACACCGCTTCCACAGTGAAAGGCTCTGACGTGGAGCTTTACGATACAGAGAATCCGGAGTTTCTGGGTGCGGGCTTTATCGGCGCGAAGGGCGTCAGGGTCGAAGCTGAGACAGATGAGGTCATCCGCGACTCCGTGGTGCTGGATCTTAAACTGTTTACTTTGGGCAAAAGGACACATAACCTGCGGCATCATATCGTAAAGATCTCCGGTCTTGCGGACAAATATTATTATTTCCGCGTGGGTGACGCCGCCAGCGGCTGGTGGAGTCAGACGCTCAAAGCAGGATCGCCTGATAAAACCACGACCCTTATACATATCACCGACACCGATTCCTCAAGCAGCGGGCAGTATACTCTTTCCTCCAACGCGCTTGACTGCGCCGAATTTCTGCACAGTGATATCGACGCGATAATACATACTGGCAACATCGCAGGAGGCACGGACATCGATTCCTGGTCGAGCTTCCTCGACGCGCCGGCGCTGCGGTCGAATCCCATCGTGCCGGTCGCGGGCAACAACGAATACCGGACCTCCGCAATCACCGACAATACGGCGATCGGGAAGCTTTACAGGGAGATAACCGTGAACGAGGAGACGGAAGAGACCGTCCCGCAGACCGGTGATTATTACTCCTTTGATCTGAATGACGCCCATATAGCAGTGCTTGATTCGGGATATATGTCTTCTGCAGGCTGTGTGTCGGACGAGCAGGTGGCCTGGCTTATGGCTGATATGGGCGCCAGCGCGGCAAGGTGGAAAATAGTCACGGTGCACGCACCTGTTTATACTAACGGCGTAACAAGTCAGGCGGATGTCTATAAGGCATATATGCTCACTATGGAAACCGTGATGTCAGAACTCGGGGTGGATCTGGTGCTTTGCGGCAACGACTGCGTGTATTACCGCACCGACGGCGTACGAAAAAACCTTGTCAAAGACACCGTATCAGACGTGGCATATCCGTTTGACGGCTCTTATTACAAGACCATTCTGCGACCGGACAGTACAGTTTACTCTATGATCGGTTCCACAGGCGTGAAATCCACTCTCGAGCATGAGAGATATGACGTCTCCGGTCTTACCGGCGTTACAGGGGTGAGCGTGGATCCCTCCTGCCCGATGTTCTCGGTCATTCGTATCAGCGGCGACGATCTCTGTCTTGAGTCCTATACCGTAGACGGGAACAAGGCAAACAGGGTGGACAGCGTTCTTATAAAGAAATCCGGATCGGCGCTCTCGTTAGGCGACGTGAACGGCGACGGGAAAATCACCGCAGAAGACGCGAGACTGGCTCTGAGGTACTCCGCAAAGCTGGAAAAACTGAACGAAGCAGCCGTCACAGCCGCCGACGCGGACAAAAACGGAACGATCACAGCCGAAGACGCGAGGATAATACTGAGGGTCAGCGCAAAACTGGAGAGCTTTTGATTAATGTGCAATCAGCAATGTACAATGTGCAATTGTGCCGAACAAGGTCTCAGCCGTTTACTTTACACCGCCCAGTCAGCATAAAACGGATTTTTCCGGGGCGGAGACAAGTCAACCGTTATACCTTCCAAAGCGCAATTGTACATTGCTAATTGCACATTGCACATTGCACATTATAAACTCCGTTTTCTTCACCGAAAAACAGAAAGGATCAGCAATATGAAAACCTACGACGTCGCCGCATACATCTGGCCGTCCTACACGGGCCGCGAGAAACGCGCTTATCAGTTCTGGGAGCAGGGGATAGGCGAGTGGCAGTCCGTGCTCTCTGCCGAGAGCCGCGTTCCGGGGCAGATCCTGCCGCGGCATCCGCTCTGGGGACCGGTGGATGAGGCATCTCCGGCGGTCATGGAGATGCAGATAAACGAGGCGCTGCGCCATAACGTAAACGTTTTTATCTATGACTGGTACTGGTATGACCGTCGTCCCTTCCTGGAGCAGTGCCTTGACGAGGGGTTCCTCGGCGCTCCGAACAATACGGACATGAAGTTCTATCTGATGTGGGCGAATCACGACGCGGGTTATACCTGGGACAAGAGACAGTCAGGACTGGATGAGATCATCTGGTACGGTTCTCAGCCCCGTTCAGAGTTCGATGTCATCTGCCGCCGTGTGATCGATAAATATTTCACCCGCCCGAACTACTATACAATAAACGGCTGCCCGGTATTTATGATCTATGACGTGATGAACCTGGTCAGGGGACTCGGAAGTATCGAAAAGACCAAAGATGCGCTCGGGTACTTCCGCAGCCTTACAAAAGAGGCGGGATTCCCGGATCTGCACCTTCAGATGACGGTTTATTCCGAACACGCCGCCAACGTCAGCGGCGTCGACTCGAAACATGACGGTTCGTTCCTTGATCTTGTGAAGCTGCTCGGCTTCGACTCCGTCACGCATTACCAATTCGCTCATCTGACGGACTGCGACAGGGATTATCTTGATATTCTGCCCGACATAGCAAAAGAGTGGGAGAGACTGCGGACCGAATATCCCGTGCCGTACTATCCGCATATAACCGTAGGCTGGGACAATAACCCCCGCCATCATATCCTGACCCACCCGATAATGACAAACAATACCCCCGAAAACTTCAAACGGGGGCTGGTTATGGCAAAGGAGTACGCCGATAAATACAACGACGTACCCCTGATAACTATCAATTCATGGAACGAGTGGACCGAGATGAGCTATCTGGAGCCTGACGACGTGTACGGCTACGGGTATCTGGAAGCGGTGAAAGAAGTGTTCGGCGGCAATTAACTTGTCATGAATGCGAAGACAGTATTGATCAAAGTATGAAGTATGAAGTATGAAGTATGATACAGACGGAAGCTTTTATTAACCGGGAAACTGACGTTTGCAGCAATTTTAAATAACGTACCTGGATAATGCTTTGAAGTGTTACAGCGGTATATAATTAATCAAAACCTTATTCACTTCATACTTCATACTTCATACTTCAACCTTCATACTTTACATAGTTCCAGCAGCTCTTCCTCCGTAACGTAAGCCGTCAGGGCTCCGACAGCGGTGACGGCTTTGCCGCCGGTGACGTTGCCCGCTGCTATGCAGTCCCTGAAGGACATACCGTGATAAAGCCCGTAGCAGAAACCCGCCAGGAAGGCGTCTCCCGCTCCGGTGCTGTCAACACCTTTGAATTCCTTCACGGACGGGCAGAAAAACAGTCCGGTTTCATCAAGGCCCAGGCAGCCGTCTTTGTCCACCTTGACTATGACTTTCTCAAAGTATCCCGAGAGCACGCGGCAGGCGTCCTCGGGGCTTTTTGCTCCTGTGAGTTTAAGAGCCTCTTTTTTATTGGGCGTGTAATAATCAGCGAGTGAGAGATACTCGCCGTATTTTTCGAAAGAGAGTTCGTCGTCCCAGCCGAAATCCAGCACCATAACGGTGCCTTCCGCCTTGAGTCTGCGGTAAACGTCCGTATACCCGCCCGGGTTCATCAGGCAGATCTTCGCGCCGTGCGCCATATCGTAAAAGGCTTCCCGCTGCGCGTCTGTGACCTCGCCACCGGCTCTGCCGTAACTGATGAAGCTGCGGTCGTCCTCCAGTATCACCGCGCTGGTGATGTTTACAGGTATCTCGTCGCCGTTATACAGGTTCAGGGGCTCCACGCCGTTTTCGCGGAACTTTTCTTCTGCAAAACGCGAGAACATATCGCTGCCAAGCTCCGTTGCGATCCTCGCCGGGATCCCCAATCTGCCTGTGTTGATAAGCGTGGCGGGCAGCCCGCCGCCCAGCTGCAGCGAAAAGCTGTTTGTGTATATTTCTTCGCCCGGCTCCGGCAGACGGGGCATATTTTCGTAAAGCAGGTCGATATTGGTAAGACCTGCGCCTGCGATAAAGCTCATGATGATTCCTCCTGCAATACCGACAGTATACATCGTATCGGGAAGAATGTCTATAGAAAAAATAAAAAGCGGCAGATGACGCCTGTCACCTTCCGCCTTGATGAACGTTTTAATTGAACAGATTTCTGAAGAAATAGCTTATCCTGTGGATGAATTTTACAAGCCACGCGAACGGTCCGGTATGGTATCCTCCGCATACGCAGTTGGATTGCTGAGTATCGCCGGAGGGCTGCTCTGCGCTTCCGCCCGTGGCTGGAATGGTCTCTCTCTGAGTGTCGCCGCAGACTCCACAGACTCTGACCTTTTCGCCAGTTTCGGTCGCTGTCGGTTCTTTTACGGTCGACCAGTCGCCGTAGGTATGCTCGCCTGTGGCAGGTCTGACTTCGCCTGTCGATATGGGCGCTCCGCAGTCCTCGCACACCACGTCGCCGGTGTAACCTGCTCTGCCGCAGGTCGGGGCTGCGGCGCCGACGGTTTTGGTATGCAGATGGACGCTTTCGTCAAAACCGATTGAGTCGGTATTTTCCGCGTCGCAATGCGTGCATTCGAATTTGCCCTGACCCTCGGCCCTGCATGACGCCGGAGTGAGAGTCTCGGTCAGTTCCCAGCTGTGCTCGCCGGTGGCAGGTCTGATCTCGCCTGTTGACACGGTCTTTCTGCAGTCCGTGCATACCACGTCGCCTGTGTATCCCGCTTCGCCGCAGGTCGGCTCCACGGCTCCGACTGTCCTGGTGTGCAGGTGGACTGTCTCATCGTAACCGGTGAAATCGGTTTTTTCGCCGCCGCAGCCGGCGCATGTGAATTTCGCTGTGCCCATCTGTTTGCAGGAA